>CAZGRL010000169.1:0-6907 GCA_964528155.1 uncultured Anaerolineaceae bacterium
GTTTTGATTGAAGTCCGCCGGCTCTCACGACAATTTCGACTTTTTTTTGGAGTTAACCGGTAGGCTGGGACGAAAAATGCGATTGGTCACCCGGAGCGAATTCGCAGCAATCGCTGGAGTGAGCAAGCCGGCCATTACGAAGGCCTGCCGGGGGCTGCTTCGGACAGCGCTCAGCGATGAGCGCCTAGACCTGGATTCCGCAGCTGTCGCCGAGTACCTTGGCCGCCGCGGAGTTCCGGTCCCGAGCCCATCCATGTCGCCTCCGGTGTCGGGGCAGACAGAGCACGACGTCCAGATCAGCTTCCAGCAGCCAGACCCGGACGACCCAGCCGATATCGACTTCTATCGCGAGATGCCGTTCGGCGAGGTAGTGGAACGGTTCGGAACAAGCCGAGGCATGCGGGATTGGCTCGCGGTCCTGAAAGACCTGGACAGCGTTCGGGAGAAACGGCTCAAGTTCCAGGTCGCCCGAGGCGAGCTCGTGTCCCGAGACTTCTTCGCGTTCCTGTTCGGCTTTCAGGATGCGTGCGACCGTCATCTGCTCACGGATGGAGCTGACCAGGTAGTAGGACGGCTGTTCGACATCGCCCTATCCGGAGGAACCAGGGAAGTCGCCGCGCAGGCGTATTGCGAAGTCGTGTCGCAGTACCTCAAGCGTGCGCGAGACGAAGTTGCCATGGCGATCAAGACCAAACTTTCCGCCCGGCTAACTGACCTGCAGGACGGCGATCGCCAGCAGTCCGAGCTTGGTCATCCGGACCAGTCCGCGAACCCGGCGGTTCAGTCCGTTCCAGTCGGATTAACCGGTTCCAGAATGTGAGGCCATGTCGCCAAAGAAACCACGCGAAAATGTCCCGGCAGACGCGGCCGCCATCTGGGTGCCGATTGCTTCCTTGCATGGGTGGGAACGGAACCCACGGAAGCATGGCAAGACCGTACCCAAGCTCGTGCGGGCCATCATCAGGTACGGATGGGGAGCCCCAATCGAGGCCCGCACCGAAGATCGGGAAATCATCGCCGGACACGGACGCATGCAGGCCGCAGAACGGATTGTTGCCAGGTGGGCCAAGGAGTCCCCGAAGCGCCGGGAGAGCTGGCATCCTGAAGCGGCTCGGGTAGCGGTGTCGAAGCAGGTTCCGGCAAGGTTGCGAGATCTGGGCAAGGAGGATGCGCATCAGGCGGCGATCTCGGACAACCGGGTTGGGCAGGATTCTGGGTGGCAGAAGGATGAGCTCAGCGACTTGCTGGCAGACTTTGAGGATGACCTGCAGTCGATGGGGTTCGACGAGGATGAGGTCGTACAGCCAGAGGACAGGGCTAGGCCGACGCGCGTCGAGGTGTCCGAGCTGACCCCGACATTCACCCTGACCGTAAGCGGTCCGCTGACGTCACAAGCCGACGCCTTGCAGGTCATTCGTGACCAATTGGATGAGCTGCAGGGCGTAGATGTTGACTGCTTCGTCGAGGACTTCGGTGCAGCTGGCCAAGTGTGACAACGGCAGCATGGCACATGCTGCAAAGATCGAGCTGCGCAGAAAGATTCTTGGCTGCATATCGAATGCTTCCGTGCTCGACTGCTTTTGCGGCTATGGAGAGATGTGGCGCGGAGCCTGGGTCGATGCCGGTGCCTACGTGGGATGTGATCAGCGACCAGTTGAGCCCGGGGACCCGCCACGATTCTGGTGCGACAACTTGACGCTCCTGCGCTCGCTTGACCTGCGTCAGTTCAACGTATTCGATGTCGATGCCTATGGGTCCCCGTGGTCTCAAATGATCGTCGTTGCGGCTCGCCGCAAATGGAAGCCTGGCGAGCTGGGAGCGGTCGTGATCACGGATGGCGGCAACATGCATAGCCGCTATGGCGGCAGGTGTTCGGGGCTGCAGGACTTGCTGGGTGTTCCGTCATCCGGGGCGCCGACGGGTCTAAAGGCCGCCATCATGGCATCGCGACGAGCGTTGCGGACCTGGACCCAAAGGAGTCGAGTCCGGGTCCGCAGGACATGGCAGGCCCGAGGGAATGGGTCAGGGCTCGGCCAACAGGTGATGCTCTACACGGCCCTCGTCTTCGAAGGCCTAGCTGACTAGACGAAGCCGGACAGCGTCCATTCCAATTGCTTGTCCAGGCATCGCGCCGCGACCTGTAGGCCTCTCATCCCAAGTCCGACCGTCTAGCAGGCGTCCGGCTAGGCTCCCCTTAGATCCGCCCCACTGCTTGAAGTGGAACGGAACCAGCTGGCAGACGCAAGCGTCCCGGATCTGACGGACCCAGTCCTTGCGGTCCTCACGTGCCACCCAACGCGGTTCTCCCTTGCGGCCAAGTCTCACGAGACCGCGCTTCGAGCACTCGTCTTCTCGGAGCAGGTGTCTCCCGCTCTCGCCCCCAACGATGACCCAATGGATTCCACTCAAGTTGACGTTTGGCATGGGCCCAAGCAGGGGCTCCATCGACACAAACCTGACACGGGCCTTTAGGCCTCGCAGGACGTCCAGACGCCAGAGCGTGTCAGCGTGCTCGACGGTCACCCCCAGCCAGACGCAGCTCGGGATTGCCCGGGTAGCGAAGTACCTGGCCGCCTCCTGTGGCCGTTTGGTCAGCATCTGGTAGCGGTGCTGTGGTGAGCGTCGGATTGCCTCGAAAATCTCGTCCCGGTACTCGTCCGGGATCTTCTCGTGGAATGGGTCGCTCATCGAGTTGACGAAGATGAGGCTCGGCTCCTTCAGACGGCGAGGTTCGCTCAGCTTGTGGGGCCGAAAGGTCAGGTCGAATCCGTTGGGGAACGCCGCGGTCCCGCGCTTCTGTTCGGCCAGCCTATGGGCATAGCAGTGCTTGCATCCGGCGCTGATCTTCGTGCAGCCGGAGACGGGGTTCCACGAGAGCTCGGTCCAGTTGATCTCGGTTGCTTGCATGATGAGGTCTCCTGTTTCTCAAATTATAGCGTCAACTATGCGACATTACTAGGCTTTTCGTCCTGGCCATCTGGCTGAACAGGTCAAGGGACCGCGTTGAAATGCCGAAGAAATCGAAGCTCACGCAAAAGGTGAAGGAGGATTTCGTTCGGGCCATCTCCTCCGGGGCTCCCCGGAAGTATGCGGCAGGGTACGCCGGCGTGAGCGAGTCGGACGTCAAGTACTGGATGCATCGTGGGCAGGAACAGGAAGCTGATGAGCCATTCTCGTCCTTCGCCGCCGACGTTCTCAAGGCAGAGCACCGCGTAGTCGTCACGGCGTTCGGTGTCCTGAGATCTGCTGGAGCGAAGGATTGGAAAGCGGCGCTCACGATCATCAAGCTGAAGGCCCCCGAGCTTTTTGCAGAGGAGACCCATAAGGGGCTGCGCAAGCATGTGCAGCTCGTGTTCGATGTCATCGAGGATCTACTTGGAAGAGACAGCGCAAGACGAGTCGGCGAGGAGGTTGCTCGGAGAGTGGGCGTCGCAGATAGCACGAGGTCTGCAGCCGGAGCCGGCAGAGACGGAGCAGGGCTCCACTGAGCAAGACAACGCCGTCCGCCGCGATAGGCCACTGCCGAACAGATGTGACTCGTTCGACTCCGAGACATCGGATCTCGAATGGACTCTATCAAAAGTCCTAGCGCTCACAATGGAGCGCATGTTCCTCCTTCCTTCTGAATGGGCCGAGCGCAAACGGTTCCTGCCCCAGCAGCTCTCGAGTAGGCCTGGCTTTTATCGCTTCGCATGGGCTCCGTACCTGAAAGAGCCGCTTGATTGTCTTGCCGAGCACAGTCCCGTCCGTGAACTCGCGTTCATGAAGGGGGCCCAGATCGGGGCAACGGTCGGGATCATCGAGAACTACATCGGTTACCTGATCGAGCACGTCAGGACCGCGCCCGCCATGTTCATCACGGCGGACGATGATGTGGCGAAGAAGCGGCTCGAGTTGTGCGTGGTCCCGATGCTGATACACTCAGGACTGCAGCGTCACATCCGCTCCGCAGATGAATCGAACCGAAAGCGTTCCGGCCGAACCGCTACGAAGCTCGAATGGGAGGGCGGCGGCTATATGCTGATGTCGGGAGCGAAGAGCCCCAACAACATGATCAGCTTCTCGGCAAAGGCCATGTTGAGAGATGAGATCGATACATGGCCGCAGAACGTTGGCAAGAGTGGTGATCCGATAGCCCTGACGGGGCGACGCACGGCAGCCTACGAGCAGCAACGAAAGATCGTGGACCTATCGACACCGCTACTCGAGGACCAGTCCCATATTCAAAGGCGGTTCCGGCGTGGTGATCAGCGCCGCTATTTCGTCAAGTGCCTGAAGTGCGGTGCCGAGCAGGAGCTCCGGTGGCACGACGAGGACAAGGAGACTGGCGAGGTCACGGGAATCGTGTGGGAAGGTGGCCAGACCCTCGTGCCCGGCTCGGTCCGGTATCTGTGTCGAGAATGTGGGCATGCGCACCGTGAAGAAGACAAGGAACGGCTGCTCAGCGAGGACAACGCCAGATGGATCCCGACGGCGGAACCGATCAGCCCTCATGTCAGGAGCTACCACCTTTCATCGCTGTATTCGCGCTTCCAGACCTGGGAGGCGCTCGTCCTGATGTGGCTCGAAGCATGGGATGTCGAGCACAACAAGCCGAAAGACCTCGATGCCCTGCAGGCATTCTACAACACAGTGCTGGGGCGCACGTTCACGATCAGGGGTCAGAAGGTGCGGTTCGAGATGGTGTCGGGACATCGCCGACATGCGTACCGGTACGGCCAAGTCCCGAATGCGGCGTTCTGCGGGGAGCACTGCGCCGGACCGGTCGCGGCCCTGACGTGCGCGGTCGACGTCCACGGGGACAATCTGGCCGTAGCGGTATTCGGCTGGTGCCGAGGGCGACGCGCGATCCTGGTCGACTACTGGAGATTTCTGGGCGACACGGAGCAGCTCTCGAATCAGGCTACCTGGGGCAGGCTGGAAAAGCTGATCGAAACCAAACGGTATCAAGCTGACGACGGAAAAGAATATCCGATCGCAATGATGTTGATTGATGCCGGTTACCGTGGAGACACGGTCTACAGGTTTGCGGCTCAGTACGAATTTGGGGTCTACCCGATCCGGGGACGTGAGACTCCTCAGGCTGCTGGCATCAAGGAGTTTTCAGACCTCAAGACGCCGACCGGAATGCAGGCCTTCGGGATCAGCGTCGACGTCTACAAGGACAGGTGGTCCACGGCTCTTCTGGCGCACTGGGACGGGATGGGACTCCAGCCAGAAGGCCACTTCAATGCCCCGCTTGATGCTGATGACAAGCAGCTGAAGGAACTGACGGTCGAGAGCAGGCACGAGAAAATAGACGACAAGACTGGCAAGCGGCTCGGTTGGTTCTGGCATCGCCCGAGCGGCGCCGCAAATGAGCTCTGGGACTTGCTGGTTTACAATAGCTGCGCGCTCGACCTGCTGGCTTGGGACCATTGCGAAGGTCTAGAAATGGATCATACGGACTGGGCGCTATTTTTCGACGACTGCTTCAAGCACAACATCCACTTCACTCAATAGCCATGGCATCCGAGATCACAGAGGCGTTCCTCCAAGAGCAGATCGACGCGACCAAGGCAGCAATCACAGCCTACCGCGCCGCAATCCTAGCTCTGTCGTCGGGAGCGCAATCGTACTCACTCGACACCGGGCAGACGAAGCAGTCGGTAACTAAGGCCAACCTGACTGAACTCCGCAAGACGCTGGAGTGGCTGAACAAGGAATTGCGGCGACTTGACGATGAGCTAAACGGCGGCGGCGGAAACTATTACGGAACCGTAGCGTGACATGACGGAGCTGTTTGGACCATTGACGCGACTGGCTAGGGCCCTGAGCGGCCGTGCGCCCGACTTCGATGTGCCAGCCATCGATGCCGCGCCGGTTCATACAGCAGTCAACCAGCAGGCTCCAGCCCCTCCAATAAGCGGATGGTGGCATGGTGAGAAGTTCCCAGGAGGGATGGGCCCCGTTCAGATCCTGGAATGGGACTACTGGACGCTGCGCCAGCGCTCGTCCGAGCTCTTCAAGACAAACCTGTACGCTCGCGGTCTCATTCGTCGGCTCGTCACGAACGTGGTCAACACGGGTTTGCACCTCGAAGCGACGCCGGGCGAGGCTCTGCTCGGCTTCGAAGAAGAGTTCTTGTCCGACTGGTCCGAGCTCATCGAGCAACGGTTCGACGTCTGGGCAGAGAACAAGGGTCTTTGCGACGCGCGCGGCCTCATGACGTTCGGGGAGCTGCAGGCCGAGGTCTTCCGGGAGGCGTGGGTCTGCGGGGACGAGCTGGTCACGCTGCTCCAGGACCCGGTGACCAAGCTGCCCCAGATCAAGCTCATCGACGGAGGGAGCGTCCAAACCCCGCTCGATTACCTGTTCAAGCGTTCGTCCGGCAACAAGATCTCGGAAGGAGTCGAGATAGATAAGTCGGGACGTCACGTTGCCTATCATGTCCGCCAGAAGGATGGGACGTCGAAACGGATACCGGCGCGAGACGCGCGCGGTCGTGCGGTTGCATGGCTGGTGATCGTGAACGACAAGCGACATGCTGAGACCAGGGGGGAGCCGATCCTGTCGCTCGTGATGCAGTCGCTGCGCGAGATCGACCGATACCGGGACTCGACCCAGCGAAAGGCGACGTTAAACTCCTTCCTTGCCATGTTCATCATGCGCAAGGAGGCGACCCAGATTCGAAAGCCATTGTCGGGAGGAGCTATCAGGAGGGCAACGACCGACACCGCGATCGACTCGACCGGGACCAGCAGGACATACCGCACAGCTGAGATGATGCCGGGATTGATGGTCGAAACACTCGACCAGGGTGAGGAGCCGAAGGGTTTCCCGGCAACTGGAGTGGACGAAAAGTTCGGAGACTTCGAGGAAGCCATCATCCAGGCAGTCGCGTGGGCGAACCAGATCCCTCCCGAGA
>CAZGRL010000170.1:0-3639 GCA_964528155.1 uncultured Anaerolineaceae bacterium
GCCAGCCAAATTCGCATAGCTCATCCACCACGTGTGGAAGCGAGTAACGGTGCCCTGTGAGGGGTGCCTGCAAGACTGGGGCCGCACGTGATGCCGCTTGTGGGCCAGGGGTAGGCCAGCAGCTTGTGGCGCTGTGCACGCGGGTTCAAATCCCGCCGAGCGGCCCAATTAGATCGCCCGGCGGCCCGGCAGTGGGCCTCCAAAGCCCGCTTACGAGGATCGACACCTCGGCGGTCTGCCAACCCTGAAACACTCTCATGGACGACATCCACGATCTTGCAGACGAAGCGCGCCACGCCCTTGCGGATGGGTTGCGGGCCGCGGTGAAGATTGCGCTGGGGAAGCGGGTTCACTCAGAGGTCAGGGTCAAGGCTATCAACTCGATCTGCCGCTTGGGGCAAATTATCTTGGCGAAGACCCTCCCAGACCTCAAGGCGAGCCACGAAATCCATAGTAACACTACCGACCTAGCGAAGGTTCTGCTCCCGATACTAGGACCAGAAGAGACACAGAGGAGGCTTGACGCCATTCAACGGAACCTCGTAGTTGCCCCGAAATCTGCTGCCGGACGCCCACGAAGCGTCACTGTCAAGGCAGGGGGAGCCGATGGACGACCTTACCAGTCAACGCCAAATCCTTGAACAGGTTCTAATGTTCCAGGAAGAGGCAAAGGCGCGCTATGCGCTGCTAGAAGACTATACTACACTAGCGCGCGACGTATTCAACTTGGCCGTCGAGCCACACGTTGAGGGCATCCCGTGGTTCCCCTTCGATGACGAGAAGTGGCCGTACCGGATGATGGCCGAGCATCTTGAGCGGGACAACGGGAAGGACAAGGGCCTGTTCGCTGTCCGGGGCGTGGGGAAGTCCGTGCTGGCCCTCATGCTTCAGGGCAAGAAGATACTCAAGGATCACAATCACACGTTGCGGATTGGGAGCGAGGCCAAGACTGAGGTTGTGAAGCGCTCGCTCTGGATTCGGGACCAGCTTACCCGGCTGGAAGACGAGTATGGTCCGTTTCGTGAAGGTGGGGGGGAATGGGGCAAGGGCCGGTTCACCATCAAGCGGCCCGCGAGCGGGGTACTGGACGAGACGGTGACGCTGACCTCGCCCGACAGCCCCGGCACTGGCGCGCACCCGCGAGCCTTCCTGATTGACGACGGGGTAGGCGACATATCGGAACAATCGCAGGCGAAGATGACGGGGGGCGTTGACTGGTACAAGCGGCTCGGGTCTCAGGAACTTGCGGGGACCGAGACGTGGATGGTCGGGACGTTCAGGCTGGGCTGGAACATCTACAAGTACGTGATTGAGGTCATTGAGGGCGGTCTGAGACTGCGCAAGGTGGCGCGTGGATGTTACCTGCACGAGGGCAAGCAGTTTGACATCATGGTCTGTCGGGACATAGACGAGAATGGCGAACCCGTCTTCCCGTTCCATTCGGACGCATACCTTGAGACGAAGAAGAAGCGCATCGGCAAGGCGCAGTACAAGACCCAGTTCTCGCTCCTGTTGCCGGGCGAGGAAGACACGACATTCAACGCCGATTCGGTCAAGTGGGGCGAGCCGCCAGAAGACACCCCGTTGCGCACCTACATCTTGACCGACACGGCTACTAGCACAGGCAAAACCCGTCACACGTCCATGTCAGCCATTGCGGCCGTTTCCAAGACGCCGGACAACCAGGCATACGTGCGCGAAATCCGCATGGGGAAGATCGCGCCAGAGCGAGTGCCCGAGGTCATCCTGCACCTCTGGAAGGAATGGAAGGCCGAGAAGATCGTCTACGAGAATACCGGTCCGGCAGAAGCCTACATGGTCGGGGTGCGCCAACTAATGAAGGCCCAGGCTATCCCGGTAGATGTCATCAACAAGGCATTCCGGGTTGTCGGGCGCCCGTCAGACAAGCACTACCGTATCCAGTCTTTCCTCGCTCCGCACACAGACTTGGGGCATTTGCATTTCAGCCGGAAGATTCCCGCAGACATCTTGCGCGTGGACGAAGAGAACCGGTTGCAAGGCGTGCACGGCCGGGAGTTCGAGAACTACTACTACGGGGCGGACGGAAGCTGGGACGGGCTGGACATGGAGGCGGACATCTGGGGGGTAGACTCCTACGGTGTGGACATATTCAGGCCGCCACTGGCGACGAAGAAGAACAAGCGCACCGAACCTTGGCACGAGTACGCGGCGCGGATAACCCGCGAGCGCTTTGGCCCGGAGGGGGTATTCTGATGGTGGTCATGTATGTGGTGTCTGGAGTCGTGCTGGTGGGGCTCATCTTCACGTTCATCGTGAGCCTGCGCGGGCAGAGCCTTGCATACAAGCAGATCGGCAAACTCCAAGAAGTGCACGTGCGCGTCCTTGACCACCTGTGCGCTGCTGCGAACCCGGAGGCGTGGCTGGCCCAGCAGTCCGAGCAGCACTACCAGGAGCGCAGGGAAGAGGCGAAGAGCAGACCAGAGACACCTGACCCAGAGGGGGTGTTTTGACTTGTGAGCCGCACCGATTCGCTCCAGAAGGGAGATCAGGATGGGCCTCAAACTAACGTCTGACGCGCTGGAGAACACGAAGAATCTGGCGAAGATCGCCCAAGATGCTCGTAAGGCGGGCAGCGGGCACAAGTTGGGTTCCTTTGAGGCTAGTTGGGGACAGAACCTCAAGCATCTCTCGGGATTGCTGCTTGACTCGACACGAGCTTGCTTGCGCCAAATCTCTGGTGCATACGCACTGGACGAAACGACCACAGAGAAGGTGCCCCCAGTCGCCCTGAACCTGATTCTCCCGCGCGCGACACGGTTTGTGGCCAGACACTTGAACCTGATGGGCGGGGTCAAGGCCAGACCTGGCACGGATGACCCGAAAGATGCCCGACAGGCCAAGGCCGCGGCACGGATGGCCGAAGTGCTGTGGGAGAACAAGGGGCTGGACGTAGCCTGTATGCGCGCCCTGATCTACATGCTTGGGTGCGAGGACGGGTACGTGATGATCGAGGGCGACCCGAAGGCCCACTATCGGCATGAGAAGGATGGGGCCGGGCTGTGGCAAGCCTACGAGGTCGGGGATGTGGTCTACAAGGCGTTCTCTCCGCTGCAAGTGGATGTCTATCCGGGAATTCAGGAACTCAACGATTCTCCGGCCATCATTGTGACTGATTTCCTGACAGAGGAGTACCTGAAGCGCCGGTGGGGCATTGACGTTCCCGAGGGCTCGCCGGTGGCCCGGTATGATGTCGGATCGGTGGACCAGCTAGTACCGGAACTGGACAAGGTGGCTTACAAAGTCCAACGTCTGTTCATCAAGCCCAGCGTGACACGTCCGCTGGGCGAGCATCGTATCATCATGGGGGAGAAGGTAGTCTATTCCAGCAAGACACCAGACGGACGCAAGACCATCGACACCTACGATTTCAAGTATCCCCTGGTAGACTTCTCCGATGCGCCGATCTCGTTCGGTTACCACGGGTACGGGCGCCAGACGGCCGCTCGAACCGTAGTCAAGATTCTCTGCTCCGTCTGGAGCCGGATGGTCCAGTGCGCGGTCGGGATGCCCGGAATCGTAATAGACATCCCCGAAAACAGCAACGAGGAGGCGTTGGCTAACAAGCCCTATCTGATGGTTCGGCGCAACGTCCAGGGA
>CAZGRL010000170.1:3649-5661 GCA_964528155.1 uncultured Anaerolineaceae bacterium
AGGCCCCATCGGATTCAACGCCATCCCCCGGATGACACACCACGAGGCCATGATAGACCTCTGCGTTCGCTGGCTGGACGAAATCTACGCACAGAGTCCACCGTCCCGTGGTCAGTCCCCCGGTCCCCGCTTTGCGGCCAAGGGATTGGAGTTCCTGGCGCAGCAAGACGTGCTGGCCGACACTCCTACGGGCAAGATGGTGTTGAAGGCCATGCAGCAGGTCTTCCGGCGCGCAATCGGCGAGGGACTCCGGGTGTGGGAAGATGAGCACATTGAGTATATCCTGGGGGAAGGCAAGGAGTTGGAGAAGGTTGCGCTTCGCAAGGGCGAGTTGGAGCAGGGTTGGGACATCTTCGTATTGCCCGGCAGTGGCACGCTCCAGTCGCCAGAAGCCCAGCGGCACGAGATCAACGAGTCCTTCAAGGTGGGGTTGCTCCCGAAGGAAGATGCTCGGCGCCTGGGCGGGTACTATGTTCAGGAAGAGGTGTTTGAGCCAAAGCGGCACCAGTTGCGCATCATCGAGATGGAGGACGAGCTTTTTGAGCAGGGTTTGGGCGCAGAAATCAACCCCTACGATGACCACCAGTTCCACCTCGCCGAGCACGACAAGGCCGCGGCCCGCCGGCATGGCAAGATGAACGCGCAGGAGATGTGGCGGCGCCAGAGACACCGCACCGCCCACCTTGACGCGCTTGAACTGGAGAACCAGGCCTTGCTCGCGGATCAGCAGGCCGCCGAGATGGAACAGAAAATGGAGGAACAAGGGGGCGAGGCCCCGCCTGAACAGGCCCCAGTAGGCCCAGAGGGGCTGTCCGCGGAACTGCCACTACCCGAAGAAATTGTGTGAAAAATCCGGGATTTTTCGCCGAAAAGGGCCTATTTTCATACATATAGATAGTGAGGGGGTACTGCACCGTGCCCATGCCTAGTCCTAACGAGGGCGAGACCCGCTCGGAGTTCATTTCCCGCTTCATGTCTTCGGGCGCGATGCTCGATGACTACCCGAAGCAGAAGCAACGCCTAGGGGTGGCCTATTCCCAGTGGCGCGAAGCCGGGCATAGCGCGCCCCGCAAATCCGTCCTGAAGCGATACCGCTGACCATCCGGGCATTCGCCCGGTAACGTGCCGCATTCCAAAGACGCCGCGGCATTCAAAACACACCTCAGTCGTTTCTATACAGGGTCCACTGTGATCTGAGGGCTGGACATTCACGGCTAGGTCTGGCGTCTGTCCAAGCCAAGAGAGAGGTGCAGAATGAGTCGTCTTGGAACGCTGAATGGCAAGGAAGCCGACCAGCTTTCCCGCGGGTTGGGGTTCGCTGGCAATGCGTACAAGATCGGGCGCAGGCTCCGGGCTATAGGCTTGGAGTACACCAGTGCGGTCGCAACCTGGGAACCGCGGATTATCATAGGAACGTCCAGTGTCCCTATCACGCTGGCGACCTACGCGAACCACGCCATTGAGATATACACCACGTGTGCGTCGGCTGACGGCTCCAACAGCGTCACTCCGATCTACATGTACTCCGCGATGACGGGTGCCGGTGGCGTCGGTGGGCGGGCGCACTTCCAGACGCACGCTACTGCCGCCCTTGGTGGCTGGTGCAACGCCGTGAAGGGTCTCATGTCGTTTGCGGACAGCACCGGCAGGGTGACGGGGCTTGCGTCGGCTGTGTGCGCGGAGACGATCCTTTCGACCGGCACTACGCAGGGCAACTACTGCGCGCTGGAGGCGGAACTCATTGCCAACTCGGCGGTCAGCACGGGGACCTCTACCGGGTTCCTCTTCTGCAACATCGGCGGGTCGAACAGCACCGGGAAGGCGACCATCAACAGCAACGCCTTCTTCGCGATCTTCGGCGAACTCGTGACAATGGGCTCGTCGGACGACACGGCCATAGTGACGACCATCCACGCGGACAGCGTGGCCACTCACCAGGTTCGTTGCCGGGCTCCCGACGGTTCGGACCTCTGGTTTCTGGCGACGACCGAGACGCCTTCTGGCTCGTAGCG
>CAZGRL010000170.1:5761-6829 GCA_964528155.1 uncultured Anaerolineaceae bacterium
GGAGGAGATGCAGGTCAAGCTCGGACAAGTCGTGGCCGCAGCCGGAAATCCGCAACAGCCGGGTCCGCTCCAGAAGCTCGTGAACGTTGACGAGTTCTGCGTAGGGCTCAAGTATCGCTTGGCGAAACTCGCTATAGCGGTCAACGACGCCGCAAGGGCGTTCGACCCAACGAAGATCGCCCTCGTCGAGAAGTACGGGTCGGTCCACAAGGCCCTGGACAAGGACGGGAACGAGACCGACCAGAACGAGCAGGGTAAGTCGGTCAGGCCGCAAGACGAGTCGTGGGAAGAGTTCATCAAGGAGTACAGTGCGCTGATGGAGGAAGAGGTGGAGCTTGACATTGAGCCCGCCGTCCTTCCCAAGGCAGCGGCCGGGAAGGGCGTGACGGCCGCAGACCTCATGGTGCTCATCGACATGGTGACGGTCCGCGGGGAAGACGAACCCAAGAGCGGCCCCAAGGAAATCGTGGAGTAACCGCCGGTAGGTCCGGCGACTCACATAGCGCGTGATGCGCAAAAGAGGAGGCATGAGAATGCCCGACGACGTAACCCCCCCGGAAGCCGGGGCAGGTGAGGCTCCCCCAGCGCCAGTGCCGGCCGCTGGAGGCGAAGCACCAGGCGGCACACCGACAGACACGGACACGGGAGGTACGGGAGTTGACCCGTTGCTCGGGAGACTCAGAGCGGCAGGGGTTAGCGCCAACGACCTCGATCAGGTCCAACGCTACTACGGTTCGGTCGAAGAGGTCCGGGGCTACAAGACTCGCGTGAGCGAGATGGAGTCCCAGGAGTACCGAGACCGGATCACGGCTGACGATCTCATGGCCAATCTGGACCCAGACTTGCAGGACGAGCATCGTGAATGGCGGGAGAAGTACAACGACCGCGCATACATCGAGGCTCGCAGACAGCAGTCACGGGAGGTAGCAGCGGAACGTCCAGCGGAGACGCCGGACGAGGAGCTTTTGAGGCGGCTGAACCGCCTTGAGAAGCGGGCCAAGGAACGCGAGACGCAGGCCACGCAGGCCGAGCGCCAGCGCGCCTTTGACTCGGACCTGAAAGAGATTC
>CAZGRL010000171.1:0-6824 GCA_964528155.1 uncultured Anaerolineaceae bacterium
TCCTAGTTTGGCGCGTCAGATTCATTCACACGCTCTTGGGGAAGGGGGCAGGGGGGGAGAGCTCTGCCGCGCTAGCGCAGCCGCACGCGCGGCTTTGACGTGTCCGCCAGCTTGATCCTCGGCGCGGTTGGCGAGCGGCCTTCACGGGCGCCAAACAACCGGCCGACGATCCCTGGCGCGAACAGCAACACCACCAATCCAGCCGCCAATCCAAGAAACAACGGCCACGTGTTCGTCTGCGCAACCTCGGGGACCAATCCTCCAGGGTTGTACGTGCCGCTCGTGCTCGAAGCATCCGCTCCACGGGCAAGGGCCACGGTCAGAGATCGGTTCACACCGTCGCGCAGCTCGGCGGTTGTCGTGTACGTAAGTGCGTATTCGCTGTGCAGGGCGCGGCTGTACCGCTCGTAGATGGCAGTCAGGGCGGTCTGATCGGCGGCATATGCGTACGTCCCGCCGGCACGGTCGGCCAGCGAGCGGAGCGCCTGCACGTCCAACCCGGCCTGGCTCACCCCCATCAGAGACGGATCGCCCAGACCGATCGTCGAGATCGACAGTCCGGTCGGACCGATCCGTGAGATCACATCCGAGGACGTATGTTGGCTTCGGTTGTCCAACCCATCAGTCAGGACCAGGATCGCCTTACGACCTGTCGTCCCCGAGAGGATTCCTACGCCCTGGTAGAGCGCGTCATACATCGCCGTATCGTGTTGTGCGACGATACCATCGATGGCATTCAGCAGCGCCTGGCGGTCGGTGGTGAGCGGCTGAACGAGCTCCAACTCCGTGTTGAATGTCAACAGACCGGTGACGTCGTCCCCCTTCATCTGTCTCACGTAGGCGGCGGCGGCATCCTTGGCGCCAGTCAACTTGTCGGCCTTGTTCATGCTTCCCGACACGTCGATGACCAACAGCGTAGATAGCGGATTGACGTCGCCGAGAGGATGCATCTCCTCCGCCTGCACCGCTTTCCCGTTTTCCGACAGGGCGATCTGGGCCGGATCGATCGCCAGCGGCTCACCGTTGTTGTCGGTCGCCGAGACGTACACGGTGATGCGCGGGAACTCGGAGGTGTCGATCTGCGTGATGTGGATGTTGTTTGGCTCCTGACGAGGCGGCAGGAAAGCAGTCGTCAGGAGCAAGCATGCCAGGGCTAAACCGCGAAGAAATCGACCCATCATCACGGTCATAGGTCACCGCCTCTCGTGGTAGATCAACTCGGTATTTCCCAGCCGGATCTTCGCTCTGCCGGGGATCTTATCCAGGGAGATCTTCCGGCCGTTGACGAAAGTGCCCGTGGTGCTCATGTCCTGCAAGGTGAAGTGCGTGCCCAGACCGTGAAGCATGGCGTGTTGAGCATCGATGTCGGGATCGGGCAACACGATGTCGGCCTTGAGCGGGTTGCTCCCCAGGATCGCGTCCGGCCCTCCCGCGCGCATGAACTTGTCCAGGATGAACTCGGTTCCTTTGAGTTTCCCGCTGGCGACTTCGAGCCAGGCGCGAGAGAGCAGCACGACGACCAGAGCAATCAGAGCGCCGACGGACATACCCAGAAGCATCAATCCGGCGACTTTTCCGATCATCGGATCGCCCAGCCATTCCCGGGTGAACTCGAGCAATGCACCGCCGACTAGCCCGCCGACGGCGCCTCCGAGCGCGCCCTTCCACACCTGGCTGCGTCCGGTCACGCCCTCGGCCGCACCGATGAGCAGCCCGAACATTCCCCATCCAAGGGCCCGAGCGGCGACACCCGCGCCGCCCAGTTGAAAAGTGAACTCGCCCAGGGGAAGTCCGATCGCACCGGCGACGAATCCGAGCGCGCCGCCGAAAGCCCCGGCGCGCAACGCGTGAACCGGGTTCCGCGTGAGCAAACCCTCGGCCGCGCCGATCATCAACCCGACGCTGAGACCGATCAGCGCGCCGACGACGAGATCGCTCACGTAGATCCTGCTCGAGAAAGAAAGGCCCAGGATGTTGCTGATCTGCCATCCGATCAGGCCTCCCATCGCACCCAGCACGGCATAGTAGTATGCGCGCATGTGTCGACTCATCCCTTCAGCCTCCTGTCACCAGCGCCACGTCTTGTTCCGAGTGCATGTTCTCCCAATAGACAATGCTCCGCTTCTTTGCGTTGAGCAACTCGTGGAAGCCGTAGTAGCGGCGTGGATCGAGCGACCCATCCTGAGAGCGGACAAAGAAGCCGGCCTCCTGAGCGTGCGGGTCGATCACCAGCGCCACTTGCCACATCTCAGGGAAGAAGTGCTCGTGCAACCACGTGTCGTAGCTCGATAGAAACACGCCCATGTGCGGATGGGTGTGATACCAGCCGACCATTTGCTTCCCAGGGTATCTCTCTTCAAGAGCGTCATTGAGTGCCACCAGGCTGTTCTGCGTGAATGTCACGAAATTGCTCCCATGACGCGTGTGGGGCGCCGGTAGCACACCCTCGACGACGACGAACGTCTCGCCGCTGTTGGCGTCTAGTCGCCACTTGCCGGCTAGCACGCCGCCGACTTCGTTCTCCAGATCGGATCCAGCCTGCGCGCAAACCCGGACGAAGGCGCGTTGGGTGATGAAGACCGAGACGGCCGGAGTGTCGGCTTCGGGTTCGTGCGGCGAGCGCCATTGAAGCGAGCACGCGCGCGGTATGCGCGACGTGCGCACGCGCTGCGGCTCCCTCGGAAGAAGACGCAGACGAGGTTCACTCATCGATGCGTGCACCGGCCTCGGACCAAAGCAGCGACCCCCTCATCCCGCAGTGACGTCGGCGGTGAGCATCAGGCGATCGCCCTCAGGGACTTCCGCCTGATCGAGCGTCTCTTCCTCCTGAAGCTCCCGTCCGAGGGCCTTGCTGTCGATCCTGTAGCTCATCGGACGACCATCGGGGCCAGTCGTGGGGAGCTCGAGGCTGGTGGCGAGCTCGGGAAGGAGTTCTTTGACCGCCACGTCGCCCGGCACCTCGGCGGAACGAGACCCGCCCGAGGGGAGTACGAAGTTCACCGTCTTGTCTGCCATCTTGTGTTCCTCCTGACTTCTACTGGATCTAGCCGGAATGTCGCTGCAAACCCGCCTCACTTCAACCGGATGCGTGGCTTGTCCTTCGACGCCCCTGGTTTCAGTTTCACTCGCTCACGGCGCAGAAGCTCCCGCCGATCTACTGGGAATGCATCCGGATGATGTGCCCGATAGTCACGCGACCAGCGCGCCGCTTCGGGATCCCAGGGGAAGGGTGGTCTGGTCGGGTCGTCGTGAAAGTTCTTGTATTGCACCATCTCGCCCAGCATCACCACCAATCGGTCGAGAGAGCGGCTGGCGGTCCACCAGGCGGCGTCGATGCACACGCTGCCGTTCAAATGGTTGATGTTGGGATGCCAGATGGGAGTGAGCCACTTCATCCCCGGCCAGCGCTGAGGGTACTGATTGTGGAGATAGATTTCGACCTTGTGCCGGCTGGCGAACTTGGGCCGGCCCCCCTTGTCAACCCCGACAATGCCTTTGCATCTGAACGTGACGACGTAGCGCTCGGGCGGCAAACCGCCCGAAACGGGCTCGGTTTCAAAAGTGATCAGGTCGCTGCGAGCGACGAGCTCGCGCATCAATTCGTGGTCGGCGTGAAGGCGTCGCATCCGCGGGCTTTGATCGAGCGAACCCGCGCCGGCGGTGATGTCGGCGGTCAGGATCAACCTGTCGTCGCTCGGCACCCCGGCACCGGCAAGCGTCTCTTCCTCGCGCAGCTCGCGGCCGAGCGCCTTGCTGTCGAGACGGTAGCCCATCGGTCGTCCGTCGGGACCGACCGTCGGGAGCTTAAGCAGGGAGGTCAGCTCGGCCAGGAGGTCACGCAGGGCGACGTCGTCCGGCACTTCGGCCATCCGGGCGCCCCCGTTGGGCAGGACGATCGTGACGGTCAGGTCAGGCATCGATCGACTCCGTTTTCCTCATCCGTCGGTCGCAAGTGATCCGGGCGCGCGGTCGATGGTTCTCATCAGTGGTGATGAGGGACCTGACACATCCCCGTCATCGCCCAGCAGTCGGCGTGGTGTCGGGTGTGGCAGACCTTGCACGTGACCACGCCTCGCGGGTCGTGTCGTTCGACAACATCCAGACAGTATGGACAGCGATGCTCCTCGACGCCGAGCAATCGGACGTGCCCTCGCCGGATCGACTCTCGCCGGCGTAGAAGCCTTGTGGACAGGTTCCATTTTGGGAGACGCTCTCTCAGCCATCTTCCGCGCCAGATGCCTCTCCAGCCGCGGACTCTCCCGGAGAAGCCTCGCCGGATCCGATCGGCGTGAAGGGCGAACCGCGATTGCAGACCGCGGCTCGCTCCCTGCAAGACGGCCATCGCGCGGCCAGTCAGGGTGGGGGAGGGTTGCCGGGCGGCGCGAGCCGCGCCTTCCGTTTCCGGGACCCGATCGGCGAAATCGGCGGGAGGCGCCGCCCGCCGCCGTTTCCATGCGGTCATCGCCAGAATTGCCGACGTGGCGCCGATCGTCACCTGGAGAAGGCCGTCCCAATTCGCCGACGAATGTACCTGACGACGGAGCACCAGGCCGGTGTCGCCGCCGCTGACCCACCCGATGAAGAGCATGCTGACGATCATTGTCGCGATGGAGGCCAGCATGCGCAGCAGGGCGGTGTGATCTCGCAGCACTCGACGAGCAGTGAACCCCGAAATCAGACCCAGGCTGGCGGAGGTCGCCCACTTGAACGCGGCTGGCGCGATGGTGCGATTGGCCAACCCGACAAAGCTCAGGCCAATCCCGGCGACCAGGCCGACAAGGAAGACTGTGGCCAGCTTGCGCAAGAGCATCCGACCGCGTGTCAGTCGCTCGATACGTGCGGGATTGTGCATGGCCTCGACCCGAACACCCATCGGCAGTCTCACTCGCGCAGAACCACTCGACCACGAGCGGGGTTCCGCCTATCACTGGGTAGATGGACCTCGCCACCAAGACGGATGCGGCGGCGTACGTCCTGCACGCCGTCCGTCTCCGGACCTTCGAAATGGCGGAAATGAAGCGCGGCGGGCAGATCTCCCGTCAACTCATAGAACCGGTACTCGACGGAATTGCGAGCGCGCAAGATGTGCAGAGCAGGCACCCCGACGCTGGCCAGCGTTCTGTTGAGATACGGCTCGCGGCCGGTGACCTGGTGTGTCATATCGGCGTCACGCAGTGTTCCACACACGGGGCAATGGGCCGACTCGAAACTGACCTGGTGCAGCGGGCGCAGGACTTCGTCCTTTGTGCCGCAACTGGGGCAGGTCAGGCTCGTCACAAGTTCGTGGTCTAGCTCGAGGACCGCATCTGGGCCCATGTCGGCCTGCACGATGCGCAGCATCTCATCCAGGGTGGTGAACTCTGCGCGCGCCGGGATCTCGATGATCTGGCCATAAGTCCAGTGACTTTCGCAGTCCTCGCGAGGCAGGTATGCGGTGGTGTGCATGTCGTTGGTCATTCCATTGAAGTGGATCACCTTGCCCGGCTCAACAGGGAGGCCGTGGATGATTTTCAATGCTTCCTGCGACTGCATGCCGCCGATGATCGAGGCGATGGTCGGCGTCGTCGGAACCTTGCCCAGCAACACGTTCTCGCGCGCGAGCAGGGGGCAAGAGTAGCGCAGGGCGAGGTCTTTGCGCGCCTGCTCGGTGAGCGTGCACTCGAAACACGCCCCCTCGCCCGGGACGAACACTCGAACTAGGCCCAGGAGTTCCTGGATGGCACCGTCGACCCATGGTTTTCCCATCCAATAACAGAACCGATTAAGAGCCAGGCGCGCTTCACGATTGTCGAGGCACCCGATGACGGCGTCCATCCGCCGGATGACCCCCAGTCCCAATTCCGACGTCACATCTCCATTCAAATACTGCACCTGGATCTCTGGGTTGAGAGCCTTGGCGCGCCCGGCGACGACCTCAGCCTTGCTTCGCCTCTCGTCCCCTTCTCGAAAGAGGACCGATCGGCTGAGATTGGCCATCTCGACGTTGTCGAAGTCTACGATCATCACATGACCGACGCCCATCAGAGTCAGGTTCTTGACCACCTCATTCCCCAGGGCGCCGGCGCCGACGACAAGGACCTTGGCGGCGCGGACTCGGTCGCGTTCCCACCATGAAATCAGGTCGAACGTCCCCAGGCGATCGGTCTGCAAGTTCGGGATGTGGAGCGGCTTCTCCGAAGCGACTGGCAGTCGGCGCGGTCCGGTCGGGGGCTCATCGAGCCGGGTCACAGATGAGGTCGCCTTCGCCGGGGTGGAAGACCCGGCAAGCTGTCGGGCCTGGGCGACATTGGTCTCGTCGATAGCGCGAGCGAACCAGCCGACGCCGGCCTGGGCCTCGATCAGTCGGCTCTCGCCCAGGGCTTTCAGGCCTTCGCGCAAGGTCGCCCGACTGACGCTGAGGAGCTCCATCAGTTCGCGCTCGGGCGGCATCCGCTCGCCCGGTTTGAACGTACCGTCGAGCAGGGAGGCGGCGAGCCTGCCTGCGACAACCTGTGCCAGTGTCTTGTGTGAAACGGGTTGGATCCCCACCGCGGCCTCAGTTGTATGCCGGTCTGACCGCCATACATCTTATCCTGGATGGTGCGAGGCGGAGATGGTACTTAAGTACTAAAGCTATGGGCCAGCCGCCGGATGCTGCCTTGCCGGCAAGCGGGACTGCGAGACAAGACCGCAACACGGCAGCGGAATCGAGGGCTGCTATTTCCCGACTATAATGCTCCTCTATTCCGATTGGCGGATCCTTCCTGACGAGGAGCCGTCAGCCATCCAACAGCGAGATGGAATGAGAAGGCCGGTCCCTCTCAGAAGCGGGCTCCATCTTGTGT
>CAZGRL010000172.1:0-6806 GCA_964528155.1 uncultured Anaerolineaceae bacterium
CAGCGTCCGGGCGAGGTAGATGGCAAGGACTACATCTTCGTGAGCCGCGACCAGTTCGACGAGATGATCGAGCGCGGCCAGCTGCTCGAGCACGCTTTCGTCTACAACGATTACAAGGGAATCCCCCGCCAGCAGGTGGAGGAGGCGCTCGCCAGCGGGCAGGACGTGGTCATGCGCCTCGACGTTCAGGGGGCGGAAACCATCCGCAAACTTGCCCCGGAAGCGCTGTTGATCTTCCTGACGACCCGGACCGAGGATGAACTGGTCGACAGACTGCGCCTTCGCCGCACCGAGGACACGGAAAACTTGAAGTTGCGGATCGCCACAGCGCGCGAGGAAATGAAGCGCGTGGATATCTTCGACTACCTGGTCGTCAACCCAGACCAAAGGCTGGATGACACAGTCGACACCATCATGGCCATCATCAACGCCGAACACCATCGGACCCACCCCCGGGTGGTCCGATTGTGACCGCCGACCCCGTTCAACAACCCGTCGTCTCAAGGCCGCCCCAGAAGAGCCTCCGCCAGACGATCGGTCGCTTCCCGGCGACGTATGGACTGATCGGCGCAACTCTGGTCGTCTTCATCCTTCAGCTTGCTTCCACACAGCTGTTTGGGGTCGATATTGTCCTGGCTCTGGGCGCCAAGATCAACTCGGCCATTGCCGCCGGGGAAATCTGGCGCCTGCTGTCTCCGGTTTTCATCCACATCGGGTTGGTCCACTTCTTTGTCAACATGTACTCGTTGTACGCCATCGGGCCGGCGGTTGAGAGGTTTTTCGGCTCACAAAGGACGCTGGTCTTCTACTTGCTGTCGGGGTTTGGCGGCGTGGTCATGAGCATGGCCTTCAGCGCCAATCCCTCGGTTGGGGCTTCGGGGGCGATATTCGGGCTGCTTGGGGCCCTGGGGATGTTCCTTTTCGCACACCGACACACCTTTGGACGGGCTGCCACGTTCCAGTTCAGGCAGATCGTCATCGTCGCTTTGCTCAACCTCGGCCTGGGACTTGTTCCGGGGATCGACAACTGGGGACACCTGGGAGGGCTGATCATCGGTGTCGCTCTGACCGCCTCCGTCGGGCCGAACCTCGAGCCCATTTGGGGCACCGAGTCCTTGCCGCGTCTGACAGACCGCAGACCGTGGCAGACGGTCTGGCCGAGAACAGTCACGGCCCTGATCATCCTGTCGGCCCTGGCCCTGGCTGCCACCAGGAGCCCGTTTGTCAGATGATCGGCTATCGTGCGGTGGTGGGCCACGCAAGTTGATAGGCTAGTGGTGTCCCGGCTGAAGCGGGCCCTCGATGGCAAGTTGGGAGCTCGCTTGCTCAATAGGTCTCAGTGCGTGGCCGTTCATGCCCCTTCCACATTCGCAGCCTATCGTCTGAGTGCCTTTCAATTGACGCGCTCGGAAGCGACACTTATAATGCGCGACGCGTATTCACTTCCTTGCTTGAGGTGTACTTGATTGATGAGCCCCGATTCCAGTCCCGAAGTATTCGACATCACCTTCATCGGCGCCGGACCGACCGGGTTATTCGGCGCATTCTATGCCGGATTGAGGGAGATGTCGATCAAGATCATCGACGCCCTTCCACAGGCGGGAGGCCAACTCATCGCCCTGTATCCGGAGAAGATGATTTACGACTCTCCTGGTTTTCCGGGGATTTTGTCGAAGGATCTCGTCAGCAATCTGGTCAAGCAGGCGGGCCAATGGAAGCCGGTCATGGCACTCGATCAGCGCGCCCTCAACCTCACTCGCTGTCCGCTCCCGGGCGGCAAAACGGATGAGACGTGTTGGGAGATTGAGACCGACAAGGAGAAGCATCTCTCCCGCTGCGTGGTGATCTCAGCCGGGATCGGAGCATTTCATCCAATGAAGTTGAAGGACAGCGGGGTCGATCAGTTTGAAGGCAAGGGCGTCTCCTATATGATGAGTGACCTGAACGCGTACGCCGATAAACGGGTCCTCGTGGTCGGTGGCGGCGACAGCGCCGTCGACTGGGCATTGGCTCTCGAACCCATCGCTTCGCACGTTACGTTGATCCACCGGCGCGAGGGCTTCCGTGCCCACGACTCATCCGTGAACGCGCTTAAAGCTTCCAACGTCGATGTGAAGATCTTCTACGAGCTTCGTCAGCTGCAGGGGAACGCCCGCGTTGAGCGCGCCGTCATCTTTGACAATCGTACTCAGGAAGACACGGTCCTGGACGTGGACGAGGTGATCCTGGCTTTGGGTTTCAAGGCGGATTTGGGCCCAATGCGCGAATGGGGTCTGGAGACCATCGGACGACGCTATATCCGTGTCAACCAGCGAATGGAGACAAGCCTTCCGGGGGTGTACGCTGCAGGCGATGTCGCCCTGCAGGAGGACGTCGATCCGCTCAATTTGATCGTCATCGGATTCGGGCAGGTCACCGTAGCCGTCAATTACGCATACACCGTTGTCAGGCCCGGCGCCAAAGTCTTCCCCGGCCACTCGAGCGAGAAATTGGCCGGGAAGGACGCCCCCAAGTAGCCGCCGGCTCCTCTTACGCGCAATAACCCAACTGCTAGCAGGCTAGGCTGGCCGGGCTGGCCGGACAGGGCCGGGGGGAACGGTCGCCCGAGCATCCCATACATCGCTCCCTGCCTGTCCTTGTGCACTTCAAGGGCGCCGTCCGCGGCGCAGGCCTTCCCCGCCCGCCGAGGAACGGCGGCCGGAGCATACAAACCTCACACGCCTTCTGCGCCGTCCGCGGCGCAGGCCCACCACGCCCGCCGCCCCTGGCCCGTGTCCAGGATTGGCTGGACAGACTGGCCGCCGCCTGTCCTGGCCGGACAGGCCAGGGAGAACGGCGCCCTGAGCGGATAGAAGGGCCGCTCAATGGCGACGGCCAACGCTCCGTTCAATCATCGCGGATGAGTCGAGCGGATCAGGGGGTGGGGTTTGATTCGGTCGGCGCCGTCTTTCGGCGGCCGCGGGGAAGATACAGGATCAGGCCTGTCAGGCTCATGACGATCCCGGTCACCAACCCCGCTACCTGGATGGGACCGAAATAGACCTTCGGGAGTGGGTGGGAGCCGATCCCCAGGAAGTCCGCCAGAGAGGCCGCCAACGCCAGCACGTATCCGGATGCGACCAGCCTGAGCCCGATTTCCGAGCGCAGGGAGTGCTTCCGGCCGTTGCGGACGATCCTGGCTGCTCCGTATGCCCCCAGGAGAACCACCGCCAGGCCCGTCAGCCAGACACCCATTTGTACGAACCCGACGACCGGGCTCCGATCCAGGCCAAAGAAGGCCGGATGCACTCCTAGAACGAACATTAATGATCCGACAAGCACCATGGCCGCCAGGGCGGAGGCCGTGCGGACCTGCCGGTGGCTAAGCTGGTCAGATGGGTTCACTCAACTCCCCGGAGGCAGTGCCCGGCGTAGCACGCCAATCCAGTTGCCCCCCAAGATGGCCTCGATTTCAGGCGCTGTGTACCCCCAAGCCAGTAACCTATCGCCAATTAACCCCAGGTCGGCGACGCTGTCAAGTCCCTCGGGAATCCGGCTGAGACCAAACCCGCCGTCGAAGTCGCTCCCCAGGGCGACGTGATTGGCGTCACCCACAAGCTGGCAGACGTGGTCAATTTGGGACACGACGTGTTCCAGCGTGATGCCTTGCCGGCCGTCCCCCGAACGCCATGACCCTACAAGAAACCGGTTGTAGGGCACGATCCCGATGACCCCAGCCCGATCCGCCACCTCCTGGATAGTTTCGTCGGCGAAGTGTCGATCGGGCTTTTCACTCCCATCCAACAACGCCCGGCAGTTGGTGTGAGAAGCGATGAGCGTGCCATCGAAGGTGTCGATAGCCTGAGAAACCGCCTCTTCTGCCATGTGGCTCAGGTCGAGGATCAACCCCAGTCCGCTCATCACCTCAAGCAGATCCCGTCCAGCCGGGGTCAGAGGACCCGGTTCGCTGGTGCCTCCTGCATAGCGGGTTCCGGTCCAGGCTGGTCCGACGATGCGAACTCCGTGTGCGTACCATTCTTCCAACTCGGCCGGCTGGCGCACCCCGTCAGCGCCCTCCATAAGCAGGACAAGCCCTATGCGGGGATGATCCGGCGGCTCCTTCTCCCACGTCCCCAGCACGGCTTCGAGCTGTCTTCGATCGGCGATACACTGGAACTTGTCCGGATGCCGATCGAAAAGCCGACTGTAGGCCTCGAGTTGCTGGCGATAGAGTCGATGTGCCTCTTCGGCATCTTCGTAGCACAGGGTTTCCCAGCCGCCGACACGTCGACGAGTGGGAGCAGCGAACAACGTGGCGAAGACGATCCCCACTCGGCCTTTGACCCACTCCGGCCAACCGAGAAGTGTCTGCCCATTGCGGACCTCGGTATGCGACCCGACTTCGAGGCGTCTCGTCTCGGAGATCGAGCGACTATAGTCACGACCGAAGGTGAGGATGTTCCAGGCGATATCCTCGTGGGCGTCGACAATGATCATTCGGCGTCTCGGAACCCGGCGAGTGTCTGGGCCCACAGGCCTTCGCGATCGGAGAGGGTGAAGGGAAGGTACAGCGTCAGGCGGTCGGCCAGCCCTTCGTAGCGTGATCGAAGCGCCGCGCCAAGTCGATCCCGAGGCGCCACCACGGCGAATGTTTCCAGGATCTCGTCGGTGATTTGCTCGGTCATTTCATCCCACGCCTGCCGGCGCGCCAGGCCGCTCAATGTCTCGGCCACCTCCCCCCACCCGTGGAGCGACATGACCGGACGATACGAAGGCGTCGAGGCGTAGAAGGCGATCTGAGATCGAATGAGATCTGCGTCAGCCGCGCGCTCCACAGTCATTACCGTCACCGAGAGCTCGATCTCCCCCGGATCGCGCCCGGCACCCCTGGCCCCCTCCTCGATCGAAGGCAGAACGACCTCTCTCAGGTATCGCACCGAGTGGTACGGATGCGCGTGAAGCCCATCTGCCAGCTCACCGGCGAGGCGGCACAACCCGCGGTTGACACCGGCAATGTATATCGGGATGTCGGGATCGGAGATCGGCCCCGGGTTGAAGAACGGGGTCATCAGCCCCAGCTTGAAGTACTCGCCGCGATAGTTGAGGCGACCGCCGCTCTGCCATGCCGTCCAGACAGCGCGAATCGCTTCGATCGTCTCCCGCATTTTGCCGACGGGCGAGTCAGGCCAGGGCATGCCAAAGCGACGCTCGATATGCGGTTTGACTTGAGTCCCCAGTCCAAGGATGAACCGCCCACGCGAGGCTCTGGCCAGATCCCAGGCCGTATGGGCCAGCATCGTCGGGCTGCGGGCGAAGGCTACCGCGATCGCCGTGCCGAAACGAATACGTTCGGTGCAGTCGGCGATGACCCCCAGGGGTAGGAACGGGTCGTGCTGCGTCTCGCTCGTCCATACAGCGTCGAAGCCCAACGCCTCCACGGCCCGCGCCAGGCCGGAGACCTCGTTGAGTGAGCCGGGGGCAATGCTGACGTCGAGCTTCATCGGGGGCCAACGTCCTGCCGGATACGCAGGATCAGGAGGGGAAGCACGTGTCCATGATACACCCTAAGTCGCGCACTACGGAACGATGGGGAAATCAGCAATATGAGTCGGCCCTGAAGATTGCACGAGCACATACATCGCGCGCACAGCCCGGCCCATCTCCGCGTGGAGGACTCGCTCAGGCGGAAGCCTCGAATGCCTGTATCACTTTGCGCCAGTGGTCCGGCACGGGGATCGAGGTACTGCGCTTGTAGTCGTAAGTGACCTGGACGCTATGCCCAGTCGCCATCACCTGGCCCGTGTCATCATCTTCGATGCTGTAGGCGAACTCGATGCTCTTGTTGCCGATCTTGATCGTTCGCACACCGACGCGCAGCCGCTGCTCGAGCAGGATCGGCGCCTTGTACGTGCAACTCGCCTCCGCCAGGATGATGCCGATCGCCCGGAAATCCTTGCCGTCCCACAAACCCAGGTGCTGAAGGTACTTGACGCGGGCCTGTTCCATGAATGTGAAAGTTCGGGCGTTATTGACATGCCCCTGTGCGTCGATGTCGCCGTAGCGGACTTCAGTGGGGTGGTAGAAACGAAAGACCGGCGGATTCTCGGAATCGGCCATCATACAAGGCCGGGCAGGATCGGCCGCCACCAGGGAATGGCGATGATCATCGCCAGGGTAGCCAGGGTGTACATCAATGCCGCGCGCCGGTACCTCATCCTCTCGTCGGTCGTGCGTCTGGCTATCCGGCTTCCAACATGGACCAGAACGAGCGCGACCAGCATCAGAGGGATGTGCTCGACGAGGAAGAAACGCAGGTGCGGCGCATTCATCGCCGCCCTCAAGCCGAACAATGCGTTCTGGACCAGCGGGCTGACGAAAGCCAGCGCGATGCCCAGGAGGACCTGCAGGTCGAGCGCGCTGGAAAAGACCAGGCCAGCTCGGCGGTCTGCGCTGGCCCAGGGGGTCGAAGTCAGCCAGCCGCGATAGGCGCGAAACAGCGCCCAAGCCGCCGCAGCCAGGACGATCCAACGCAGCAAACCGTGTACCTCTAGAATGAACGTGTACATTTCACTCCCGCGAGAAGGTCTGGGCCGTCACACATCGTGGGAAACCATCTTCAAAGAACATGCCCAAGACAATTATACGCGAGCCGCGAGAGGGTGGCCCGCAAGGACCACAGTGTCCTGATCGCCGCGCCAGGGGGACGAGAAGAGCCCGGTGATGCGGCCGCGGGTGCCCGGGCGGGGCAGGGGGCGTGTCAAGCCAAATGAAGATGTTACCGAACGGGAATGGTTCTGCCAAATGATAATGTTACCGAGTCAGGGCCT
>CAZGRL010000173.1:0-6770 GCA_964528155.1 uncultured Anaerolineaceae bacterium
CTAGCCGGTGGCGTGATATCCACGGAAGGCGCACGCTGAGCCTCGCCCGCGAGATCTAGGTGAAAGCCCCGGAGTGCAATCCGCCGAGGATGGACAAGACCTTATCAAGCTCGCCCAGGCGCATGAGGTCGATGGGGCAGCGTTCTCGCAGGAGGGGTACAGGCCTCTGGAGCCAGTTGAGGCCCGCCTCTGTGGTTTCGAAGACTTCATGGTGGAGGTGCACGATCTCTCTCAATAGCTCCAAACGCTTGCGGACCCGCGAAGAGGGCGCGGCGCTCCCCTTGCGGTAACGCAACAGCGTGCGCCGATCCACATCCAGTGCGGAGGCGAGGTCCGCGTAATCCAACCCCAAGGCCTCACGGGCGTCCTCGATCGTCTTGCGTATGGCCTCCCGCTCCAAGCGCTCGACTGTAGCCATTGCCATGAATGTCCCCTGGCCCTTCAGATGGCACTCTGCCCTAAGTATTTACCCCTCCGGATATCCCGTCAAGCGTCGCTCATGATGTCCCTATCCGAAACAGGCGGCCTCATCTGCACTTTCTGAAGGAACATTCCTGGAGATCGCCCAGGCGAAGTGGACTCTCGCGCCCGCGTTTCCACGCTGGAGGAGAATCTGCCATCCCCCGCGTAAAGAGATCGCCCCAGGGCTCGGTCGTAGGGTGTCCAATGCTCGCCGTTCGTCCGGGCGCTCTCCGTCAGGAGCTTAGCGCGGTTGACCTGCGCATCGAGGTTGTCCAGGTGGTGCAGGGCGACAGCTTCGATCGACTTCGGTTGCCTGGGCGATCCCCACTCGAGCCTGCCGTGGTGCGAGACGATGAGGTGGAGCAGCTCTGCCGCTCGCGCCCTTGGGAACCCGTCGACTGCATCGATGGCCCGCGCGACCATTCGCGCCCCGAGCACGATATGGCCCACCAAGTGGCCCTCGAGCGTAAGGTCGGTGTCCCAGCCCCAATCGAGTTCTTTGAGCTTGCCGATGTCATGGAGGAGGATGCCCGCCCGCAGCATATCGCTGTCGATCTCGGGATACAGCTCCATCAGCGGGCGCGCCAGGATGAGCAGCTCGTAGATGTGCTCCAGAAAGCCGCTTCGGTAGGCGTGATGGATGCGTCGGGCGGATGGAGCCTCGATGAACCTGGAGGCCCAATCCAGGTCGCCGTAGAAGTGACGGACCACTGCGGCCAGGTGAGAGTCTTCGATGTCGCCGATCGCCTGCATCACGCTTTCCCACATCGCAGCTGGATCTCTGGTTGTCACCCGAACGAAGTCCGCGATGTCCAGTTCCTCTGGAAGGGCGGGCCGCATCCGGCGCACGTTCACCTGGAGTTCTTCTCGGAACGTCTCCACAACGCCGGCGACCTTCAGGGGACCGCGATCTTTCACTTGGTCGAACACCTCTTCGGCGCCATTCCACAGCCTGGCGTCGATCACTCCCGTGCGGTCGAGCAACTGCATGCGCAGATACCTGCCGCGGCCGGGGTCGCGGAAGTCGACCAGGCGTGCATTGCGCGCTACATAGAAGCCGACGAACTCGGCGCCGGCTACCAGGTCGGCGACCCATGGCCCCTTGCAGAGCCGCGGGATCTCCGCCTCGGCTGCCGGACTCCCATTCCCCTCAGTCATGGTCCGAACCTCTCAATCGAGTTGGGTTGCACAAACAGACCGCCGGCAGCGGTCCTTCTTCAGACCACTGCCGGCGATAGCCACGGTGACAAGTTCAGCGATTACGTCAGTCTTGGACGCGCGCCGCCCGCGTCACCCTCCTGACTACCTTTTCGTCTCCCACAGGCATCTGCTGTACGCGCTGACGAACCGCCTGCCGGGACTCGGACGGAGAGGCATTCGCAGGTTGCCAAGTCGTGTGGGCTCGGCCTAGCGTCATCGCCTGAGGTCCTTCTGATGCTCTTTGAGCAACTCCCTGGTGAGGGACGCCTGGCCCTTCAACATTCCGGCCGCGTGGGCGACAGAATCGAGTGAGGCCGGCACGATGGAAACCACCCCGCCGTAGTCGACGAAATGCACGTTCGTGCCCGGCTTCAGCCCGTACTTGTTCCGCAACTCCGCCGGGATGACAACCCTTCCCCTATCGGAGATCTTGACCCGCATGATGCCCCCTTCTGTCTATTCGTAGGCTCGGTCAGAAGCGTCCTCAAAGATCGCCGGATCGATGTCCAACCGGGGCAGATCCGCCGTTTTGCGGAACTTCTCGTAGGCATCCCAGAAGCGTCCCCGAGTCGCCATCGCGGGCTTGAATACACGCGAGGAGGACACCGCTGCGGCCGGCTTGGCCCGCCGGGTGAGCCTGATTCGGGCTCGCTGCTCAAGCCCTCGGACAATAGCAGCAAGCTTCTGGCGGGCCCGGGCGATTCTGGGACCCTTGGTCATTCGAAACCCTCTCTTGTGGCTGCGGGATTCAAATCCTAGTCCTCCTCCAAGAGGGCAGCCACATCACGACGCAGGGCGGGCAGTTTTGATTCGACAACGTCCCAGATGATGCGGTCGTCCACCTTGGCGTATCCGTGGATCAGGATGTTGCGGAAGGCGATGATTCGAGAGTGCTCCCGACTCGGTTCGCAAGAGATTGGTCAAGGCGGGCTAGCTGCGCCAGCGCCTCGCCGATGATCTCGAGCTGCCGTTCCACGGCAGACCGCATCATGGCGTCAGCCTCGTAGTCGGCAAACGACTTCCCTTCCGTGAAGCTGGCGATGAGCTCTGCAGCCGCCCGCATGTCGTGGAGGTACTTCTTGGCCTCAAGCCGCATAGATCAATGCCCTGGTCTTGTCGACCGATTCACGGAAATACGGGTTCTTGATTTCGGGGCCGATCACGAGATCTACGGGTCGCCCGAACAATGCTTCCAGCGACTCTAGCAGTCCGAAGAAACGGTCAGCAATGCCCGGCCCCACTGGAGGATCGAACTCGACCAAGAAATCCAGGTCGCTTTCGGCATCATGAAACGTGCCTGAGGCGGCAGAGCCGAATACCTCAAGACGGCGGACGCCGAAACGGTGGCACAGAGCTTCAAGATCGGCGCGCCGCCGTTCGATGTCTGTAAGCATCAGTTGACCCCTCCATCCCCGAACAAACGCCAGGTTCCTCCGTTGCAGCCCCGTACCGCCGAAACCGCCGAACTCGACGGGGAACCCTGATTGCCCCGGGAACCCTATCTAATCGTACACTGACACTCCCTTGAGGACTAGCCAAACCCCAGCCCCTTGCTCTTGAGTGAAACGAAGTGCCCTCGGCCCATGATGAGGTGGTCGAGGCACTCCACGTCCAGCAGCCGACCGGCTTCGACGACGGCTCTCGTGATGGCGACGTCCTCGGGTGATGGATCCGGCGAGCCGCTGGGATGGTTGTGCGCGATCAGGATGGCCGCGGCATTGGCCCGGATCGCAGGGCGGAAGATTTCAGCGATCCGGATCAGTGAGGTGTTCAAGGAGCCGCGGTACAGATTCACCGGTTCGCCGATGAGCCGGTTCCGCGTATCGAGAAGCAGAACCATCAGGTGCTCCTGCTCCAGGTGCTGCATCTGATACATGAGCAGGTTCGCGGCGTCGTCCGGCGACTGGATCGGCGGGGGATCTTTCTCATCCGTCAAGACGAGGCGGCGGCCGAGTTCCAGGGCGGCTCGAAGGCGGGCAGCGGTGGTCGGCCCGACCCCAAAGACACCCTGGAACTCATTGGGCATCGCCGTGACCAGCGCTCGAAGAGACCCGAACCGGCCGAGGAGCGCCTGCGCGGTCTCGATCTGGCTGCTGCCTCCGATCAGGACTGCTAGCAGCTCAACGAGGCTGCAGCCTTCGGCCTGATAGGCGACGCGCCAGGCTGGCCGCTCCCTCAGGGGAAGCTTTTCCAGCAATCGTTCCATCGATGGATTCCTGGCCAACACGTGCTTCACTCGGCGGCCACAAGGTCTTCTTCAGCTAGCGCCATGTAGATCCCCTTGAAGTCGATGAGGTAGCCCGTCGGCCGCATGGCTTCGCGGATCCACTGGACGACAATCCCGATACGATCTTCCTGCACTACTCGAAGATGCTCCGCCTCCTGCGCGCTTTCCAGAAGACGCCTCTTGGCGGCCTCGGAAAGCCTGACGCGAGTACCTATCCAATACTTCATGGCTTTGTTGTTTCCTCATCCATTTGAAATACAGAGAGAGCCGGCCTCACCGCCTGCTCCCTCTGCGAACTTGGAGTTACCGCATGCGGTTGCCGCGGGTCCCCTTCAGCCGATTGGCAGTCTTGCCTGCCCGCGTACCGTCGCAGCCGTTCGGCGATTTCGAGGTCTCGCTGTCCATGCCCGCCGGCGATGTATGCCAGATGCCAGAGTGCCCATGACAGCGCCCGGCCACCCAGGGCGATCGCCGCGATGTGCATGATGTCGCTCTGGGAGTCAGCGGGCGTCCGCATGGCCCGACCGCGCCTGCCCGTCGAACCGGCGGACCAGCGCGCCGTGGGCCCTGAATGGTCCGGCGGAAGGCCGACGGACCCACGAAAATCCATCCTCGCTCAGGTGGACGGCCACCTTGCGGCCCTCGGCGCTCACCTCGAAGATCGTCCCCGGACCAGCGGCTGCGAGCAGCACAGCCCCGTGATGAGTGACGGCGGGGAACATGCGGCCTCCGCCCGGCGCGTAGCGCGCCCAGAGCTTCACGGTCTCGCGGGTGTGCCATGCGAGCTCGCCCAGCTGGCGCGTTCTGGAGGCGGACGCCTGCCTCAGCTTTTCGTCTGCCAATCCTTGGCTCTCGGCATCCTGGAGGACTTCGCTCACCGCCCTGCGACTCCTTGCGCCTTTCATTCGCTCCATGAACGGCGCCGTCAGCTGGCGCCAGGCGATCACCTCCGGCCGCGACTGCGCCTGCCGTGACGCGGCGTCTGCCTCGACCTCCAATGCGCGCGCCTCCTCGTTGGCTGCCTCCGCCCGCGTCTGAGCGCGTTCGAGCCACTCGAGGCCTTCGTTCAGACGCGCCTGGTCGCCTGCTGCGATCTGCTCGAGGTGGCGCTGGAGCGCCTCGTCAGTGACCTGCTCGGCGGCCAGGGCAGACAGCCGCGCGTCTTCCTCGGCTTTCCGGACCACCTCGGTGACCGCGGCGAAGGCCCGGGCCGCCTCGGCGCGCAGGCTACTGGCTTGCTCCTGGAGCACCTGCGCCTGGCTCTCCGCCTCAAGGGTGATCCTCTCGGCCGCCCCTTTCAGTCTGGACGTGAGTTCCTGGTCGCCGGTAGCGGTTACCAGGTCAGCGAGTCCGCGGGCCTCAGCGACCTCAACCAGAACGACCTCCGTCTTCATCTCGACGAACGATTCAGTTTCCATTTCTCCCAATCCTCTTTGGCCGGTTGCAGCGGGCACGGTGCTCCATTCGTTGATAAGCAGAGCAGGGTGGGGGGCTTCGATACGCGGGTGCCTGGAAGTCACCATCCGCCTCGACAGGCGGTGGCGATATGAAAAGAGAGCCGCCGGGCAATCGCTTGTGCCGGCGGCTCTCTCGGGGTAGAATTCGTTTGCATAGACGCGGGTTGTCCCTTCGGGGACGACCCGCTTCGCATTTCGGACGGTCTCGAGGATCGCATCCCGCAACGCCTCCACCGTCGACGCGGGCGGCGGATTCCCCCTGCAACCCGTCTTCAAGTAGCCCTCGACAGTCACCCTCTGTATCGGATCCAACAGACTGAGTGCGTTTCGCACGTGGTAGCCCGTGACAGACTCCCGCACTCCAGGTACGTGGAACCTGCCACAGGCCTGCATTCGGGCAATCGGGATCGCCATAGCCATCTCCCTTCAAGGTGGCTTCTCTCCTGCGATGCCCCGACATTGGCCGGCCGGAGAGGAGGCCAGGCCTGGGACCGCCGCCCTGGAATGCAAATCGCCGGCGCCCCGGGCGACACAGCCGGCGCCGGCGATCTCCTCCCTCTATCAAACGGCCTCGACCCCGGGAGGGTGAGGGAGGCGACTTATGAGGCCCTGGTCAGCTCTCAGCCTGTCATGCGGAAGCCGGGCCGCGATCCAAGGCGCGGTCGTCGGGCGCATCGGTGGGGGCGCGTTACTTCAGGGCTTTGTCAGTTAGCGAATTGCGAACGAAAGGGCGGAGTGCAATGCCGAGCGAGGCCGGATCGCGAGGCGTTCGAACAGCGAGGGATTGCCGGGATGGTCGTCTTGTTGAACAAGCACCTCCGGCGGGCTATTCCCCCCTTATCTTCCAGGTCTGCTCGAAGCGGTCGAGGATCCTCGGATCGCTGAGCGATTCGGAAAAGGCCTTCAGCCAGGACCGGACGTAGGTGACGTCCAATTGCTCTCCCTGCCGCTCGACGATGCCTTCGACGTCGCTCATATCTTGGGGGCGTCCCGCCACGACCTTGTGGATGACCAGATCCTCGCCAGAACAGATGCGGATAGCCTTGCCGCCTTCGATCTCGAAATCCAGACTGCGCCGAAACAGCTCGTCTTCATACCCGGGGAAGGCAAGCGCGATGTCCACATCAACCCCATTTGAGGTCTTGATGAGCACCATGCGCGCGCTACGGGCAAACGCGACCGGGTCTTCTCTCCTTGAGGGGAATCGCTGGGTGATGAGCCGGACAAGATCGCCAGCATCGCTCGCTGAAGCGTCTACGGTGACATCTACGTCCCGGCCGAGCCGGGGCTCGCCCCACTTCTGCAGTGCGATGGTGCCGAAGGCCGCGTACCTCAGTTTGCGCGAGGCCAGGAACTGATGGATCTCTCAGGCGGCCTCGAGTTGGGGGTTCACGTCTGACTCCGGTATCGGGCCAGACGTTCAA
>CAZGRL010000174.1:0-6756 GCA_964528155.1 uncultured Anaerolineaceae bacterium
GAAGGGCGCTGTGGGAAGACTCGCCTACCCCGCCCTTTCGCTCCCTGGCCTGTCCTGGCCGGACAGGCAGGGTTCTTGGAGTTATTGCATGAGTAGCGGCGAAGGCCCCACGCGCCGTCAGGCCTCTGCCTTTCACTCGCTGGATTGGCCCGCCTTATCCCGCCTTCGTGACCGGCTCTTGCTTGCTGTCGGGGCATCCTCACTTACCCCATTGTTGCCGGCCTCGCGTTCCATTTCAGCGATGGCTTTGGCGACGGCCTCGATCGCCACGCGCTGTTTTCGGTAGAGATCGGCCTCGGACATCGCCAGCCGCAAGGCCACGTCGCGCACCTTTCGCCCCTCGAGGAACTTCATCTCCAGGATGTTGTAGAGCATCCATTCCGCCGTGAATCGCCGTTCGCCTTCCGGCCGCGTTCGATCGATCCCTCGCTTGAGAATCGCCCTGAGCGCATTGACCGGATTCCCATCGTGATCCTGAATGGACTGCCGGACAACACGCAGGCCAAGAAGCGGGCTTTGCAGTAGCCGCGGGCCTCCCCAGTAGTGTCCCAGCGCCTCGCGTACCAGGTTCGCCAGATCGGACTCGGTCCGCATGAAATCCGCAGCGCTCTCGAGCACATCTACTCCTGCGAAGTACGAGGCCGCTCGCATGCGCTGGATCGCTTCGACCTGAGGAACAAGGCGATCGACGACACCAAACACTTCTCGTTGAAGCCTGCGATCGGTCAGGGCAACCGCGGCCTTATCTGCCAGTCCGGCAAGTGATGTCGCTTCCTCACTCGAGAAGTCCGGCTCCGTACTGCGAGCCTGGAATCCAAGCAGGCCGATCATCTCGGACGTCTCGGGCGTGCGGAGTGGGATCAGCCAGTTCGATCCCCAGTTGAAGACCTTGCCAAGAATCGGGATGTCGTATTGCCCTTCACTCATCAGCAAAGGGGGGATGTCTTCCGTCTGTTCCGGCAGGTCGCCCGGTCCGACTGCAACTTCGAGGTCGATGCCGCCCGCCCCGACGACGGCGACGAAGGCGGTAGGCGTGCCGTGGATATCACACACGGCGTTCAGGATCGACTCAAGGAACTGCCGCAGATCTCCCGATGTCAGCAACCTCTCTTCCAACAAGTGCAGGCGCTCGACGTCGGCGCGATCTTCCCCGTAAAACAGCCAGCGTTCGATCGGCGGTCGGATCAGCGTGATCAGGAGTTGCAGGAGCAAGAGGGATGCGATCATGGCGAACGGCACGAGACGACTTTCCTCGAGTCCGATCAATTCGGCAAAACGGTTCACCAGAACCGTTACCGCCAGGACAGTCGACGCCACGACCGGTCCGCGCAGGATCCATTGGAAAAGCCGGCTCTTGACCACCCGATCCGGATAGCTGACGCCGAAGTAGGCCACGCTGTAGGCGATGAGCACCAATGAAATGGCAACGTAGACGTTGGTCAGGATCTGCATCATCCAGAAGAGGGACGGGAATGCCAGCATCGCCGGGCCGAAGAATGTCAGGAAGGGGAAGATGCTCAGCACCGGCCCGATAGCGCCGAGCATCAGGTAGAGCATTCTTCGACGGCTGGTCCGCGTCAGGCATCGCTGGTAGGCGCGGTAGAGATTGCGCCCCGAAATCGCCAGGCTTGCGGCCAAGAACACGGTGTACAGGTAGAAGAGGGGGCCGGGATGCAGGTAGGCGGCTGAGAATTGCCGCACGACGCCATCGACGACGACGTCGCTCAATCCTGCCCCGAGAGCCAGAGCACCGCCGACGATGTAGCCGATGCGGATCGCCAGATCCCGCCTGCCCCTCGACGGCCGACCGGTTGCCGCCAACAGCGCGTCAGTCAGATGAAGGTAGGCTGCCGGCATCAGTCCGATCGCCAACCACTGCAGCCGCAGCCAGACAGTGACCTCCGACAAATTGCGGGCGGTCCCGACGAGCACGTCGCCGAAGTGGCCCAGGACCACGCACGCCATGAGGAAGGCGAAGGCGCGGGCCACTCGTTCACGCATGTTGAATGTCAACGAGTACAGCAAGAGCGAGAACGCCGTAATGGCGTTCCCGGCGTTAAGGATCTCATTCAGGACGAGCAACGCCGCCAGGACGGCCGGGGGCAAAAGCATGACGCTAACGGATCTCCAGGCTGAAGAAGATGGCGATGTCCTGGTCGAGATAGTGATGGTCGCTGTACCCGGAAAAGACGAATCCCAGCTTGCGGGCCAGGCAGATCGCAGGATAGTTCTTGATTTGCATCTCCAGAAAGAGCCGGCTCAAGCCTTGCTCTCGGCACCAACCTCTCACCTGATTGATCAGGTGGGTCGCGATCCCCTGGCGCCTGTGCGCACTCTCGACGACCAGATCGGAAATCCAGGCGGATTGAAGAGCCGGTGGCTGAGTAAGTGTGAGGTATGCAACCGGCCGGCCTTCTTGCTCCGCTACGAGGAACACTTGCTTGCGGGTCCACTCGTCGGCGAGCAGATCCGGATTGCGCGGATATTCGACGCGCATCGGGCGCGGAAGTCTGACCTCTCGAAAGGCGACCGCCACCTCTTCCGCATCCGTCGTATATCCCATCTGCCAGACGTGATCCGTGCTGTAGGAATGATCCATGTCGATCAGATCGGCGATATCGGTGGAGACGGCGCTCCGGATGGTCAGACTCTCACCTTCCAATGTCACACTCCTCAACGTCCGCCGCGATTGGCGGCGATAGATGCCACTCGATCTTCCGAGGCATCACGGGCTGGAGGCGGCGACTGTCACGCGTATGACGCACGGCAGTGGCGCGTTGCCGGCCGTGTCCGTGACGATCAGTCTCAAAGCGTAGTCCCCGGGTATGAGCAGGCTCGTGTCCCAGGTTCCCAATTTGCCTTCGACGACAGGTGTCGTGCCGGCGGAGATCGTCCGCCATGTCGAATCCGGCTGGGTGCTTCGGTACTCATACTTGTAGAAAGAGAAATTGGGAATGCTGGCCGTCCCCTGGATATCGACCGCATCCTGGAGGACCGCGCCCTCGATCGGTGATGTCATCGTGGCCGAAGTGTTCGCACAGCCGGCACTGTTGAGATCATCTGAGGACAAGGGCAGGGCCGTGGCCGGCTCACCGTTCTGTACGGCGAGGGTGACCTGGGGGGTAGCCAGGAGCGAGACTGTCGGCAAAGGCGTGGGGCGATCGGCCGCCGGCACCGCCGGTCCGGCGTACGTCGCCAGAACAAACGTCGTCAGGATGACGGCCAGCGAGACCGTCATCAACGCCGCCGAGCGCCGGAGCTTCGCCATCGATCGCTCGCGTTCCAGCCCAAACAAAGAGGCGCGCAGCTCTGCGGCTGCGTCCAGGGTGGCCTTGAGGTAGATGATGGCGAAGAGCCCAAAGAGAATATAGATCCAGGCTTGTTGCTCCTCGATAAAGAGCAGTACGTCTTCCATTCAATCAGTAGGCGGAAGCCGGCCAAGGATCCCCTTGATCAGCGCCGTCAACTTTGGGACGATCACGCGTCCGGCGGCCAGGACCTCCTCATGTGTCGTGACGGTGTTCCCATCCAGGTTGGCTTTGTTGCTGATCCCGGAGATCCCCAATACGTTCATCCCCCCGTGACGGGCCACCGTCGCTTCCGGCACGGTCGACATCCCGACCGCGTCGGCGCCGATGGCCCGCAAGAAACGCAGATCGGCTGGGGTTTCGAATGAAGGGCCGGCCAGACAGACGTACACGCCCTGCCGCAGACTCAACTTTTGGTCTGCGGCAACCTGGAGCGCCAGCTCCCGCAGAGATCGCGAATACGTCTGACTCATATCGGGGAAACGCGGGCCGAAGGTCTCCAGGTTCGGACCGCGCAACGGTGACTGGCCGGCCATCCCGAGCAGATTCAAATGGTCAGTGATCAGCATCAGATCGCCCGGCGAGAATTCCGGATTCACACCACCGGCGGCATTGGTCACGATCAACGTCTTCACGCCAAGGGATTGCATCACCCGGACCGGCAAGCCCAGGCGGGACATCGAGTAGCCTTCGTAGAAATGGGCCCGGCCTTGAAGCACGATGACCGGCTGGCCCTGCAACGTTCCGACGACGATCTCACCGGCATGTCCCTCGACGGTCGACACCGGCCAGCCGGGGACCGTCTCGACCGGAATGCGCACCGCGTCGTTGACCGACTCGGCCAATGGCCCTAGCCCTGATCCGAGGATCATCCCGACCCGCGGCCGCGTCGCGCTTCGGTCCTCGATCACTTGCTTTGCGGCCTCGATCTCCTCGATCCTCAGGAAACCGTCCTCGCGCGACCCGCTCATCAAGGCTCCGCCTTCGCTTTCCCCACACGAAGCACATTGGGACTGCTCAGCCCGAGAAGTTCCTGCACCTCGCGCCGCGTCCGCCCCTGGTTGAGCATGTGGTGCGCCAGTGTGTGGCGGAGGGAATAGGGGGACACGTCTTCCCCCAGTCCGGTCTCGTGCGCCCAGCGCTTCACCACGAGCCACAACCCCTGCCTGCTTAACGATTGCCCGCGTTGGTTGAGGAACAGCGCTTTCTCATTTGTGTTCGAGCTGAGGTGAGGTCGCCCCTTCTCGACGTACCGGCGCAGCGTCTTCAAGCTGTCTCCCAACTTGAGAACGGGGCCATTCGATTCGGCACGACGGATCACGCCTTCGGACAAATCAACTTCATCGAGGCGGAGCCCGACCGCCTCAGCCGCCCGTAGTCCGGTGACATAAAGCAGCGCCAGGATCGCCGCATCTCGCAGCCCGTGAGGCGACTCGCGCTTCGCCGGGGCGGACAATAGCCGCTCGACTTCTTCCTTCGACAACACACGCGGGCGGCGTCTCGGCGCCGGAGGCGACTGAAGCTCGAGCATCAGCTCCGGCGAGATATCCTCGTCGTGAGTGCCGAGGTAATCCAGGAACGAGCGCACGGCCGCCATCTTTCGGGCGACGGTTGCCGGCCGATAACCGCGAGCATTCAGCCAATCGACGTAGCGGCGGATCTTTTGACGGTCCAGGGACGGGGGTGTGACGGGTTCCGCTTCACCCTCCGAGATCACCCGGTCCATCTGCTGCAGGTCGGTTCGGTAGGCCAGGATGGTGTTGTCGGCGCTTCCCCGCTGTTCTCGAAGGAACGTCAGGAACCGGAGGATCGCCGTCTGCATACGCTCTCCCTTCGTCGCATGTGACGATCCGGGGCGATTATACCATCACCGCCTTCGACTTACCATAACAACACAGAATGATGCGGCCGTGTAGGTCCGCAGGCGGACCCGGCTCGCATCGGGCTGGCTACAGCCCGGCGCTGGCTTCATCCAACCGCTGGATTTGAGCGGGCTCGAGCCGGACCTCGACCGCGCCGAGGTTGTCCGCAAGCTGCTCCACGGAGCGCGGCCCGATGATGGGACTGGTCACCGACGGTCGGGCCAACAGCCAGGCAAGGGCGACCTGCGACGGAGAACAATCGAGGACTTCGGCCAAGCTTCGAACCACGTCCAGGGTCGACCAGGCAATGGAGTTGCCCTCGAGATCGCGCACTCGCTGGCTGGAGCTGCCGCGTGACCCGGCCGGATGAGGCTGGCCGCGATGGTATTTCCCGGTCAGGAAGCCGCTCCCCAATGGGCTATAGGGAAGGACCGCAATCGAATGCTCGAGGCAAAGGGCCTCAATGCCTACTTCGAATTCACTTCGATGTACCAGGTTGTAGTGGGGTTGGCTCGTGACGAAGGGTGCCAGCCCCTTGTCGGCAGACGTTGTCAGCGCATCGGCAGTCTGCTCAGCCGTGAAGTTGGAGCATCCGATGGCGCGAACCTTGCCGCTCTGGATCAGATCATCGAGCGCCCGCAGGGTCTCTTCGATCGGCGTCGCCAGATCCGGTGAATGCAGTTGATACAGATCGATGGTGTCGATACGCAAGCGCTGGAGCGAGCCTTCTACCGCCCGCACGATATGTGAACGCGAGAGCCCGTCACCGTCCGGCCCTTCCCACATCCTGCCTCGAACCTTGGTGGCGATGACGACCTGATCGCGGCGCCCTTCCCCCTGGCTGAGCCACTTGCCGATGATGCTCTCCGACACGCCCCCAGGGTTCCCCGGGACCCACCTCGAGTACACATCTGCCGTGTCGATGAAGTTGATCCCCGCCTCATGGGCCGCGGTCAGCACGGCCAATGAAGGTTCTTCATCGGCTGTCCAGCCGAACTGCATGCTGCCCAGGCAAATCGGGGAAACCATGAAGTCCGTCGTTCCGAGTCTTCGAAGTTCCATCGCTCGACCTTTCTCACGTACGGCCATCATTGTAATAGAAGCCCGGCGAACGAGTCCAAGATGACGCGATTCTTTCCAAAATGATGAGACGGCAGGGAGCGGGGGACGAGCGTCCGCGCCGCCAACGAGGATGTCGTCGGGAGCATCTTGCGTCGGCGCGGAGGTCGCTCCTCCGCCTGCCTGCCCCTGCGCCGAGGACGGCGCCCTTGAAGAGCACAAGGACAGGCTGGGAGTGATTTCGACGGCATCTGATCGTCTTCACCACCCATGGAAGCTTTAGGCAGAATGACACTTCGGCGCGGAGGTCGCCTCTCCGCCCACCTTCCCCTGCGCCGAGGACGGCGCTCCGAGCGACGGCCAGCCGCCCGCACCTGACTGTCCTCACCACCCCTGGAAGGCTTACGGGAGTAATGAAGCGTAGGCGCTTTGCGCCTACGCTTCATTCTCCCGCTTCTTTCCCCCCTTCCCCTCGAGCGTGTGAATGAATTGCCGGACCCTCCTCAAGATGAAGCTTGTATGGTAGT
>CAZGRL010000175.1:0-6698 GCA_964528155.1 uncultured Anaerolineaceae bacterium
GCAGGGGGACGAAAAGCGCGGCCAGCAAAGCCGCCGCGGGGAGGATCCGGATTGACCCTTTGTGGAGCCTGTCGAAGGAGCGCATGCTTTCCCCCTTTCACGTTCGACGTTCGATCCGATGAACCAGATTAGCACGAGCAAAGGGGCGAAGTCAATGACTCGCCTGCGTTGGAGCGCTCGTCGCCAGGCGCAGGCTGTGTCGAAGGGTGTTCCGGGGTGGCAACGCGCCTTATTGTGGGCGTGGACGCAGCCTCCGTTTCGGCGACTGCATGGCGAGATCGAGCGACAGATCTAGTCCGAGTCGATCCAGCCCACCAGATAGCCAACGACGCTTTTCAACTCCTCGGCCGTGGGGTGAGAAAGCAGGATTTCTTCCGAACCATTTCCTGCCGGCCAAAGCATGCAGCGGCCCCCTGGTGAACCCAAGAACAGACCGTGAACCGGCGCCTGGAGTTGAGCAAGATCGCCCTGGGGGAACTCCTGCCTCCGGATTTCCAGGTATACGCCCGAGCGGATGGCCCGGTGCCACACCTGAAATGCAGGGTGGATATCAAACTTTCCGTCAGCGGTCTCCAGGATCTGATCCTCCACGAGGCTGTCAAGCACCTCAGTCGCCGCGTCCGGACCACCTAGAAGCGTGGCGAGACGCGCTTCGGCATCCGTTCGCTCAACGGGCCATTCCAGCGCCGAATCAAGATCCTCGACATCGGAGACGAGGTCATCCGCAGGCACCCATGGGCCGGCTACTGCCCCCAGGAATGCCAGGACGGCAGGATGGAGCTGAAGAGGGGCCGGAGACTCATCTGACTCCGACGCCGGGCCGATGACCTCTACCAGGGTGTCGCGGAAGGCCTCCATCTCAAGAGGATCGGAGAGAATGCAGCTCTTCTCATCGAACGCCGCCACAACCACCTCTGCGCCATCGCTGACGTGTACAGACCGCTTTCTGTCCTCTGGGCCTATCTGGCTCACCACGATCCGGCGTATTGGCCTAGCAGCGATATCGAGGGAACGCCTCAAGCTGGGAAGCAGAGCCAGCCGACCGTGCTGCTCCGAGGGCGTATCGAGCAGGCCATGCTCTTCAAGCCAGGGAATATGTGGATCCAAGCTTCCCTCGAGATCACCGGTGATCAGGAAGGCAAAGGGCGAGGCGGCGCTGATGTCTCCATCGATGTTGATCAGCAAGTCCCGAAGGACTTCGACCGGGAATTCGCGGACTGCCATGCTGGTCTTCTCCTACTTCTCAGAACACACTTTTGACTTCGTCCCAGAACATCCCCAGACCGCCGACGACACCGTGATCGGCCCAGAAATCTCCTGCTTCAGCTGCCGACTTAAACACCCCGCCCCATTCGCCGTTCAACTGCCGCTGATGCAGGCTCTCCATGCCGCGTGTCGAGCCGGTGACCAACCCTTCGCCGGTGACCACGATCGATTCGAAAGAGCTATTCATGATCGTAGACGGGCCGTCGAGACCGGTCGCCATGCCGAGCATATCGCCAGCAAAGACATAGGGATTCTTCCGCATTGCCCATGAGAATGCGCCGGCCGCGCCTCCGCTGGTTATTTTCCCGATCCAGGTCTCGGCGCTCGACGACATCCCCTGTCCGACGGACGTGGCCCCCGCGCCCAGAGCACTCAGACCGGTCGAGCCCTTATTCAGCCAATCGGCCGTCTTCGCCGCACGCGCGGAATTGGTCAGGTACCGGGCTACGAGGGCGTGGATTCCGCTCTTACTCAATGCCTCTTCCCCTCCGCGCGCGAAGATGCTCGCCATTTGCTCCAGCCGGCCCGCCAGGGCCGCGTTCAAGCGCGAGACCGCATTGGAGGCGAGCCTGCCCAATCCGGTGAACGTCCAGCTGCCGATGTTCAAGCCCCCGGCTACCGACTTGAACCAATCCGCAAGCCCGGCGACGCCTGCCGCGACTGCGCCCCCGCCTTCGGCTGCTTGTGTGCCCACACCGCCTGTCCCGGAGGCGGCGGTCCCGCGCAGAAAACCGGATGCGGTGTCCTCGGCATCCTTGATGATCTTGCTGATCTGTGTGGTGACGAGCTGGGCTTGCTCGAGCGCCTTGGCAAGTCGGGTCAGTGAGGGCACGACCTCTTGATCCATCTCTCGGTAGAAGGCGTTGGCACCCGCTCCAATCCAATCGCCGCTCTGGAGTGTGCCCAGGTGTTGCTTGATGCTGCGAAGCGTATTCTGGGTGTTTTCGGCCTGGCGGCCGAACTGCTTGGCGATCTGCGCGAGCATGTCGTAATTCGCGCGAATCCTCGAGGCAGGCATGGGTCACTCCTCCTCCGATGGCGGGGCTTAATCCGATTTCAATTATAGACTGACAACTGGCCCCCGCGATGGGGATTCCCGGAGGATGAGCAGGCGTGCAATCGGCGCAGTCGCGCTTTGCACGGCGTGCTGCTTCATTCTTCCGGCGAATGGGAACCTCCAACTGCAAGCGCTCGAAATACGCCTGGCTCCCCGGAGCGCGGCTGAATGGCCAGTGACGGACGCTCGAGGCGCAGTCCCCGACCGGAAGCGAGCCCGGACCTCCAGCGATCGCGCGACTTCCGCCACTCGCTGATGCCGACCAAGGCCAAGGTCTGGCAGACCGTGAGACCATGAGACTTGCTCTCGATGCCGCCCACGCCTGGGGATGGTCCGACGGCGATCGATTGCACATGCGCTTTCTCATCCGTATAATCCCGCCAAGAGCCGGCAATTCATTGACAGAGGGGAGAGTGCAACATGAGGGAATTGCTGCTCGCGATCGTGGTGCTCCTTTTGACAGGCTGCGGTTCGGCGACGCCGAGCCCAATCCCGGCGACCGAGACGACGCCGCCGAAGGTCGCTACGAACACGGCAACGCCCCGCCCGTCAACAGCTACGCCCCGTCCGACCCGAACACTCAACCCAACCAGCACGCCCGAGCCGACGTGGGAGTCGGTCACGATCGCAGATATTGAGGCTGCGCTCAAGCAGGCCGGCTATCGACGCTTTCCATTCAGAGGCAGTGATGGGGTGAATGGATTCAGCTGGGTCGACAACAATGCATACGAACGTGTGCGGACATGGGAGAATGGGATCGTCGAGCTGCAGGTCCTTCACGACAAGTCCAGCCAGGTCAGGGCAGAGCACATGGAGCGCCATTTGGCTGCATTGGATTCCGCACTTCCGGCGGGATTCATGGTGAGACTTCGAGAGGAGAATGTTGCCTACAACCAATCTGTCGCCGCGACCGTCTTGGGTGAGCCGGATCAGATGTTCCCATTCAACGATAAGTGGCACACCGTCTGGGCCGAGTACTACACCTCGCAAATGGAGCTCGGAGGATACTGGGTCAGTTTCTCCCTTTGGTGGTGGCAATCCACATGTCCTTCGGAAGCTCTCTACTGCTACTACGAGGACTTCCCCGGGCTGGAGTTCGAGGGCGACTCATCGTTTGTCTTCTATTCCATCTACATTTGGCTTCCGGACAGCCCCGCCTTGACTTCAGGCAGCGCGTAAACAGGCCGCCACGGCGCCCGGACGCACGTGTCCCACTGATTGTTTCATTGTCAACTCCTCATGCGCGGTGGCGAGCCTGGTGATCGAGACCGACGGGGGCAAGACCTCGTCCGCGGAGATCAGGCGACCTACTGCGCCGCGCACGTATTGGACCAAGCAGCGAGGCTACAAAGTGATTCGGTATAGCGCGAGGCAAGTTGGGAATGGTCTGGCGGGAGTGGTGGAACAAACACGCCAAGCATGTGAGCAGGGGGCGAGGCGGGTTTCATGGGCCCCGCCGCCACAGGCCGAGAATCTCGAGAGGGCCTGTTTGATGCGGGTTCAATGCCCAGCCTAGGGGTTGCTGCGCCAGAGGATCACCTTTCCATCGTGGGCGCCACTCGCAAGGATATTCTCCCTTGGCGACCAGGCCAGGTGAAAGACGGCGTTGTCATGCCCTTTCAGGATGGTGGGTTCCGCCATGGCGTTGAGGTCCCACACAAGGATCCAATCGAGGAAGTCTTCGCCGCCCAGATATCTGACGAACCCTGCCAGGTATCTGGCATCCGGGCTCCAGGCCAGGTGGACGATCGCTCCTCATGGCGCCGCGCTCGACAGTACCCGTCCATCAGCTCGAATGTCCTGCACCCGGAGTGACCCATCTGCAAATCCGGCCGCGATCATGCTCCCATCGGGTGACCACAGGGCTGGGGATGACGGCCTGCCTTTGGGCAAATGCGTCGCAATGGGCTGCCGTCCGATGATGTTCCAAGCTGCGATGCCGTCTGCTCCGCTGGCAAGCAACGCCAGGCCATCTGGCGACCAGCGGACGCTGCGCGTCGCGCCGGCGCTGTCTAGCACGTAAAGCAGATCTCCGCTGGCAGCATCCCAGACTTTGACGCCCTCTCCGGTCGACGTGGCGATCGCGCTGCCGTCCGGCGACCAATCCAAGTCGTTCGTACCCTCGGCGCTCGGAAACGCGTGGAGCGGCTCCCCGCGCTCGACATCCCAGGTGCGGGCCGACTTGTCCAGGCTGCCGAGCCCAGCGATCATCGAACCGTCGGGTGACCAGGCGAGAATCTGCATTTCCCCAAAGTAACCATAGAGCGTCTGCCTTGGTTCGCCGCTCGACACGTCCCAGATCCGGATCCGTGAGTCGATCCCGCCGACCGCAATCCTGTCTCCGGACGGGGACCAATCGCAGGTGTCCGGCCATGTCGAATGATGAAGCACACGGTGTTGCTCACCGGTCTCAACGTCCCAGATGATGACCGATTCATCGGTGCCGCCCGCGGCCAGGTAGGCGCCATCCGGCGACCAGTCCATGCACACGATCCAGGTCCGCCCAATCCCGTCTTCGCCATGGTCAAGGATCCGAAGCGGTCGCAGTGCAGGCGCGGGCGTCGGCTCCGGGATCGGCGTGTGTGTCGCCAGAGGGATTTCGGTGGGTGACGGGAGGCTAGGCTGCGTAGCGCCATTGGTCGGTGGAGCAATCGGTAAGGATGTGGCGGTTGGGGTCGGGGCCGCCTGGCATCCGAAACTGGCGAACAGTACGAATGCCAGGACAGCAACTCCTGGACGGCGCATCGTCGAGCGGGCCCCGGATTCCCGGGAGAAGCGCTGCGCGATCTGCCTCAGTGCCAGATATTCCGCACGGGTCTTCGGAGCAAGCATCGGGGATTGGCCCTGTTACCCGCAGCCGGATATGAGATGACTGTATCAGCTTTGTCGGGCGTGTTCAATGCGCAGCTCACGCACCGGTCGGATTACAGAAGCACCATTGCGGCTGCAGTTGTGTCACGCGAAGATTCTTCATGTTCCCAACGCCCGCTAGGGCAACTGAAACCGGGGCTGGAACTCCTGCCCGGCAGGCGATGTGCGCTATCGAGACCTGATCAGAAAGGAGCCGTAATCCCTTTGCCACAATCTCGGAGCCGGCTGCGGAAAATCCTGTTCACCCTCGTCGACCTGTATGCGGCGGGAATGATCGGGTACCTCGTCCTGCGACCGATTAACGCCATTAGGTGGTTGTGGCCGGTTGTCGCCATCGGTACGTTCCTTCATCTAGTATTGTTACCGGCCATCCCGCTTTTCCTGCTTGCTCTGTTGCTCAAGAGTTGGCGCTCGAGCGTGCTGCTCGGCATCGGCGCGGCTGCTTATCTCTTGCAGTTCGGAGGGCTGTTCCTTCCTGGGCCCAGTCGCTCGAACTCGACGAGCCAGCTTACAGTCATGACCTACAACACCGCCCAAGGGAGGGCGGAGTGGGATGGTCTGGAAAGGGCTATCCGGGAATCGGGCGCTGACATTGTGGCAATCCAGGAAAGCGTCGACGAGCAAGTTCCGCTTTACCGGCGAGACCTGTCGGATCTCTATCCCTACCAGGCGTTCTACGACTCCGGGGTGGATGGCATCGGAATGCTCAGCCGGTTTCCATTTGAAGAAGAAGGAGTGCAATATCTCGCAAGCTGGCGGGCTTATCTGATCGCTGATGTGGAGGTCGGAGGCCGCACGCTGACCGTCATCAGCGCCCATCCGCCGGTCATGCTGTTCGGCCCTGGTGGGCCGGCGGGCGGAGGCCGCGCCGACTACGGGATGCTGGCAGATCTGGCCATGGAGCGAGGGAATACGATCGTGGCCGGAGACCTCAACCTCACGGATCAGGACGAGGGATACTCAACCATCATCAAGCGCGGACTGGCCGACGCGCGGCGAGAGGTCGGTTTCGGTTTTGGGTTGACCTTCCCAACGGAACTTAACACTCTCAAGCTGCCCCCGCTGATTCGAATCGACTACATTCTGACCACGCCCGATCTCCAACCCATCGAAACCTGGGTGGGCCAGGACGGCGGCTCGGACCACCTGCCCGTCCTGGCCACGATCGGCTGGACGGAATCTGACGGGGGGTGACTCCTGGACGGAGGCCTGAAGCTATGATCCGGCCTGGGAGCGCCGCTTCGCCGGCTTCTTCATCTACGGCACCACACCCCACATGCTGACTACGCCCGCGTCGGAGGCACTCACCAACCTTTGGCCATCCGGGGAGAACTCCACGCTCCACATCCGGCCTCCAGGGCCCTCGAGTGTGGCCACAGGCTCGCCTGTCGCCGTGTCCCACAACCGGATGGTCCCGTCGGCCGAGGCGCTGGCCAGCACGCTGCCGTCGGGTGCGTAGGCCACGTCGTACACCCAGTCGGTGTGACCTTCCAGGGACGCCACC
>CAZGRL010000176.1:0-6685 GCA_964528155.1 uncultured Anaerolineaceae bacterium
CCACCGTCAGTTGCCGGCTGGCACAGCACGAGACTGGGTCGTGAGAACTACGCGCATGTTGCATTGCAAGACCCAACCCCTGTTTTTCACATTGCAAGACCCAACCCCTGTTTTTCCCCACGGCGAATACTCCCTTTCCCACCAAGCGGGAGAGGTCGACGGTTCCCTGCGTGCCATCGGCGAACGTCAAGTCCAGCTTGTAATCCTCCAGCACCTTAACCTCTGTTATCTTGTGCATCTCTCGGCTTCCTTGCCTGTTTACTCTCGCGCGGGTGCCTCGGCAATGCAACGGGTGTGCCAATGCCCGCGACTCCGTCGAACTGCTAGAAGCAACACCCGGTCGAAAAAGATACCAAAGAGATGACTCCGGCAGACCGGGTTTGAAGCCAAGATGAATCGAGAAACACCAAGAATGAAGACCTGACCACGATAATTCGCCAGGTCAACTGGACCCCGGTGTTAAGCTCGTTTCTCAGTCAGCTCACTCCACCAATCATCGACATATGTTGCGAAGCGTAAGAGGAGAGCAAGCGAAGTGTACGCTTCGTTGTCAGTGATATTGGCTGTTGCTCCATGACCGGCTTGATCTCGCCAATACTTCAACAGCGTCAGGAAGCCCTGTACCTCCTGCGTGAGGCGATCGCGAGCTTGGCCGAGGAGTATTGTTTCGACACGCGAACGGCCCTGCGATGAGTTGTAGGCAGACAGTACTCTTTCCTCATCGCCCTCTCGGGCGATTGTCGTCGCCAGTAGAATCGCCTCGGCTGCCGCACCGCACATCACGCAACATGCAAGGTAGGCGTGTGCGCCATAGCAACGGATCGCCTCCTGTGACCGCTCGTAGAATTCCGGCCCGTATCGGTCGCGGTGAGGTTGTAGCATTTCCGCGAAGCGACCCGGTTCCGTAGGGATATACGCGTCGTTGGTGTCCTCGTCGAGCCATTGTCGTCCGAATGGCGTCACTGAGTAGCCGTCACCGCCGCTGCCGTCAACAGTGGCTTGAGCGCCCATGATGCGAACACCGGGACGGATGATCCCCCTGCGGCACAGATCCCAAGCAGCGGCGTAGAAGTCGGGGGAAAGCTCTTTCCATTGAGAGGAACCCCAGTGACGTTCCGCATTATCCGGGTCGCTTTCCCGCAAGTAGGCGTCAATGACATTTGGTATGTAGAGGTCGTAGCCATAGTTTGCGTAGCGACTGGCACGCGGCTCTCGAATATACGAGAGCAAGTAGGTTGTGGCTTCATCAACATTCATCGTAGTCCTTTTTCCCTAACGTTTGACATCACCAGCTGCGTGCCTTTTCGCGCAGGCCCGGTCGATTGATGGGGTGCGCATCGGGTCATTAATCGGCGCTTCTTCATTCGAGTTGATTTCGCAGCATCAACTTCGTTTCAGGCCCCAGGCGTTGACATGCCGCATATGCCGTGTGCCGCGAATAGAATTCGTCGCTGTAGACGAGTCCTCTTCCAAGCCCCTCAGCCGAACAGAGCACATCAAACAGCAGGAGCATCCTTACGCAGTTCATTCGATCGACATTTTTCGGCCCGCGTAATCCGTGAATCAGGCCGTGGCGATTGAAAAGGAATTGGGGTGGGAGTTGGGCGTCATATCTTGAATAGATGGCCGAAAGTATTATCTCGGCTTCATCGCGCGCCGCAGACTTAGGGTGATTCTTGACGGCCGCGCGTAGGGTCACAAATGATGGGTCCGGCATTCCTGGCTCCCAGCCAGCCAGCTGCCGTAGGTATCGCTCCAGAATAATGAATAGCGTTGCCAAGGCCGCTGTGTAGTAGCCACGGTAGTAGCAAAGGATTGCCTCATCGATCATCGGAGCGAGGGGCGAGAAGAGCGAAGACTCCTTATAGGGGCCGCTCGTCATGGACGCTCTTTCCTCGACGTTCATGATCTGAAACGACATGATGTCGAATGCCTTTGCGGCAAGATCATCGATAACATCCGGAGAAAGCGTCTCAGTCTCCGCGCATCTCAGTGCTTCATGCGCCACATCTCGAACCATCAACGAGTCATCCGACGTCAGCCGCGAATCAGCTCGCCACCCAAGAAGGAGCAGCCCCTCGTGTACTTTTCGCGCGTCGTCAGGTTCCCAGTCCGCAAAGCTCATGTGATGCCCAACAATGCTTGGCATACGAAGGTGTACACTTGCATCGAAACCTTCTCTCCCCGCGCTTTCCGAATCCCCATCTGCCCTACCGGTTCCTTCATTCTCTCATATTGACATTGGTATTCGCAAACGCCATCCTACAACCATGAAGTTACTGGAGCAACTGGCAACTGGCTAGTCGGTCCGGCTGCGATCGCTAGTTGCTAGACGAAACCGCATGACTCCCCGCGGACAGAGGAATCCTATGCGTGATGGATCGAGCGGTTCCTCCGATTCCATCGAAACGAAGCTGGAGAATGTCGTCAAGAAGGGAATTGGTGCGATCTGACTTGCAGCCACTGTCAGCTTGACATTCCCGCGCAACTCTGTATACTCTGTGACCGTAAAGATCTTGTATTCACAGAGTCGACCATGCCAAGAGCGTTCAAAGAAGAAGAGAAAGAAAAGATCCGGGTGAAGCTTCTGGAGGGGGGGCGCGCCTGTTTCCTCCGCTACGGCTTGAAGAAGACAACGATTGAGGATGTGGTCGGGCCGGCAGGGATCGCCAAGTCGAGCTTCTACTTGTTCTTTGAGAGCAAGGAGGCGCTCTACGTCGAGCTGTTCCTCAGGGAGACGCCGGCGATGATGGAACGCCTGCTGGACGCGTCGTTTCGGAGCACGAGCGACATGCGCGAGGCGTTGATCCGCCTGATGCGGGCGATCATCCACGAGATCGAGACGAACGAGATGTCGCGGATCCTGCTCGATGACCCATCGGAGCTCCAACGCCTCGCCGATGCGCTCAAGTACGACGAGATCCTGACGCGCTCCAAGGCGTTCTTCGCGCCGATCCTTGACGAAATCACTGCTGCGCAGGCGCGAGGCGAGATCGTCGCGGGGGATCCCTACCAGATCGCGTACTCCTTCGGCCTGGTGAAGCTGTTGCCGGTGAACAAGGATCGTGTCCCGGCGGAGCTGTACGACGCGATGATCGAGTTCGCGCCACAGGTGATTGCGGATGGCCTCACTTGCCCTGCGAACCGTCATCGAGGCGATGCCGGTTCGGGCGAGAAGAGCCCTCAATCGAAGGCTGGCCCTTCTCGCGTTGGAGGTGCCAGATGAAGTGTCTGTTGGCGCGAGCAGCACGGCAGAAGGCAGATGCGCCGTATGGCGCCGCCTGGTCGCTGGAGGAGGAGGCAACATGAATCTCACGATAAGTCGCGTCGCCTGGAGAAGTCTGTGGAGGCATCCCCAGCGAACGATCCTGATGATCGCGACCGTCGCGGTTGGGGGTCTGGTGATTCTCGTTCTGTTCGGACTATCCGACGGACTGATTGGCTCGATGACGGCAGCGCAGATCGACTGGAACCAGGGGAGCTTCCAGGTGAGGGCCGTGGGCTACGCCGACGACCCGATCCCGGAGAATGGCCTGTCCCCGGAGCAGGTGGCTTCGGCCACCAACGCCCTGGCGACCCTGCGAACGGCCGGGATTACTCCGCGGATCGAGACCGTCGGCATGATACGCACTGCCTACGGAACGGATGGCGTGAGCCTACGGGGGATCGATCCGGTGACCGAGCGCTCGGTGACGAACCTTGACGAGTTGATCGTCGAGGGACGATACCTCGATGGCGAGGGCCAGGTTCTCCTATCAGTAGCGCTGACCGAGGATCTCGACATTCGCATCGGCGAACGAATAGTCATCCTGGCCGCTGGCGCCGACGGGACCAGCTCGCGCGCGTTCTTGCTGGTCGGGCTTTTCCAATCGGCCAGCATTGACCTGGAGCAGATGGCGATGGTTTCGATTGGTGATGTGCGGGCCATGACCAGTTTGGAGGGAGCGACAACCCTTGCCGTCGCGCTGCCGCGGGGCGTCTCAGCGAGTCGCTCGGCGGCTGAGGCGAAGCGGCTGCTTGCCGACAACCCTGGCGTTGTGGTGGCGGACTACTTCGATCTCAATCCGTTTGCACGGTTCATGATTGCGGGCGCGACCCTCAAGATGCTTCCGTTCGTGCTCATGATCAGTCTGATGGCCGGATTTGGCGTCGCCAACACCGCGTTCTACTCGGTACTCGAACGAACGCGCGAGTTTGGCGTCATGACGGCGGTCGGTATGAGTCGCAAGCTCCTTGCTCGGATGGTTCTGCTGGAGTCGACGATGGTGGCGGCGATCGGGTTTGTCGTAGGCGGTGGCCTCGGGTACTTGGGTCTTCTGTACTTCAGCCGAAATGGGCTGGATCTGTCGTTCATCGCAGATATCGGCAGAGGCGTCGGATTACCCCGGGTGATCTACGCATCATCGTCTGGGTGGTACTGGGTGGCGGCGTTCAGTGTGGTCGTGTTTACCGCCCTTGCTGCGGCTTGGTATCCGGCACGACGGGTCAATCGCCTTGAACCCGTGACGGCGATTCGCGAAGGCTAGAAAGGAGAACTCATGAATCGAATCATGATTTGGACAACACTGATTGCGATTGCGGTGATGGGGTTCTCCGCTCTTGCTCAAGAGGATGCCCAAACTACCCTGGATGCCGAGGTTATTCTGGAGCGCGTCAACTCGGCGTGGCAGGGCGACAGCTTCCACGGAGTCATCGGACTGGATCTCGTCTTGGGGGGACAGACCAAATCGCACAGACTCGAGATCTGGACCCTGGGCGAGGAGCTGGCGCTCATTCGTGTGCTGGAACCGGAGATTGATCTGAACTCGGGCTATCTCCAGCTGGGCGATGATCTTTGGTACTACTCGCCGGCCGTTGGTTCCATCAAGCTGCCGTCCGTGGCACTCGGCGATGCGTTGTTCGGCGCAGGTCCCTCGCTGGACGACTTGTCTCACGGAACTCTATCGGATGACTACGACGCGTCTGTTGAGGGCGCATCCGAAGGACGCGAAGGCTTCTTCTTGACGCTGATTCCGCATGCCGATGCCCCCGTCGTGTATGGCAAGCTGGAGATTTGGATAACGAACGACTACGTCATGGAACAGCTTGTGTACTACGACCAGCGGGGAGGCGTCGTGCAGACGGCCGAGTTCACAGACATCATCGACGTCGGCGATCGAAGATTCGCCACCACGATCACCATCGAGGACGCCTACGGCGACCGGACGATCGAACGGATCGAGCAGCCGCAGTTCGATCTCGAACTCGACGGAGCGTTCTTCAGCCTCGAGACGTTCAAGGCTTGGGGGAATGACTGATGAAAGCGGCGATTCGACACATGATGCGCAATCGGCGGAGGACGATCCTCACGCTCCTCGCCGTACTGATCCCAGTCTACTTCCTCGTGATGATGTTCGGGTTTGTCAACAGCATGATGCAGGACATGTTTGAATCCTCGACCCGGTTCGATACGGGGCACATGCAGATTCGCGCGGAGGAAACAAGGGCGACCGGCTCAGCCATGCCTCTGATGCGCAATACGGAAGATGCCCTGGCCGCACTGGCTTCAGTAGACGGGATCGAGTGGTCGACCGTGCGGCTCGACCTTCCGGCATTAGCGAGCGTCGGCGACCGAACGCGAACGGTGTACGTCCGCGGCGTGGTCCCTGAGGAGATCGAACCGGTCAGCAACATGGCCGATCGGGTTGTCGATGGGGAGTTCCTCACCAGTAGCAGTCGCGGGGTTGTTGTCGGAGAGGAACTGGCCGAGTTGCTCGAGCTACAGGTCGGCGACGAGATGGTACTGCTCGGTGTCCATCCTGAGGCGAGTCTCGGTGCGCTTCGCGTGCCAATTCTCGGCATTTTCAGCGCACCGGAAGCAACGATGGGCCGAACAATGGTTCTCGCCAGCCTGGGTACGGCGCGACAGCTGGCGCGGAGCGAGACGGCCGCAACGTCGATCGTCATCCGCGTCGATGGGGTCACGGGTCCATGGGACACGACACTGTTGGATCGGGCAACCACCGCGCTGCGCGCTGCACTTCCCCTGGGATACGAGGTCGAAGACTGGTTGGAGCTCGTGCCGTTTGTCTCCGGCTACTTGAGGATTCTGACCCCGATGATGCTGATCATGGCTATCATTTTCTTTGCGCTCGGAGCGCTGGTGGTCGTGAACACGCTCTACTTGTCAGTCATGGAACGAACGCGTGAGATCGGACTGATCATCTCGCTCGGTGCTTCGCGTGCGCGAGTGATGGGGATGGTCCTTGCGGAAGCCGGGATCATCACCTTGGCGGGTGCCTTCTACGGAGCACTCGTTGGTGTGGGGCTCGTCCTGATCGTGGAGGCGTTTGGTGGTATTCCGCTGTGGGGTCAAATGGCCGACTATATGAGAGAGGTCGGGATCTCGCCCGTGCTGCACATGAGTATCAGATGGACACAGGTCCTTCTTGCCGCAGGGGCAATGGCCGGCGTTGCCATCCTCGCGGCGTGGCTGCCGGCATGGAAGGCGTCGAAGCTCGAACCGGTGGAGGCGATGCGATATGTCGAATAATGCATTGATTCAGACGATTGATCTGCACAAGACGTACGTGACGGAGACAATAGAGACGCCGGCGTTGCGCGGTGTCGACTTCGAGCTGCACGAGGGAGAGTTCACCGCCGTCGCCGGGCCGTCGGGGTCCGGCAAGTCAACGCTGCTGCATCT
>CAZGRL010000177.1:0-6644 GCA_964528155.1 uncultured Anaerolineaceae bacterium
GCTTCATCTTGAGGAGGGTCCGGCAATTCATTCACACGCTCCAAGGGGAAGGGGGGCAGGGGGGATGGGGGGTCCGCCCTACGGCGTCGGGGTTTCGGCGGCCGCGCCGGACCAGGTGAAGACGCGTTTCAGGCTGACCGCCCCGGCCGAGTTGTAGATCGGATCTCCGCTGGTGCGGGACCCGACCCGACGCACCGGTTCGATCCACCAGCGCATCACGTGCGGTGTCGGATCCGCCGGCCGGAAGGAGGCCTGTATGATGTACTTCGTGTCGGTGACATATGCCTCAAGCCTGACCCTTCCTGAGCCCTCTGTGACATCCTCGACAACGACCCTGTAAAACTCATTCTCACGCAGCTGTCCGACGGAAGCCCACTGCAAGGTGACGCTGTCATCCGCCAGTGAATACGCCGACCCATCCTGCGGCAACAAGAGATTGGGAGCGGGGTAGGGCGGCGGAAGCGTGGGAGTAGCCGTCGGTCCCGGGGTCGCTAGTCTGGCGCACAGTGGGATCAGCAGCACCTGGCCGGTGAACACAGTGTCGCCGGTCATGCCGTTGTAGTCCATGATCGCCTGCATGTCGACGTTGTAGTTGGCGGCGATCCCGATCAAAGTGTCGTTGGCCTCTACCGTGTAGCTGATCTTCTCGCATGCTTGCTCGGTCGCCTGACCTGGTTCAAGCGTTTCGCTCGGCATCGGACTGGCGGTCGGTGTGGGCTGCGGGATCAATAGCTTCTGTCCAACGGAGAGCAGGCATTGGGTTGATAGTTTGTTTAGCTCGATGATCGAGGCCACCGAAACTTGATAGAAGGCCGCCAACCCGAGACAGGTGTCGTTGGCGTTCACGGTGTACTCGATCGGAGGCAGCGGAGTGAATGTCGGCACAGCGGTTGGAGTTGGCGAGGCTGTCGGAGTGAGCGTCGGAGTGGACGTTATCGTTGGGCTGACGCTCGGCGTCGGCTGCGCCCCCAGTGGTGTGAACCTCATCGCAGCGTACGTCAGGCCGGCGGCAAGTAACACGAAGGCAACCAGCGCGCCCAGGGCGATCGGAAGAGGCAGGGTCAGATAAGAGGAATCGCGAGATGCGCCGGTCACGGACCCGCCTCTCAGAACGGTCCCACACACGCCGCAACGATCGGCGCCCTCGGCGACGCGGCTGCCGCAGGTCGGGCACACGCGGACTTCGGCCGATGATTGTCGGGCACTCTCCGTCATCTTCTCAGCGCCTGTCTGATCCAACGACGCAGCATTATACCAGCGGCATCGCTACTTCCCAATGGCGCCCACCCGCGCGTTTGCATCGACGCCGCATCACCCTACGGCAGATGGACTTCATCCACCCACAACTCCTCAGCCGACTCTTCCACCCTTCCGGGAGCCCGACTGCCCTCCTCCGTGTCGGGAGGCGGCTCTCCAGCATAGGCTGTAGACTCAGGCTTGCCGACCGTCCAGGCAAAGATCCCGTGCCACGCGGCGCATCGATCCGATCACCCGGTCGACGTGCTCCCAGAGATCGACGCCAAGCTCGCGCGCGCCTTGCTCGATCTCCTCTCGATTGGCTCCAGCGGCGAAGCGGGCGTCCTTCCACTTCTTTCGGACCGAGCTCACTTTCAAGTCTTCCAGAGAGCGCGATGGTCGTACCAGCACGACGGCGGTGATCAACCCGGTGATTTCGTCGCAGGCGAACAGAGCGCGACGCATGTCGCTGTCACGAGGCACGCCGGTGTGTTCGGCGTGGCTCAAGATGCACTGGACGATATCTTCCGGAACCCCGCGCTCTCTCAGGATCGGGGCACCGTCCTGAGGATGCTGTTTGAGAGTCGGGTGGATTTCCCAATCGAAATCGTGGAGCAGGCCGGCCAATCGCCAAGAATCTGGATCACCACCGAAGAAGGCGGCGTAGTCGTGCATAGCCGCTTCTACGGCCAGCATGTGGTGTATCAGCGCAGGGTTGCTGACGTATTCGTTCACGATTACCAGCGCTTCATCACGTTCCATCACCAACTCCAACCGAAGGGGGCATCGCCTCACGGGCCACCTGGAGAGGGGCGTCCGACCTGACGATGTAGGCCTCCCACAAAGCCACCCAGGTCGCCGGGACTTCTCGGATCCTCCAGAAGCTCAGCACTCGCGTTCGGTAGGTCCGGAGGTCGGCGGCAACGCCGCTGGCTTGCAGGCCAAGGCCCTCGCACGTGAGAAGGGCACGCGGCAGGTGAAATGCCTGGGACACAAGCAGGGCGTTGTCTATGCCGAAAAGCTCCTTTGCCCGCAGGCAGGTGGCATAGGTGCGTGTCCCGCCCACATCAACCTCGAGAGCATCCTCCGGGACTCCCAACGAGAGCGCCAGCCGGCGCATCGCCTCCGGCTCATTGTAGCCCGAAGGTTGGGCCGACCCGCTCATCAGAATCGTGCCGACCCTTCCCTCCCGGTAGAGCGCCACGGCTGTCCGAACGCGGTCGGCCAGAACGGTCGTGGGACGGCCGTCGCGTGTCAGCCCGGCCCCGAAGACAATCGCCGCCGGGGCTGAAGGTGCGCTTTCTGCCGGGAAGATGCGTTGGCTGTATCGCCATCCGAGGAGTAATCGTGGCAACGCCAGAGCAAAGGTCGCCAGTGAACCGTAGGCGATCAGGAGGGAGAGTTGCCTTGGGACCAGCCGGGGCACGGCGACATTGTACCAGATCGAGCGAGTGGCGTCTGACGGGCTCCCGGCGTCTCCCCTCCGCTTCCAGTTCGGCCCACATGCTCCCCGCATCGCCCTTCAGCGATCGAGCGTTGGCGGATCGCTCCGCTTGGGCCAGGCCTCGGCCGACCGTGCTTGCCGCAGGCGTGCTTGCGGGCGGAGGCTCCCTCGGCTTCTTGGTGGGGGGTTCCAGGGGGCAATCCCCCCGGGGAAGCGTGGAGGGGCACTGTCTTCGTACAGATTCACTCCAGCGAGGCCGATGTCCAGCCCAGGGCGGACTCCCGTTGACATGACCTCGTGCCAGTGTTATACTTCCTACCAATCAGATTGATCATACGAATAGGGCGATTGCCTTTCTTTTCGTCCGCATTGTCGAGGTGACCATGGGAGCCAAGCAGGCGAAGGACTTCCTCGAGTGCCTGATCGAACAGGCTACGCCAGGCGATCGCATGCCGGCGATCCCGGAGCTCGCCAACCAGCTTGGCATGAGCACTTCCAAACTTCGAGAGCAGCTCGAGGTGGCACGCGCCCTGGGATTGGTCGAAGTCCGACCCAAGACCGGAATCAAGGTCCTGCCATATTCGTTCGGCAACAGCCTGCGGGTGAGCCTCCAGTTTGCCCTGGCACTGGATCGATCCTACTTCGACCAGATCGGTGAGCTGCGCAATCACATCGAAGCCGCTTTCTGGCATGAGGCGGTCAGCCTGCTGAGGCCAGATGACAAGATGGCTCTGCAGGACCTCATCAGCCGGGCATGGGACAAGCTGCGCGGACAACCAGTGCAAATCCCACACAACGAGCATCGCGACCTGCATTTGAAGATCTACTCCCGTCTGGATAACGAATTCGTGGCCGGGTTGTTGGAAAGCTACTGGGAGGCCTACGAGGCCGTTGGCTTGGCCCTGTACGCCGACTATAGCTATCTGGAGCAGGTCTGGACCTATCACGAAGAGATGGTGGAGGCCATCGTCGCCGGCGATCTTGAAGGCGGCTACCGCGCGCTGGTCGAGCACACCGGGCTTCTGCATCATCGCCCGGAACATTCGTCTGTGCACGAGGTCGGGTTCGGTCGCCGCGATGTTGGTCGGGTGGAATCGAGATCGGTTGAGGAGAAGTGAAGCATGAGCAGTCATGATGTGGCGGAGCTCGAAGCGGAGTCGCGTGTCACGGACGGAGCGATCGTAAACGATTTCTCTATGGTCGTCGCGACCGTCAATGGCTCGGGAAGCCAGACTTCCAACATGGCGATTGTCCGGGCACTGTTTCGAATGGGGCTGCCGGTGAGCGCGAAGAACCTTTTCCCGTCGAACATACAGGGTCTGCCCACCTGGTTCACCATCCGCGTGAGCTCGGAAGGCTTCGTCGCCCGGCGTGATACCACCGAGATTCTTGTAGCGATGAACCCGGTGACTCTGGTTGAAGATCTGCAGGGGCTCGCCAGCAACGGAGTGTGCTTCTATCCGGACGATTTCGAGACAGGCCTGCTGGGACGAACCGATGTCACCTACTATCCCATGCCGGTGCAGAAGCTCGTGCGCGAGGCTGCACCCCCCAAGGCGCTCAGGGATTACATCGCCAACATGGTCTATGTCGGCGTTGTTGCACAAATGCTGGGGATCGAGCTGGAAGAGATCCGCCACGCGCTCGAGACGCACTTTCAGGGCAAGGCCAAAGCCGTTTCGATGAATATGGATGTTGTCGAGGCGGCCGCGGCATGGGCCGAGGCCAACCTGACCAAGAGCGATCCCTACACTGCGCAGCGCGACCAGCAAACAGAGGGGCTGATCCTGGTGGATGGGAACACGGCCGCCGCGCTGGGGGCGATCTACGGCGGCGTGTCGTTTGCGGCCTGGTATCCGATCACTCCGGCGTCAAGTCTGGCCGACGCGTTGGAAGAGTATCTTCCGCAATTGCGAACCGATCCCGACAGCGGCAGGGCAACCTATTCGATCATTCAGGCCGAGGATGAGTTGGCCGCCATAGGGATGGCCATCGGCGCCGGCTGGGCCGGGGCCAGGGCGATGACCTCGACCTCCGGGCCGGGTATCTCGCTCATGGCCGAATTCAGCGGATTGGCGTTCTTCGCCGAAATACCGATTGTTGTCTGGGATGTCCAGCGAATGGGCCCGAGCACCGGCCTGCCAACGCGCACCTCCCAGGGTGACATCCTGTTCATCCGCTTCCTTGGACACGGCGACACGCGCCAGGTGATGCTTCTCCCGGCTTCGCCCGCCGAGTGCTTCGAGTTTGGCTGGCGTGGTTTTGACCTGGCCGAACGGCTCCAGACGCCGGTCTTCATCCTGAGCGATCTCGATCTCGGCATGAACTTGTGGATGAGCGAGCCGTTCGTCTATCCCAAGGAGCCCATGGACCGGGGCAAGGTTCTCACCGCCGAGGACCTTGAGAAAGTGGGTTCGTTCGCTCGCTACCGCGATGTCGACGGTGACGGTATCCCCTATCGCACGCTTCCGGGGAATGAGCACCCGCTAAGCTCCTACTTCGCCCGTGGGACCGGCCACACCGAGGAGGCCATCTACAGCGAGCGACCGGACGACTGGGAAGCGAACATGGAGCGCCTGATGCGAAAGCATGAAACCGCGCGTGAGCTCCTTCCCAAACCGGTCGTCGACAATGTGCAGGGCGCTGCAATTGGGCTGATAGGGATCGGCTCAACCGATCCAGCCATCCAGGAAGCGCGCCAACGCCTCTCTCTAAAAGGCGTTTCAACGAGCTACATGCGGATCCGGGCCGTTCCTTTCGCGGACGACGTCGGCCGTTTCATAAAGAGGCACGATCGCGTCTACGTGATCGAGATGAACACCGACGGCCAGATGCGCAGTCTGCTTCGACTCGAGTATCCGGAAGAAACGGCAAAGATCCTTTCCCTTCGGCGCAACAACGGCCTTCCACTGAGCGCACGTTGGATCGTCGAAAGCCTGTTGGCGTTAGAGGAGAAGTGAAATGGCAACGGCAACTGTTAACCTGATCGGCCTCGACAAGCTGGACTACAAAGGCAGGCCGACGACGCTCTGCCAGGGGTGTGGCCACAATTCGATCAGCAGCCAGATCATCGCCGCCTGCTATGACCTTTCGCTGGATCCGGCGAAGATCATCAAGCTCTCCGGGATCGGTTGCTCCAGCAAGAGCCCGGCCTATTTCCTGGGGAGATCGCATGGCTTCAACAGCCTACACGGCCGCATGCCTTCGGTGGCGACAGGGGCGGTGATCGCCAACCGCAGTTTGAATGCAATCGGCGTGAGCGGCGACGGCGACACCGCCAGCATCGGTATCGGCCAGTTCGTCCACCTGCTCCGGCGCAATGTCCCGATGGTCTACATCGTCGAGAACAACGGCGTGTATGGCCTGACGAAGGGGCAGTTCTCGGCCACTGCCGACAATGGACAGGTCCTGAAGAAGATTGGACGGAACCCATTCATGCCTGTCGACGTATGCCTGGAGGCCTTTGTCGCCAACTGCGGATTCATCGCCCGCTCGTTTGCCGGCGACCCACGCCAGGTCCGCGAGCTCATCAAGGCAGCCCTGACGTTCAAGGGAACCGCCGTTCTCGACATCATCAGCCCGTGCGTCACCTTCAATAACCGCGATGAGTCGACCAAGAGCTATGTGTGGGGAAGGACCCATGAGGAGCCGCTCCAGGACGTCACACTGGTCCCCAAGCGTGAGGAGATCAAGGTCGACTATTCCCCAGGAGAGGCGACGGAAGTCGAGATGCACGACGGTTCGGTCTTGATGCTCAAGAAACTTGAGCGAGACTACGACCCGACCGATCGTGTATCCGCGCTGAGGTTGCTGCACCAGGCGCACGTCGACCAGCTCCTGGTCACAGGACTGATCTACCTCAATCGAGATAAGGAACCGCTTCCTGACGTCCAGAGGATGGTCGAGACGCCACTCGCCGGCCTCCAGGAGGGCGATTTGCGCCCGTCGTTGGAAAGCCTGGATG
>CAZGRL010000178.1:0-6545 GCA_964528155.1 uncultured Anaerolineaceae bacterium
TATATTTATGGTATCCTTATTTAAATATGAGACTTTTTAAACATAACTTCTGACCAGATGAGCGTGGTACGTTAAGCATTGCGTGTGGTGGTTTTGGGTTTTCATAATTAACTATTCAGTACCTCGTTGGTTGGGAATATATAATTCGGTATTCAGCATGAACTCATTTCGTTGGGTGCATTTTGGAAGTTGGTCATGCCGCAGCTTAGCGCCAGTCCGTTAGGTTGCATTTTGAAATATTTTATATAGTATTGTTTTGCACCCTTTTATTAACCAAAAAATATGGGGGTTGAAAATGACTGGAAAAGATAAAAATGAAAGAAATCAACAAAATGCGCAAGCAGAATTAGATGAGATGATCCAAATATTGCGTATAATTTCACGGTCACTTGGAGTTCTCACAATGAGACTCGAGCATCCGCGACCAAAAACTAAAGGTGAACGAGCATTGTTTCTCAACTCCCTTGGATTTGACAGAAATGAAATATCTAATATACTTGCTGTCGATCCTAAAACGATAAGTGTTCATTTATCTCAACAACGGAAATCGAGAAAATAGGTTGCCAAAAATGGCTAAGATTAATCAAAAATTGATCGAGCGATTGAAGAAAACACTTGGGCTCAGCCTCCCTCGCATTTATAAACTTATAGATGAGAAAGTGCGTGAAAATCATCTACCTCGCCATTTAGCTGCTATTGTTTTGGCCAGCGAAAGAGATATAAACATTTCGAAGTTTTCTTCAGAAGAAGATCTTGCTACAATCCGTAGTACAGCACAAAAGGCAATACCATCTCCAGTAATTGTTCCGCCAGTGTCATCTGTTACTTCCAAACGATCTCCTAAAAACCTTGTGCATAAAACTAAAGTTGTATCACGTCGTGGTAATAGAGTTTTTGTTGTCCACGGAAGAAATGATTCTGCTAGAAAAGCGGTTTTTGAATTTCTCCGCGCGCTTGGTCTACAACCTATTGAATGGATTCAAGCCATAAAAAAAACTCGTCGTCCCTCTCCATATGTTGGAGATATTCTTGAAACAGCCTTCCGCGAAGCAGCCGCAATCGTAGTTCTGTTGACGCCAGACGACGAGGCTCGTTTAAAAAAATCCCTTCGCAAAGCTAAAGATCCTGCCTTTGAAAAGAAATTAACTGGTCAAGCTAGGCCAAATGTTATTTTTGAGGCTGGTATGGCTTTTGGCAGAAATCCAAATAGTACCGTTATAGTTGAATTAGGTAATCTTCGTCCTTTTAGTGATATTGCTGGGCGTCATATTGTTCACTTAAGTAATCAAGCGACTACTCGAAACGAATTTGCAACAAAATTGGCAAATGCTGGTTGCAATGTAGACATGTCAGGCAATGATTGGCTGGATGCTGGTGACTTCAGTCTACATTGATTTATAAAATAAATACTGGCGCAAAACAATTTCATTATTTTTTATTAGCAAACGCTGCTCTTTGAAAAACGTGTGCACGTCGATTCGCCCGCCAAAAATAATATTATTCTAGAATGGCGGGCTCACCCACTTTGCACACATTCTTAGAAGTTCGCAACCACCAACAAAAGAAGTTGGTCGTTGCTCACTTTTTCTAATATATCTGGGAAGTGGTGGCACTATCTGATTGGATTCTCTATTCTCCTTTTGGTATCTTTAAGCGAGACAATCATAATTCTATGAAGAAAATCGACAATTTAAACGGACTTATTGCAGACGCTGTATCTCATTATTGGAAAACGCGCAAGAAACAATCAGATAAGCAGGTAACGTCGGGTCGGGCTGATCAGGGAGCTAGAAGTGCAGTTACCGGCGGTGCACAAATGGATAAATTCATCGAATTAATTACGGATTTAATTATTAAAGCTGGTGCAGATAGAAAGTACATCTTCCATAACAAGCATTTGGAATTACCAGGCTATTTCCGTCCGACAAAGGAATGGGATTTATTGGTTGTAAAGAATAGTCAACTTATACTTGCACTTGAAGCTAAGTCACAAGTTGGACCTTCATTTGGCAACAATTTTAACAATCGAACCGAAGAAGCTATGGGTAGCGCGATCGATCTTTGGACAGCATACAGAGAAGGCGCGTTTAACAAAACAATTAAACCTTGGTTAGGATATGTTTTTCTTCTTGAAGACTGTCCAGAATCCCAAAAGCCTGTTAGAGTCCAAGAACCTCACTTTAAAGTATTTCCTGAATTTGTTAACGCCTCATATTCTAAGCGTTACGAAATATTCTGTCGCAAACTTGTTCGAGAACGACATTATAATGTTGCATCATTTTTAATGTCCGATAGGAAAAATGGGCTTAAAGGGGATTATACAGAACCCGCAGATGACTTAACGTTTGAGATCTTTGCTAAATCATTAGTTGCTCAGATAACGGCCTTTGGAATTTCAGAAAAACGATGACTTCTAAAAATAATGGAGAGCACCATATAACGACCCATCGTCTTGTCCAAGGCGATGCGAGACTTGTCTCTTTCATCAAAGATGAGTCTATTCATCTTGTCGTAACATCACCACCTTACTGGACACTTAAACGTTATAACGAAAATTCAAATCAACTTGGGCATGTCTCTGATTATGAAGCTTTTCTAGCTGAACTCGGCAAGGTCTGGAAAGAAATGTACCGTATTTTAGTCCCAGGTGGTCGATTAGTTTGCGTCGTAGGCGATGTTTGCCTTTCTAGGCGTGAATATGGTCGCCATGTGGTTGTTCCACTACATTCGGATATTTCGGTCATCTGCAGAAAAATTGGTTTTGACAATCTTAATCCTATCATTTGGCATAAGATTAGCAATGCTAGCTATGAGATCAACAACGGCTCAAAATTTCTTGGTAAACCTTATGAGCCAAATTCAATCATCAAAAATGATATCGAGTTTATTCTAATGCAAAGGAAACCAGGCGGATATCGTCAACCAACTGAAAATCAAAGGAAGCATAGTATGATATCCAAAGAGGAATACGGCAAATGGTTCCAGCAGTTTTGGAATCTGAGTGGTGCTTCTACAAAAAAACATCCAGCTCCTTTTCCTCTTGAACTTGCTTACAGACTTGTTAGAATGTTTTCTTTTTGGGGCGACACGGTAGTGGATCCGTTTTGCGGAACTGGCACGACAATGTTGGCTGCAATGAAATCGGGGCGTAATAGTGTTGGCATTGAAATTGATCCCGAATATTGCAAAATGACAGAAGAACGTCTTAGAGAGGAAAACTCCAATATGTTCTCTGCTGCTACTTTGGAGTTTATCTATCCCGCGGCCGATGTTCTACAGAAACTTGCTGTGAGTGACAACCGAGGTAGATACTTAGTGCGTAAGAAAAAATTAGCAAAGCAACGTGCTTAGTTTTTCTATCTACGATAGTGCCACCACTCAAAATAAATCCTCCTAAGTAACAAACTCAGGAAGAAGCAGATAAAGGAATAAGTTGGAAGCCCAGGTCAGCGGCTTTATGTTTGAGGCGTTTAAGAGAACGTTCTTTTTCCAAAGGAATGGCTTTGCCAGAAATAAGTATCATAATACAGCTCTTCTATGTCGTGATATTCGGTATGATATTCTAGCATAGCATAGACGATACGAGCAAGTTTGTGAGTAGTGGCAATATTGGCCAAGGGAGCACCGTATTTAGCATGGATTCTTCTATAGAAAGCACCAAGAGCGCTTTTACTGTGGTATAGACTTCTGGCGGCAAGGCGAAAAGCCTGAGCAGCGCGATTAGTAGTTTTTTTTGAAGCAGTAGAAATGATTTTGCCGCCTGTAATTTTATTATTTGGGGCAAGAGACAACCAAGAGGTAAAATGTTTGACAGAAGGCCACTTGTTCATATCGACACCAGTTTCGGAGAGGATGGTTTGGACAGAAAGTGCGCTTAGGCCATCAACTTGAGTTAAGTCAACGCCGGAAAGTCGGTAAAGGCAAGATCGAAGATCAAAGGGGATGGCTTGAGATGTACGTTTGTATCGTTTTACTGGTGGTTTGAGAGGTTTAGTGGCATTTGGAGAAGGAGTTGCTCGTTCGTAGAGTTCAGACAGGCGTAGATCGCAGTCTAAGATTTGTTTGGAATAGAAATCGTAAAGTTCTACGGCTTGGGTGAGTTCAAAAAGATATTCATCCAGATATGTTCCCTGAAGGGATTTGATAATATCCTGTAGAGAGCAACGATAATGTCCATCGCGGAACATAGCAAGTGTCTCAGGATTATGTTCACCTGCGATGATAGCACGAATGATGGCGAAGCCAGTGACGCCGGTAATATCGCTTAAGACATTATCCAATTGGATATTCATTTGATGTAAGGCTTTTTGAATATGTTGAACGTGGGCAGCGCGGTATTTGAGTAACATATCCCTGTGGCGAGCAATAGTGCGAAAGCGACGGATTTCTTCAGATGGACGAAAAGAGTTGTTAAGTAAGCCATAGCTGTGAAGTTGTTGCAGCCATTGGCAGTCAAGGACATCAGTTTTCTTGCCGGGAACGTTTTTGACATAACGTGCATTGACCAGACAGACATCGATGCCTTCGTGTTGGAGAATATCGTATAGTGGAATCCAGTAGACGCCGGTAGATTCCATGGCTACAGAAGTAATAGAACACTGCTTGAGCCAGTGAGCAAGGTTATAGAGATCACAAGTGAAGCTGGAAAAGACTCGGATAGATATTTGATCACGATCAGGCGGTACAGCAACATAGATTTCGGAAGAACCGATATCGATGCCAGCAATGTTAGTGTTGATGGTTTTGAGCGGCTGTGGGATAATGGTTTTGCGAATATGTTTTGAGTTGGGTCTGTGTTTGGGCATACAGTTCCTTTCAGTGATATGGAAGAATCGTGGTTTCAAACCAGACCCGACTGATGCTAAGAAAAGAGGTATCCTCCTAAAGGGGGTATGCACATGAATGGCATCCACCAATGAATAAAGCACGAACAGTCAGAACCAAGCTAACCAGCGGGCGTTGATATAAGCTCCAATGGCGGGACGGTCTTTGCTGTCTGGTTGAATTATAGAAGCATAATAAGAGATGGATTTTAAGTCAAGCAATTGTTACTTTCTGAAAGAATAGCGCCGAATGGCGTGATGGTTGAGCTAACCAGGTACTGTGATAAAAGTCAAGGGCAGAAAAAGATATTTCTGGGAATCCTCCGAAGGAGTCCATTCGGACATGTCTTCGGCAAAAGAACAAACACCGATAAATGATTTACGCCGATAGAGTTTCTGAAACAAGATGCACAGATTTATAATCAGGGATATAAGGTGAATTAGTTTTCCAGAGAGTATAGATGAGTAAGAGTAATTTCCGAGTGACAGTAATGATGGCAAGCTTTTTATTTTTACCTTTAGCCACGAGACGCTGATAGAATTCTTTGAATTTGGGATTAGCTCTACAAGCCGATAAAGCAGGCATAAAGAGGGCTTTACGGATGAAGGTATCACCTTTTTTTGAGATGGAGGTTCTACCTTTCTTTAAACCGGAATCGTTGAAGACGATATCGAGTCCAGCATAGCTGGAAAGTTGTTTTTGATTGGTAACGAGCTGAAAGCAGCGAGTTTCAGCTAGGACGGTGAGGATGGCAAATATGTACAAGTCAAGACATCTTGATTGTTTCCGTTGCAGCAGTCCGTTCCGACTTTCAGTCGGATCGAGATCGCGTTCCGTTGTATGACATCGGAACGGACTTATGCGCTATCGTTATAAGAAAAATACAAAACAATAGGAGAAAAACATGAAAAAAGTTGTAATGGCCTTTTTTGTTTTAATTAGTCTCTCCGGGTGTTCTACTCTTTTAGAATCAATTCTAGATTTGGATTATATACGCAGTTATTCAGGAAAACCTTTATCCCGCGAAGAAGTGGCTATCGTTACCCACAAAGACCCTTATTCTCAAGAAATATTTTTTAAAGGCGTTGATGGACAAAAAATTAAGACAACATCTACAGGCTTTATTGAGCTTTTACCCGGTCAGCATATTATTGATGTTAAATGGGCAAATATGTATGGTGAAAAGATATATGCATCCAAGAGTGCAAACTCTATTAACTCACAATTTAAAGCAGGGCACACTTACATTATTGTGCCTAATTTTGATAAACAGACAAGAGAAGCATGGAATCCAAGCGTAATGGATATAAGTTCAGAAATAGATTCTTCTAAATATAAGGATGTAAAAAAGGCAATCGACGACTATTTTCAACGCGAAAGAAAGGCGTATTTCGAAGGTAATAATAAATAGAGATAGAAGAATATCAGGAAAAAAACCTATAACAACGCACTCTACCTGACTTATTCCTCGGCTACGCCGCTTTAAAAGATTGGGATTTTGTTTATTGGCTGGGAGATGAGCGTGGATTTATTTCTATTGATTCTGAGTGGTTAGTGATAAAAGTAGATCGTCATACTGATAAGGTTATAGAAGCACGAATAGTTGGAGATTAGTAACCATAATTGGTGCCGTCTCCTAATTAACAAACTCAGGAGACAGCAGTAAAAGGAATAAGCGGTAAGCGCAAGTCGGCACGGCCTGATGTTTTTTCTTTGCCGGA
>CAZGRL010000179.1:0-6465 GCA_964528155.1 uncultured Anaerolineaceae bacterium
TCGAGTTACCTACGCCAACGTGAGGGGATGGTGCGTCCCTGGGTTGGCGTTTTTGGTTTTGACTTGATCCACGAGTCCGATGATTGGTTTGTTCATTGGAGTAATTCTACGGGAGGTGCTCATGACTGATGAATTGTTGAAAGTGGCGCTGGCGGCGTTGTTGCACGATGTGGGGAAAGTGTGGCAACGTGCAGGGCGATCAGGTACTCACCAGGAAATCGGAGCTGCCTTCATTGAGGCCATTGGAGGGATCTTCCCCTACGACTGGCTCGATGACTTGTGTGATGCTGTTGGTAATCATCACAAGCCAACAGCGCACAAGGAAATTGAGAAGATCGTTCGGGTGGCCGACTGGCTGGCTGCGCAGGAGCGAAAGGAGGAGCCGGGACCACGGCAGGAGCCGGCTCAGACGCCGCTGGTTCCAACGGCAGCCAGGGTAGACCTGGGGGTTTGGGTCGAGGAGCGGGCGTGGGGGTATGGACTCAATCAGCTTTCTCTCGATCGTGAAACCTTGTTTCCAGCCGTTGGGGCCCGGGTTGGGCCGGAAAGTTACATGGGTCTGTGGAATCAGTTCACTGAGGATTTACAGAGGCTTGGACCTCTCGACCGGCCCTCCAAGCTCGTTGGCCTTCTGGCTATACTGTGCAAGTATATGACGTTCGTGCCCTCGGCCACGCCCTGGGAGAAGGACGAAGAACACCGCACTTTGCCCGACATCTCTCTGTACGATCATCTCAGGGTGACCTGTGCCATCTCCGCTTGCTTGCATCGGCTTCCTTCAGATGACCTGGACGCCTTGCACCGGCGCGAAACAAGTGCTAGAGAGAAGCCGGTGGGATTGATGGTGCGTGGGGACTTCTCTGGCATTCAGAGTTTCATTTACCGCATTACTGCTTCTCGCGTGGATGGGACGTTCGCTGGAGCTGCTCGCCGCCTGAGAGGTCGTTCTTTCTACCTCTCGCTGCTGATGGAGGTGGTGGCAGACTGGTTTGTCCGTGAACTCGACCTGCCGACAGCCAACATTCTCTTCAACGGTGGGGGGCGCTTTGACCTGCTGGCACCTCTGAACGCCGAATCCAAGGTTCATAAGCTGAAGGAGGAATTGGATCGGTGGTTGCTGTCCAAGTTCTATGGCGAACTGGGGATTCAAATCGCCATAGAACCGGTGCAGGCCAATGACTTTGCTGACTTGAGGCGAGTCTATGGCGCTCTGGAAGACAAACTGGCAGCGAACAAGCAGCGGAAGTTCGAAGGATTCGTGCGGGGAAAGTACGAACCTGCCGAAAGGTTCCACGTGCCCGGCGAGCAACGCTACCACGCTTGCAATGTGTGTCACCTTACCTCGTTGGACAATCCGCGCGTGTGCGATGAATGTGAACTCCATCGAAGCATCGGGAGCAAATTACCGAGCACAAGCCACATTGCTTTTGTGTATGGTGATCCGCGAGGTCGCATTCCTCAAACGGCAACCACAATTTCTTTCAAGAAGCCTTTCAACATGACCGTAGCTCTACTTAATGAAGAGCAAGAGGAAGCAACGACATTGCTGAAGCAAGCTCACGACGGGATGGGTGAAACAGTGTTGTTTCGCCTTAACAACACCGATTTCATCTATGATGACGCGCCTGCTGAAGTGGCCTTGAGCTTTCGTTTCCTAGCCAATGAGGCTCCGACAAAGCAAGACGGACAGGTGTTGGATTTCGATGAGATAGCGAAGCAAAGCCAGGGGGCGCAACTTCTGGGAGTATTAAAAGCGGATGTGGACCGACTGGGCTTCATCTTCAGCGAGGGTTTGGTAGGAACTCACATCAAGCCGACCATCTCTCGTGTATCCACCCTGAGCAGTGCCCTGGATCGCTTCTTTTCTGGCTGGCTCAACCGGCTTTGTCAGGGTGTGGCGGCCAATACCTTCTATACAGTCTACAGCGGTGGTGATGATATGTTTATCATTGGGCCTTGGGATAAGGTCCTGGAGTTGTCGCAGCAACTCTACACAGACTTTCGCAAATACACCTGCTGCAACGACGACGTCACACTATCAGCGGGTGTGTTACTTGTCAAGCCCCACTTTCCCATCCACCGCTTTGCCCAGTTGGTGGGGGAGGCCCTGCGCGACGCGAAGGAGGGCGGACGCAAGAGGATCACGGTCTTCGCCGAGACCGTCGAGTGGACTGACCCTACGGCTGGTTTCGAGCATCTGCTCGACTTTGGAGAGCGGCTGGCGGAAGGGGTCGAAAACCGGCGTTTGCCCAAGGGATTTGTGTATTTCTTGAAGCGGCTGCATGACGAGCATTTCGATGAAGAAGGTGGTGTGAACCCCATGTGGCTGCCTAAGTTTCATTATTCGGTGGCCCGTCGGGTCAGTGAGGAGGTGATTGAGGATCTTGATTTGTTGACCAATGTGCTGAATATGATGAGGCACATTCAGGTGCCAGTGTCATACGTCAGTTTGAAGACTAGAAAGGAGTGAGACCATGCCTACATTGACGCCGAACAACGTTGTGGCCGAATTGAGTAAACGGCCCGAATCATTGTCCCAGGTCCTACAGGTGGAGGACTTTGCCGAACCTGGTTACCTGGCTGACCGTTTGGCCAGAGACTACAAGGGTCGGTTGAAAGCGACCCAGTTGCGGCGGGTGTTCCACACTATCAAGGACATTGAGCGCGGCCTGAGAGGGGATGAGAAGCAGCCCCTAGATCAGAAGGAGCGAGCACGCATATTGCCACTGCTTCCTGAACTGGCTTACGCCCGCGGAAGGGACCTGATCCCACAGGACTTCTATGACTTGATGAGAGCCTGTATGAGTGCGGGCAAGCTGAAGACCGTAGGAGACTTCCGTCGTTTGACCCGCTTCTTGGAAGCTATACTCGGCTACCACAAGTACTACGAGAAGGGAGGCAAGTAACATGGATCTGGCATTCAAAGGCAAGTACATCATCAGCGGAGAGATTGTGTGCGAGACGGGTCTACACATCGGTGGCTCAACGGAGGGTTTCGAGATAGGCGGAGTGGACAACCCCGTGATTCGTGACCCTTTGACTGAGTGGCCCTATATCCCTGGCTCTTCGCTCAAAGGGAAGCTGCGGCATCTCTTGGAGTGGAGCCTGGGAAAGAATGCCTACACTAAGAAGCCCCATCACTTTACCGAGGGAAAAGACAAGTCCAGCTTTGGACCGTGTAGTTGTGGCCGGTGTGAGGCTTGTGTGCTTTTCGGAACGACGCCTGAGGAGCCGAAAGGCATAGCCCCAGTGAAAGAGGGAGAGGAAGTGGGATTTGCCAGGACTCACATGGTCAAAGTACAGAGGGGTGAGGAAGAGGAGGAGAGAACATACCGCATTGCTGGTCCCACGCGCCTCACCGTTCGCGATGCCTTCCCCACGCCCGAAACTCGTGATGAATGGCAAGCCTGGCTGGGAAAGGGTATCTATACCGAGGTCAAAACCGAAAACGCTATTGATAGAGTGACCTCGGAGGCCAATCCCCGACCTATGGAACGGATACCTGCCGGATCTGCCTTCGCCTTTGAGATGATCTTCGACGACTATCGCGACGATGATGTGCAACTGCTCAAGAGCCTGTTCACAGCCATGCATTTACTGGAGAACAGCGCCCTGGGAGGCTCAGGCTCGCGGGGACATGGCAAGGTCAAGTTTGCCAACCTGGCTGTCGTATACCGTCCGTTGGAATACTACCGAAGCGGCGCGGGGGCGGTTCAGATCACCTTGCCGGGAGAAGGGAAGGACGTCAAGTCCATCCTGGCTGGCTTCGACGGCATACGCTGGGAGTGAGAAGCTGTGGAAACATACGCGGTTTACCTCAAGCCCAGGGGCTCCCTCGCCAGTGAGGTGCACTCTGGGACGCTGTTCGGGGCGGTATGTTGGGCCATTGAGATTCTGGGCCTTACTGACCTGGGAGAACTGCTGCAAGGCTTCAACAATGACCCGTCCTTCGTCTTCAGTTCAGCCTTTCCCTGTCTTTGGTCCGAGGGCTCTGCAGTGCGGTTCTATCCCAAGCCGCAACTTCGTGGGTTGAGCAGAGAACAGGTGGAGAGGTTAGCGGAAGAGCAACCCCATAAGGAGCGAGATCTCCGTCCCAAGAAAGCCAAGTGGCAGGTCATCGGAAAGGCCAAGGCACTGCAGAAGGTTGACTATGTGTCCGAGCAAATCTTCCGGGAGTTGGTGCTAGGCCAGATGGACACAGAGGAGATGTGGCGGCGACTGAAAAAGACCGGCATGCAACCACGAGACATTGAGCAAGTGAGAGCAGCGTTGCTCACCACCGGCGAACGGGAGAGGATCGAGACTCAAGGCAGATTGGCACGCTTCAATAGGGAGGAGGACGTGCAGCGGAATCAAATTGATCGCGTGGCCGGGGCGACGGTGGAGGGATTGCTCTTCTTCGAGCGGCAGGTTTTCCTACGAGAGGGGGTAGCCGGCCTTTGGTTCCTGGTCAGGGCTCGTGATCTTTCTTTGCTGCAAGCGGCTTTCCGCTATCTGGCCGACACGGGTATTGGCGGGCGTCGCACCACGGGCAAGGGCCAGTTCGACATAGAAGTTGGCGAAGTACTTACGGTACCCGATGCTGGCGAAGAGGCCAATGCCTTCGTGGCGCTCTCGCGCTACCTGCCTGTGGATGGTGAATGGGACCGGGCAAGCGAGCCACTGAGCTACCAACTGATCAATTTGAGGGGGAAACACGAGGCCAAGTTCCCTGTCCCTTTGCGGCCACCCCAAAGGATGCCTCGCGTCTACAAGGAGTTGGTACGACCCTTTGCTGAAGGGAGTCTCTTCCCTCTGAGCAAACGCCGCGAGGTCTACGGGCAGATAGTGCCAGTAGGCGACGTCGGCGACCGGCAGGTTTGGCAGAATGGCCTGACTTTGCCAGTTTTCGCCAAAGTCGGGCAGGACTGATAGGCTGGGATTGGCTGAACGGAAGTGCACCGAACGCACCTCGCTGGGCGTGCTTATTGGAACGTCTACCGAGCTTGCTTCGAGCAGGTCTGGACTTCCCCACTCGCTGTTTCAGCGGCGGGTTAGTCGCGCCTGTCATTAAGGAGGCGATAGATGAAGTTTGCTGAACCTGTTAACATCACTGTAGAGACAGCGTCATCGGTGTTCATCGGGGATGGCGACGAGGTGAGGCCGCTGGGGTTTGTTCTCGATCGCCGAGTTGCCCACGTCCTCGACACCGACCGTTTTTTTCAAGGGTTGACCGAAGCCGAGCAGTCGCGCTATCTGGAGTGGATTGACCCGCTCCTGGTCCGTCTGGGCGAACTGGATGAACGCATCCGTCAGGCCGGGCGCAACCGAGAACTGCGGCGGCAGTTGAACCGTGAGCGTCGGCAGGCGGCGACGACCTTGTCCATTGAGACCTTCCTTCGCGACCGGCTGAGGGTCAATCCGGTCCAGTTCGTCCGCTCGCGGGGCTGCGTGGCCTATTCCGTCCAGTTTGGTCCTCGGCCGCGGCACGATGGCTTCAGGACGTTCATGAAGGATGTGCGGCATAGGCCCTACATCCCCGGTACCGAGCTGAAGGGTGCACTGCGCACTGCTCTCATGTACATCATGTTAGAGGATGAGGCCAATTACAGACACCTGGAACGAGAGTTGACTGGCTTTCGCTCGTTCTTGCTCGGCGGGGCGGGTCCACGCGACAAAGTCAGACGGTTTGCTGGGATTGCTGGGAAGGTGGAAGGCAAGGTCTTGCGTGGCCGGAAGAACGACGCCAAGTTCGATCTATTGAAGATGGTGCAGGTGACCGACGCCACATCCATATCCAGTCAGGCTTTGCGTTTGGAGATGACCCAGTCAGCCGGGACGCACCGCTGGACAAAGACAGTGGTGGAGACCCTGAGAGCGGGCGCGAGGTGCGAATTCCAGATCACTTTGGGTGAGGGGCCGAAGTGGGTGTTGGAGCGACTGGGCCTGAACGAGAAGAGCCAGTGGTTATCACTAGAGAAGCTGTTGAGGGCCAGCTATGAGCGGTCGAAGGCAATTCTGGATGAGGAGGCGGATTACTTTGCCGATGAGCCGCAGATCTGGAATCAGATTGCCGATCTCCAACGGCAAAACCAGCCCACCAGCCCTTTGCTGCGGCTAGGGGCTGGCCAGGGTTTTCTGTCCACCACAATCGGCCTTCAGATCAAGCAGCGCGACGAGCGCTTGTTCGATGAGGCCGTGCGGGAGGGCGTGTCCTTCCAGCGCCGCTGGAGAACTGAACCCGGCAACTTTCCCAAGACCCGCCGAGTGATGACCGGACGCGGGGATGAACTGATCAGTTTGTTGGGGTGGCTGAAATTGCGTACCAGGTAACAAGGGAGAGAAAACGATGGGCATCGTGCATTTCGCACCTATCGGCACCAATCCGGGCGCGGTTACGGCTGCGTTGGCCTACGTGAAGCATAACCCCCAAGAATTCGAGCGGTATGTCAGGAGAGGAGAAGAGGACACCGATTGGGAAAGACG
>CAZGRL010000180.1:0-6440 GCA_964528155.1 uncultured Anaerolineaceae bacterium
ATCACGGGGACCTCGCTGTAACGGGCTCACCCGCGCCGGTCTACTCCCTGCCAAGCGGTCAGCCAGGTTTCTGCGGCGATCCCTCCGGGCGACATTCGGCAGCGTACGCTGAGGGGGCTCACAGCCATTGGCCTCACCTTCTCTGCCAGCGATCGGGCTGCCTACTCCTCCCGGCCATTCGCTATGCGGTTGTGCGGGCATTATAGCAGAGGTGGCCGTCGACGGTCAATCGGCGCTTTCCATGGGTGCATTCCATTTCGGGGGGGTACGTCCTCGCTGTAGAGGGAAAATGTGTGTTGGACGGCGGCTCCGCCGTCCAACACACATTTTCCCCTATTACTCGCGGAGGGCTTGCCTCGCAAATTGGAATTCACCCCGTTCCATCGGCGACTTCCGCCGCCGACAGGTTGAGCAAGCCTTGCAGGATCGATGAGTTTCACCGCTGAGGCTTGGGCAAGCGGCCGGTCCAGTCATCCGGGAAGAGCTCAAGCGCTCGCTTGGCGGCCTTAACGATGTGCGGATCGCGGTCGAACTGAAGCCCGCGCAGCGTGTACTGTGCGTCCGGCGTGTGCCACTCGACCAGCCGCAGCAGCGCAACCATCCTCGATCGTCCGTTGTCTTCTTCGAGTGACTCGCCCTCGCGGGTGACGAATCCTGTGCGGGGAGCGTTCAGGACGTCGATCAAGACCTGGATGGCGGCCATGTGGTTGACCTTGGCCAGCATTTGCACCGCCTCGTGCGAGGCGTCCAGGTCCGCCAGACGGAGAGATCGGAATTTCAAAAGCTGGACGACCGTCAAGGCGGAGATCTCGCGGACGAGCGGATCGGGGTCCTCCATGGCCGCCTCGATCTCATCGAGGATATCGTCATCCTGGGCGACGCCCGATCGGTTGGCGAATTCGACGGCCGCTCGCATGCGGGTCGCCGGATCCCCCGTTCTCAAGTCGTACTCGGTGCGCGCCCGCTCGATGAGCCGACTGGCGGGGGTGGTGACCTTCTTAACAGAGGCCTGGTCTGCCAGCGCGGCCAACTCTTCTTCGGGCGCATCCATCAAGTAGAGGGCGTGCTTGGCGGCGGCCTGCACCTGCTCATCCTCGAACGATGCGATTTCCTCGAGATAGGCGCGCAGCGCCCCCGAACCGCGCTGCTGGATCACGTTCCTCGCCCGCTCGCGCCAGGCGTTGACATCATTGGCGACCTTCATCTGCTTCTCGCGGATTTGTTGCTGACGCTCGCGCAATGCCGGCCGATCCGCCTCCTCTGCTTCGAGAAGCTTGCGCCCGACATCTTCCAGTTGTTCGCTGAGAAGGACGAATTCGTGCTGGATGCGATCCGCTTTGCCGTTCAGGGCATCTTGGAGCAGCCGTAGTCCTAGGCCGATCACGATTCTGCATCCTCCAAAGCGTTCGCGAGGATGCCGCCCGCCGGCAGAGGGGCAATTCGAAGCCGGGCCGCGGTTTCATCGAATGCTGGCATTCTGATCTCTGGACGACTACCCACGTGACGCATACAGCGTCCCCGCACGATCAGGCAGGTCCTAAACCGCCAGACCTTGGCCAATCGCCCGCTTCGAATGCGGGCATAGACGGGCCCGACGAATAGCCCAAGGGAGAAACCCGTGCCAGTATAGTGAAGGTTGAGTTCTGCGTCAATCGGCCGGCCATCTGCCGACCCCGTCAGCGGAAGCTTCAATCCGCCTTCCCACGGGACACCGCTCTCCCCCGCGTTTCCGCTTCATCGATGCCGGTGTGATAGACTCTGCCTGCAATTGCGAGGAGGTCTCGCATGCGTTCTCGGGGGGAAGGAGGTAGTAGTGGCTGATCTGGTTGCGCTTCACTCGCTGGGAACGTCGATGTGGATCGACTATATCCGGCGTTCTTTCATGACCACCGGCGAGATGGACAAATGGGTTGAGAAGGGCATCCGCGGGATGACCTCCAATCCGACCATTTTCGACAAGGCCATCGCCGATAGTGACGACTACGACGCCGACCTGCGCGCGCACGCTGCGGCCGGGATGACGGCGGAACAAGTGTACGAAGCACTCGCCCTTCAGGATATCGGTCTTGCAGCTGATCGACTTCGCCGCGTCTACGACGATTCCAGGGGTGCCGACGGGTTCGTCAGCCTCGAAGTCAGGCCCTCCCTTGCCAATAACACCCAGGATACGTTGGTAGAGGCCAGACGCCTGTTCGGCACTTTGGCCCGGCCCAATGTGCTGATCAAGGTGCCGGGAACCCGGGAAGGCATTCCCGCCATCCGGCAGCTCATCAGCGAGGGCATCAACGTCAACATCACCCTGATGTTCTCCCTTTCGCACTATCGCGACGTCTCGGAGGCTTACCTGTCAGGGCTGGAAGCGCGCGCCGCCGCCGGTCTTGACCTGAGCCGAGTGGCCTCGGTCGCCTCCTTCTTCGTCAGCCGGGTAGATAAGGCCGTCGACCGCGCCCTGGAGAAGCTTGGTGTCAGCGAACTCCAGGGCCAGATCGCTGTGGCCAATGCCAAACTGGCCTACGACCTCTTCTCCCAGACCTTCAGCGGCCCCAGGTGGAAACATCTCGAGGAGCTCGGTGCGAAGAAGCAGCGTGTGCTGTGGGCAAGCACGAGCACCAAGAACCCTCGCTATTCCGACACTCTGTACGTCGACAATCTGATCGGCCCGGACACTGTGAACACGGCTCCACTCTCTACGATCGAGGCATACATCGACCACGGTCGGTTGGGGACCAGTCTCAACACCGGGCTGGAGCAGGCTCACCAGATGATCTCTCGCCTTGGCGAGCTCGGCGTTGACCTGGACGAAGTCACCGATACGCTTCAAATCGACGGAGTAAAAGCGTTCACTGACTCCTACGAGAGCTTGCTGTCCAGCATTGAGAAGAAACGGAAGCTCTTCGTCCAGGCTGAGAGGGCGTAGCGAGGCTCGATCGCCCATCGGAGCCCCCAGCCTGTACGGGAGGGCCTGGTGAGATTGAACTGGCGAGTGATCCTATTCTCGGACACCCGGGGGTGGCGCTGCGCAAAGGCTGGCGAGAGCATGACGGCCAAAGGAGGCAATGATGCCGATTCGTAGGGCCAAAGCCGAATGGGCTGGAGGATTGAAAGACGGTTCAGGACAGATGTCGATCGGCGACGGCGTGTTCGAAGGCAAATACACGTGGGCGTCCAGGTTCGAGGAGGCGCAAGGGACGAACCCTGAAGAGTTGATCGGCGCGGCGCACGCCGGATGCTTCTCGATGTCGCTCTCATCCGGCCTGGGCAAGGCGGGATACACCCCCAAGAACATCTCCACCACCGCCGAGGTATCTCTGGACACCATAGAGGGCGCTCGAACGATCACAAAGATCACACTCAGCACGCAGGCTCAGGTCCCTGGAATCGACGAGGCGACGTTCATACAACTGGCCGAAGAAGCCAAGAAGAACTGTCCAGTCTCCCGGGCGTTGGCCGGGGTCGAGATCGAGCTCCAGGCCAGCCTGGTCGCCTGACCCTTGCCCGAAAGTGGTCCTTAAGCGGGATCGGACCAGGCGAGGGGTTCGCACCCCGGTCGGAATCCTGGCTTGTCAGGTTCACCATAGACGGTTCGAGTGATTGTCAGACTTCGCTTGGAGATCGTACACAAGGCGAGACTGAGCGTTGATCGGTGCGGTGTCTCCGGTTTCATCGATGTGGAGAACCACATTGACGGACCGGCGAGGCCGCTCGCTGAGGCGCGTTTCGCATCCAGGCGGGTTCTTGTATAATGCCCCCCGTGACCGAAACCGGTGAGCGCATCATTTCCCCCGACCTGCGTTCAGAAGACTCGGGTGACTACAATCTTCGCCCTCGTTTTCTGTCCGAGATGATCGGACAGGAGCGCGTGAAGGAGAATCTCGGGATTCTCATCGAGGCCGCCAAAGCGCGCGGCGAGGCGCTGGATCACGTCTTGCTGCACGGCCCGCCGGGCCTGGGCAAGACCACGCTTGCGCATATCCTGGCGCACGAGATGCGGGTCAGCTTGCGCATCACCTCCGGACCGGCCATAGAGCGGGCTGGCGACCTGGCTTCGATCCTCACGAATCTCGAGCGCGGAGACATCCTCTTTATTGATGAGATCCATCGTCTTGGTCGAGCGGTGGAGGAAATCCTCTACCCTGCGATGGAAGACTTCGCCCTCGATCTCACGATCGGCAAGGGCCCGACGGCCCGCTCGATCCGACTTTCCCTGCCGCGCTTCACCGTCGTCGGCGCGACAACCCGGCTTGCTCTCATGACCGCCCCGCTGAGGGCGCGGTTTGGCGCGATCTACCGACTCGACTTCTACGAGAGCCAAGCAATGGAGAAGATCGTCGAGCGGGCGGGGAAGCTCCTGGAGATCGGGATCGACACAGAGGGCATCCAGGAGATTGCCTGTCGCGCTCGCGGCACGCCTCGCGTCGCCCTGCGACTCCTGCGCCGGGTGCGCGACTTCGCCGAAGTTCGAGCCGATGGCCGGATCACACGTCCGGTCGCCGCCGACGCCCTATCCTTGCTCGAGGTGGACCATCTGGGTCTGGATGACTCGGACCGAAGGGTACTTCACACGATCATCCACAAATTCGATGGCGGCCCGGTCGGGCTCCAGACGATCGCCGCTTCGATCAGTGAAGAACCCGACACGATTATGGACGTGGTCGAGCCCTACCTGCTCCAACTCGGGTTCATCGACCGCACCCCGCAAGGCCGTACCGCCACCAGGCTGGCCTACGAGCACCTGGGTCTCCAACCGCCGAGCGGCCCGCAGCCACGATTACCGGAGATTTAGACGGGTGCTGGATCTCAGTTCGATCGGGCGCTGGTTGGTCATCGGCGGATTGGCACTGGCGGCCGTCGGCGGGCTGGTGATCCTGGCCGCCCGCAGCGGTATTCCGCTAGGACGTCTGCCGGGCGACATCCACTTCCAGAGTGGGAACGTCACCGTCTTCATCCCCCTCGTCAGCATGATCCTCTTGAGCGTCATTCTCACCATCCTCGTGAACGTCGTCTTGAGAATTCTGGGCAAGTAGGGCGTGCGCACAGACGACTACGAATACAGCCTGCCGGGCGGCTACATTGCCCAACGTCCGGCTGACCCACGCGACTCGTCTCGGCTCATGATCATCGATCGATCGAGCAGGGATCTCCGACACGCGATCTTCAATCAACTGCCCGAGTTCTTGAAGCAGGGTGACGCCCTGGTGATCAACGAGACACGCGTCATTCCCGCGCGGCTGATGGGGCGGAAGGTCCCATCGGGCGGGAAGGTGGAGCTGCTCCTTCTTCGGCGGCTGGAGCCCCAAGTCTGGGAGGCGCTGGCCGGGGGAAGCGGCCTCAGGCCCGGTGTTCGTGTTGCCGTCGGCGGCGGTCCTGAGGCCGAGATTGTCGAGGAACTGTCCGGCGCCCGACGGGTGGTCCGTTTCGCCCGCCCGATCTCCTCGCTCTTGGATCGAATCGGGGAAATGCCCTTGCCGCCCTACATCCACGAGCCTCTGGCCCGTCCCGAAGAGTACCAGACCGTCTTTGCCACAATTCCGGGATCGGCCGCGGCACCCACGGCGGGCCTTCATTTCACACCGGCGCTGCTTCAACGGTTGCAAGACTCAGGAGTTCACGTGGTCAAAGTCGTCCTCCACGTGGGACTGGACACGTTCCAGCCCGTGACAGAATCCGATCCTGCGGAGCACGTCATCCACAGCGAGTGGTGCCGTGTCAGTGCGGAAGCTGCGGATATGATCAATCAGGTCAAGGCGGAGGGACGGCGCGTGGTGGCTGTCGGGACGACGACGACCCGCACGCTCGAGACGGCAGTCGCTCCGGACCTTCCAGGCCAGGCACTGAGTGCATTTGAAGGGCCAACGGATCTGTACATCCTGCCGGGGTACCAATTCAAAGTCGTTGACGCACTCATCACCAACTTTCACCTCCCCCGCTCCACGCTGCTGATGATGGTCAGCGCCTTCGCCGGCCGCGAGCGGATCCTTACCGCATACGAGACGGCCAAGCGGATGGGATACCGCTTCTATTCGTTCGGGGATGCGATGTTGATCCTATAGCGCGTTCTCCCTCCCGAATGGCGCTCTGCGTTCGCATCATCGTGGGGATCACTCGCCCCTGTCGGGGCTCGGAATGACATGGCCGAGGATGTCTTCAAGTGGGAAGTCCCGCCCGACCTTGTCATTCCGCCTGCCCGGGCCGCAGGCCAGGGAGCGCGACTCAGTTCGATCGCTCCGGGGGAGAAGACTCCAACTCCGAAAGGCGGTCTGCGTTCGTATCATCGTGGCGAATCGCTGGCGGCTGAAAGGCGCCTCACCCGGCGCTGCCGGGCTTCGCGGTGCTTCCCGCGAGGGACGGAATGACACGGAAGGGACCCGACGCCGGGCTGGGGTCAAACACGAAGGGTCGCTTGACATGTCACCTGGGATGTGCGAAACTGTCAGCCACGC
>CAZGRL010000181.1:0-5964 GCA_964528155.1 uncultured Anaerolineaceae bacterium
ATCGTGTCACGCGGATCCTCGTTCAATTGGATCCTTCTCTGGAAGGATGTTTGAACCAGGTTGTCGAGCATCTCGACGCTTGGGATCCCTTCTGCTCCGATCGGTCTTGTATGCGCCACGATCTGAATAGCGGTATCCATGTCCCGAGCGGTTATCTGCTTGGGAAGCAGCGTATACGGGGCAGGCCGGAACGGGGACGGATCGCCGAATGCCACCTGCTTGATCGCAGCCCGGCTGTAGCTAACGCCTGCTTCCTGGGCATTCCTCCCCGGGACTCCAACCTGACGCATGCCGCCCAGCATGTCCACCTTGTGCCTCTCGCCTACAGCCATCGCGTTCCCCACGGTGCCCTTAGCCGCGGTCAATCTTGAGGTGGCATCATCCATCGAAAGATGTCTCGCTCCGAGCACTCCCTTTTCGCCCATCTCCCCCAATTCGCCCCGCAGCCCGGCCCCTGCGGTTTCCACAGCCTTTCCGGGCGAAAACTCGGTGCTGTCCCACGGTTCGCTCAGGCTCCTGCCGGCCCTTGCATCGGATGCGTCTGCAATCCCTTGCTTGATCTGTTTGTGAGCCTCCACTGAAGCTCCAGCGTTCAGCCCTGCCGAGAACCCTCGTGCTCCAGGAAGTCCTATGGCGGAAGCGGCTTGACCGATCGCCCCCACTGCACGAGCGGCGCTCGAGGCTTGCGCCGCCGTGCCCAGGCTGCCAGCCATCGATGCCGCACCCCCGGCGCCGATCCCTCCAGCAGCGGAGGCCGCTGCGCCAGCGCCTCCAACAAGGCCCATGGCCGCCGGCGCCAGGATTGCACCCGCCGCAACCATGACTCCGTTGAGAGCCTTCTCTGCGATCTCGATGACCGCCCCGTATACCATCTTGCCGATCACGGTATTCAGGCCGATGAGAACCGAGATGATCCCTAACGCCACCAGGAACCCCACGATCCTGCCGGCGATCCCGCTGAGGTTCAAATCACTCTGGTGAGCATTCAGGGCAAGGAGGGCGCCGGCGCCGATGAGAAACGCGTTCGCTGGGCCAAGGAGCAGAGCGACTGTGGTTACTTTCATCCAGAGTCCATGCAGCCACCGCAGCGGCCCGACACTTCCCATCACCAGCATCACGGGCGCCACGCCTACGGCAAGGATCAGGATGACTTCCCGGGCCAACAGCGCCAGGCCGATGCTCAGCAGGAGGGCCAGCGCCAGGAGCATCCCGAAAACCGCCAGGAAGATCTGCGCCATTCCCGGTTTTGCCATGAATGCAGTCTCTAGGAGCAGACCGTTGAAGTAATCCCCGAGCGAGAAGCTGCTGGAGGCGGTCCCGAGTAACCCCTTGAAGATCGCCAACATGGCCGCTGCCGACAACTCGATCCCCTTGGTGAGAATGAAATAACTCGATACGGCTGCACCGGCCGCGATCACCCAGTTGATGAGCGCCTCTCGTGCACTGGCATATCCGGTCACGGAGGATGTTCCATCTTTCATTGCGGCTACCACGGACGCCATGAAGCTAAGCGGCATGAGGATCCCCGCGATCACGATGCCCACCCGCCACACATCCCTTCGGACATCCCGAATCCCCCGGGTCAGATCGGTGTCTCCGATGACCGCCTGAGCAAGGTTGTTGATCCCATCCCTGGCTTGCGCGCCTACCTCCCGCGCCGCCTCGGTGGCCATCTCGCCCAGGGCAGCTCGAATGCTGGCGCTGAGGGTTTCGTAGGGGAAGAGTATCTTCCAGATGGTAAGCCGCTCGATGACAGTATTGCTCCCGCTATCGCCCGGGTCATCTCCTTCGCCGTTTCCACTATCGGTTCCGTCATCCGGAGGGGGCACCGGAGGAGGGGGCGGAGGGTGGGGTGCGCGCAGTCCAGATGCGATAGGCGCCAGGCCCCCGCCCGTTTCCGGCAGCCCCATCTGGGCCAGAGCGCCAGGCAGAGCCTGCGGCGGGAGTCCGGCACTCGCCTTATCCGTCTCAGCCGGGGTAGGGGGGTCGGCGCGCGCCGGCAACTCGACTGCCGCCAACGCAACCACAAGCAGCCCGACCATGCCTACCAGCATCCACGCAATCCGTCGCCTTTCCATGACATCCGCCTCGCGCCGGGCTAGGGTGCAAACGGGTTATGGATCTCGGCCGAGAAGCCTCCCCCGAAAATGCTCTCGGCCACAGTATCGATGACCATGTTCGCCAGGGGCAGTGTCATGATTGCGATACCGAACACAACGACCCCCCCAAACAGGCTCATCATCTCCATTGAGACGCGACCCGCCAACCCGAACGCGGTCGCCGCCTGGGCGCCCAGGCCCGCTTTCACCGAGCCGACCGCGAACGACAGCATGATCAGGCCGTACATCACCTTGATGAATAGCTTGGCCAGGCCGGCGAAGATCCCCACCAGTTGGCCGGCGGCCTGGTCCGGCGGCGTCCCGCCCTCGGCATGGGCCACCGCACCCGGAGCCAGAACGAGCGCCAGAAAGGCGATCACAACCAGTGCCAGGATCAGTCGGCGCGCCCAAAGCTCGACCTTGTCCAAGACACTCAAGATGTCGTTGTATCGTGCTTCTACCAACCCCGGCATGTCCTTCACCCCTTTCGATACCTCAACGCTTCTCCCGTTCTCAACGCGCGTGCGAGAAAACGATGTCGATGAGGGCCCTGCTCAGCCCGGTCGCCGCTACCGTCACCGCGAGTCCCATCAGGATGGTCAGCAGGTTGCCGAACGCCCGCCCGATGCCGATCGGAAGGCCGATCAGCCTGGCCACCTGTAGACCCAGTCCCGCATATACCGCTCCCGCCGTAAGGATCACCGCACCGCTCCCGACGATCACGTACGCCACCAGATTGGCCAGCTCGCTCCAGAGCTTGTACAGACCCCCCTCGCTGCTCAGGACGCCGGGCGCCGAGTAGCCCGACCCGTAGAAGTAGCGGATCAGCCCGGCCGTGAGCGGGCGCACGGATACGGCGATGCACAGCAGCATGACCATTCCAAGTCCCTGCTGCATCGCTCGAGCCCTTCCGATCGAATCCCCTGTTACGGTGGAAACCTGTGCTTGGACGAGATTAGCGACGAAGCCGACGAAGAAGTACGCCCCCCCGAGCGCTGCCAATACCCCCACAAGCTCCCCCACGATCCCCTGTAGCTCTTCCATGTCCATACCAACCCAAGTGCCGCACGCCCGCGCTACCACTCATTTCCCACGCCCACGGCTGCGCGGGCGTGAGACACCGCCCGTGCGCTGAACCCGCTGATGCCGAGATACCCCCCGAAGATGGCTGAGCCCGACCCATCGACGATCACGGTCACATCGCGGCCACTCACGATGACGGATGCGACCGAGTAGGTCATCCAGTCGTCTTCCCCAATCTGAGAGCTCATTTCTTCCAAAGCGAGCCGGGCTCGCTCTTCCGCCCAGTTAGCGTTCAGAACGAAGTCCTCATTCATCCCTGCCTGGTACATGTCCAGGGCACCCGCCGCAGCCAGTGCTGCCGAGTCGGCCGCGATCCTCACCTGGTTCTTCAGGTACAAGTAGCGCCCCAGGTCGGTCACCACAAACAGCGCAACAATAAACACCGGAAATAGCACGATGAACGCCAGGACCGACTGTCCTCGCTCGCTTTCTCGACTCTGAAGGAACCGTTTCATCCGGACAATCACGGGCGTTCCGCTCCGATCCTCACCGGTACTGATACCCGCTCATGAAGGGACTGTAGTAGAAGAGCGCCGTGCCCCTTGGCAAGTCGAAATCACCACCACCTACGCCCAAGGCCTTGTAGACCGACAAGAATTCGTCCCAGCCCAATCCCTTGGGCGACACTGCCACCGTCAGTCCCGTTCCACCAAGACGGCTGAAACTGTACTTGGTCGAAGAATACACGTTCGGAACCTCATCCGACCACATCGGCTTCATGCCGATCGCCTCTCTCAAGGTCGCATCGCTCGCATACCAGTTCCCTTGTCTTCCTCCCACAAGGTCAGGCTGCACCCGCGGAGCCCATGCTGCGAATGAGTAGGCCGCATTCTGCGTCGAGAGCTTCCCATAGCTCCACCAGCCCGCGAAGAGTACCAGAGAGATCATAGCGAGCATCATCGGAACGATGATGATGAATTCGAGCGTCCCCTGGCCCCTCTCATGTTTGCGGTGATCGGGCCTCGTCATGGCTGTTCCTACCTTCCGTAGAACTCCCAGTCGGGGTAGAACGTTGTCGCCCGAACCCGCACGTTCCAGTTCAATCCAAATGGCGCCCACGGTACCCCAACCGATCCGTTGACTGTGAACCGCTTTCCTGGAGGAAAGGACGGGACGGAGAAGTCAGCCACCTCCGTCGTGAATCTCGTGTTCTGGGACAATGAATTGCCCGTACCGTACACGAAGGCGGTTCCCCAACCGGATTGCACGGACTCTCTCGACGCGGCTTCAAGCGAGACGGCGGACGAGAGGTTGTGTCCGCTCCAAACTGCGGCACTCGCAAGTGCCAGCAGGAAGAGGCTGAAGAGCAGAGGGAATACGATCAGGAACTCCAGAGTTGCCTGCCCCTTCTCGCTCTTTCGCAGCCCTCTACGCAGGTTCATCCTGCCAAGCTCCCTATGGCGCTCATGGACGACAAAAGCCTCTCCCCACGTATTGCAGGTTCTTCGGTACAACCCGGCGCGCCCAACCTACCAGGTAATAGCATTGGCCCCGGAGATCGCCTTCTACCGTACGATCGCCATCACCGCAACGGCGACCAGCACGATGAGGGCTGCAATGGCCACCCATTCCAGCGTATCCTGTCCGTCCTGTTCGCCGAGAATTCCCTGGAACAGCAGTTCTTTGAGCGCTTCCATCGTCTTTCCTCCGTTCTGTTCCCATGAATTCGCCCCATTCAAGGTGGCTTTCTTTGTATCAATCTAGCACAAGATCTTCCTGCCTGTACGGGACACAAACGGCCCGTGGAGATCCCTACGGACGTTCTGTGAGCGTCCAAAATGCCAGCTGTCCCACGTCCGTCCCGGCGATATACTCGAGCCAGAGAAGAGACGGGTCCACATCCAGCCCCGGCACGATGAAGTACAGCCACCCATTTCCTGGGCACTGGTCCGAGGGGGCCTGGTACTCCCCAAACCAAAAGTAGCCGCCCAGCTCCACCTGAGTTTCCCCCAATCCGGGAGATCCCAGCCTGAACCCGGACGGCCTGTAGGCCCACCGCGTCCCATCGTCCGGACACTGATACACGCCAGGCCCGGCCCAGACCCCGGGCGACGGATTTGTCTCGATTCTGACCATCACCAGCGACGCATTCGGCGGTATAAACAACACGGGCTTGTCCAGGAGTCCCCTGTACCACGCGGGAGACCCATTCGGCTCCGGCTTACTGATGTCAAGCTCCGGGCTGTAGGACATGGGAGTAGAGCTCCCCCGAACGATTCGGATCTCCACCGGCCTCACAGACACCGGCTCGTACCCAACCCCTCCTATCAGTTCGTACTCTTCCAAGAACCTCATCTCGGGCCATTTACGAACATCGCCGTTTATCGCCCGGCTCACATCAAAGAGGGCCGTACCTCGAGCGGTCACCATCGGGTAAGCAAGCACAAGCCTATCCGCCGTCATGAGCTGCGGCGGCAAATTGTCCGGTCCGTCGGGGCTCTGGTCTCCCACCGGACCCACCGAAGCCATGGGGCCATCATCCAGCGCCATCGGTGCGGAGCTATCGTCGCCAGTCAACCTCGCTCCGCCCTCCGGCAATGTATTGGATGAACCGCAACCCAGGCTCCCTCCAACAAGCGCTAGTGCCGCGAGAACCGCAACTGGAATACTGCCGTGTCTCTTCATGGCAGCTCCCAAACAGGCCCTCGGTACCTCATCAGCACCGTATCCCCTAGGGTCCAACCCGATGGCACTTCTTCGCTCAACACTGTTCCTGTACGAGCCGAACGCGCAAATGAGAGCCAGTTCCCGCCTAGCGTCACATATCCGCTCGCCACACCCA
>CAZGRL010000181.1:5974-6343 GCA_964528155.1 uncultured Anaerolineaceae bacterium
GAGCTTCATAAGATGGTTTTGTTTCTAAAGTTAGGCCAGCAGGTTGACCACCAGGTCGAAACGCTGCCGGAAAGACCGACCATGAACTCTCCGGGCTTTCTATACCCCCATCGTCTGTCAGCCTCCCAAAAACAGCCCTAGAGTTTCCCCCTTCCATCTCCACTTCAACAACAAGGAACTTGTAGCGACCGGCATAGATCCGATTACTTCCTTCATCCAGAAACACATCGAGACCACCAGCATAAAGAATCGGTGGCTGTACGAATCTTGCCGATCGAACCGTCAACCCGAAGGCTCGAGTACCCGAAGGTATCAGAGGCAAAGGTGTATTCACCTCCCGGCCTTGAGGCCCCACAGGTACGACTACGC
>CAZGRL010000182.1:0-6319 GCA_964528155.1 uncultured Anaerolineaceae bacterium
TTATCATTTGGCAGAACCATTCCCGTTCGGTAACATCTTCATTTGGCTTGACACGGTAAAGGAGACCCTGAAGAGTTCGTGAAACGCGCCCTTGGCCAGTCTGGAGAATTGGCGGGGAAAAGGGCCTTTCTTCGCCAACCACAACCGCGATCGGATTTCGTTCCAGCCAGCCCCAAGTCGGTCCGCATCCCCGGCCAAGTCTTGTAGCCCCCCCAGGATGCGGGACCGCCTCTTCACCCTCCGAATGACCTGCTCGGTGCCACGATGGGCCCAGGCAACGGCGGGGGTCGGCATTGAAAGTGCACAAGCTTGGCCAGGTTTCACTCATCCGGATGAGGATGCCACCCATTGATCACTGGGATTAGGATGGCTCTTCCCTTTTCCCTTGCGCAGCACAACTTCATTCCACAAGGCGTACAGCCGGCGGTGGCCTTCCGGCGGCAGCTCACGCACCAATTGCTTGATCTGCTCCAGCACCAGAGCCAGTCCCTTGGCAGCGCGTCTTGCAGTTCCTCGAGGTCCTCCCCACCCGGCGGCGGACATGGAACTCGCGGACCCGGCGCGCCTTCAGTTCCTGCGCCACCACCTTGTACATCACCAGATCATCCGTGTTCATCACACACACCCTATCTCTGGACCATTGCCTCTACGCCGCGCAGCACTGCCTGCGGATCGTGTTCGTCTACAGATATATAGCCGACTGCTATCGAATACCCCTACATTCCGACAACGCGTGTCTCCTACCGGCTTCCACACCTGGCCTCAGCGGTGAGAGATCCCACGGCGCAACAAGTACGTGCATTCGGCCAGTCTTCTTTCCTTCTGCTGACATCCGGCAGTTGCAGTACGAGATTGCACATGGCGAGCTCCCCGAAGAGTGATCTCGCCAATGACCAGCTCGCAAGAAGCTTGTCTTCTTCGCATGACGCACAGCTCAGGTTGCAGACTCCTGATAGGGGCGGGCGCCCATGGTTTTCAAGTGCAGGCAGAGGAAGTATGATAAACACAAGTCGGAGAAGTGCATACCGGCGAGAAGCTTCAGCGTTGTTGGGATCGAAGGGGGCGACCCCACTGGTCACCTCTGACCGTCGTGGGTGTTGCGATATGTCCCATCTCTATGTCGAAGAGAATATCCTGTATCGGGAGCAGAACCATGAAGTCCTCACGGTTCAAGCATGGGGACCAGACGGTGTCCGTGTAAGGGCCACTCGACTGGCGGAGTTTCCAGTGGTGCCCGGCGCGCTGCTGGATCCACCGCCTTCGATCGCACCGCCTCAAATCGAGGTCAAGAACGGGCTCGCTCTTCTGAGAAACGGCAGGCTCCGGGTTGAAGTGTCAGATCAAGGCCGACTGCAGTTCTTCAATACAACGACGGGGGAGACGCTGTTGGAAGAGCCTGCTCAAACGTTTTGGTCGTATCCCTCCCGCAATTTCGAGGCCTACGATGGCGGGCTATATCACCTGGAAGCCACCTTCGCCGCAAAACCCGGAGAGCGTTTCTATGGCTTGGGCCAACATCAGCATGGTCTCTTGAACCAGAAGGGTTGCGTTATTCGCCTGCAACAGACCAATACGGAGGTCGCAATCCCGTTTACGCTATCGAGCCGTGGATATGGTTTCCTTTGGAACAACCCGGCGATCGGGCGGGTGGAACTCGTAGAAAACTTCACTCGTTGGGTGGCAGAAGCCACACGCCTGCTCGACTACTATGTCGTCACCGGGGATTCGCCTTCCGAGATCCTCGAGCGGTATGTTCGCGCCACCGGTCGACCACCATTGCTACCTGAGTGGGCGCTGGGCTTCTGGCAATCTAAGCTCCGCTATCGCACCCAGGAGGAACTCCTCGAGGTCGCCCGAGAGTACAAACGGCGCGACCTGCCCCTTTCGGTCATCGTCGCAGACTACTTCCACTGGACCATGATGGGCGAATGGAAATTCAACCCGGTCGAGTGGCCTGACCCCAAGGCGATGATCAAAGAGTTGAAAGAAATGGGGATCGAGCTGATGGTCTCCGTCTGGCCGACAGTCAATGTCAACAGCGAGAACTTCAAGGAGATGAGCGAAAACGGGCTCCTGGTGCAAGCCGAGCGCAACATCGGCGCTTTCATAGCTCTCCAGGACCGATGCCCAGATGGGTTGTCTCACCTCCACTACTATGACTCGACGAATCCGGATGCCAGGAGTTTTGTCTGGGAGAAAATCAAGCGAAACTATTACGATCTGGGCATTCGGGTCTACTGGCTAGATGCGGATGAACCAGAAATATACCCGATTGCCCATCAAAACCTACGCTATCACTTGGGGAGCGCGATGGAGGTTGGATGCATTTATCCCCTCGAGCATCAGCGCGGATTCTACGAGGGGGAGTCATCGGCCGGTGAAAGGGAGATTGTCAACCTATCCCGCTCTGCCTGGGCGGGCACACAACGCTATGGCGCGGCGGTCTGGTCCGGCGATATCCCTTCGACATTTGAGTACCTGCGAAGATCCGTCCGCGCAGGCCTAAATATCGCGGTCAGCGGCATCCCTTGGTGGACGACGGATATCGGCGGCTTCATGGGGGGAGATCTTCGCACCGACTATTTCAAGGAACTGATCGTGCGCTGGTTTCAGTACGGTGCTTTCTGCCCCCTGTTTCGCCTGCACGGAGTTCGCGAGCCAACCAATGGGCTGGGCGGTCCACAGGCTTGCGGAGGACCAAATGAGGTCTGGTCGTTTGGCGAGGGCGCATATCAGATCTTCACCCGATTGATGAAGGTGCGGGAGCGACTCAAGCCGTACCTGATGGTTCAGAACCGACTTGCCCATGAGAGGGGGTTCCCTCCGATGCGGCCGCTGTTCTTCGATTTTCCCCAGGATGAGCAAGCCAATCAGATCGACGATCAATTCATGCTCGGTCCCGATCTGCTGGTTTCCCCCGTCGTCGAAGAAGGGAAAGGTCAGCGCGCGGTCTATCTACCGATCGGGGCCAATTGGAGAGATGCCTGGTCAGGAGCGGTGCTGAGCGGTGGCCAACTGATCGTGGCCGATGCGCCCATCGAGAAGATCCCGGTCTTCTGGCGCGCTGGTAGCCAGTATTGTTTCCGATTCTAAGTGGAGGATCAATGGCCGTCGGTATCTGCTCGAGCGGTCTCTCTCCGCGCATCCGGGCGTGTGCTATATCGCGTTGTATCGCCTGACTGAGGCCTTGAACAGGAAAACGTTGTCCTGTACAATGATGCGTGTCACGCGTTCACAGAGAACACTCCCGCCAACGAGATCGCCTCGATATCCGGCTTCTCATGCTGCGCCCAATCCGACTACCCGAAAAACGATGAACGAGCGCCCGATGCCGACTTCGGTGAATCCTGCATCAGGGCGAAAAACCAGGAGAAGGTAGGGCAATGCCAGTCACTATTGCTGAAATTGCAGAAGCAACAGGGCTCTCTCTGACAACCGTCTCTCGTGCTCTCAACAACAGTGACCACCCGATGAGCAAAGCGACCAGAGAGCGAATCTTGAAGATCGCCAATGAGTTGGGCTATCAACCGAACCTGGTCGCCCGCAGCCTTCGGACGGATCGCACCTTTAGTATTGGGATAATCGTTGAGAATATCCAAAGTCCCTTTACGCCGCCTATCATTCGGGGCATCCAAGACTGCTTGAAACCGGAAGGCTATTCCAGCATGATCATCAATTCGGACTGGGATCCAAAGATCGAGAGCGACGCCATCCAGTCCCTCAATAATCGCCAGATTGATGGGATAGTCTTCGTGGAAACATGGCACCGTTCATCGGACGCGGTTCAGACGATGACGACCAAGCCCTTTGTGTTTGTCCACCGCCTATTCAACGGCCATTGTCCGAACTCTGTGATCCCAGATGATTATGGGGGCGCGCGCCTGATCAGCCACCACCTGCTGGAGTTGGGCCATCGCCGCATCGCATTCGTCAATGGCCCCAAGGATTGGGATGCATCTCGGCGCCGCCTTAAGGGGTACAAGGACGAGCTAGCAGCCTCGAACATAAGGTATGACAGCCGCCTGGTAAAGAGAGGCGATTGGGAAGTGAATGATGGCTATCTTGCCACCCAAGCGTTGATTGGCGTCGAGGATCCGCCTACCGCGATTTTCGCTGCGAACGACCTTATGGCACTGGGCGCCATCTTTGCCTTGCAGGATGCGGGTCTACGTGTACCGCAGGATATAGCGGTGGCAGGATACGACAATCGAAGTTTCACCGGTTTTGTCCGCCCTTCTATTACAACGGTGTCCTTGCCCTGCTACGAGATGGGCGAGACTGCGGCTAGACTTCTGTTGAGCTTTATCAGCGGCAAAGTGAAAGGGGCAGAACCGATCGAAGTCTTGGGCCGTTTGATCGTCCGCGAATCATGTGGCGCAATCGAGGGTAAGTGGGAATTCGAAGATGATCAGGGCTCCAGTGCTTGGAGAGAGAGAAGGAGGGAGATTCTCCGCAATTGGCCAAGCGGACGGAGCAGTTCTTCGAGAGGACTCAAATCCTGTTCGTGATCCTCGTGTTGCGTTCGCGTGAATTGGACGTGTCGATGCGGAATGTCAAGAACACTTCTGCGGCCATAGCGGGTCTGACCAAGTCCCGCTGAAACACAGGGGTACCTTGAGCACTTGAACATGCGGCGATAGCCGCATCCCCGGCCTTCTACACTCGATCCCCGCCCGTCGCCCCCGGACTTCCCTGACTGCGAAATGTCTTCGTTCCTCTGAAGGACCGGATCCAACAAAGGTCGGCGTGGCCCGGCCGCCCGTCCGAGCGATTGGGTCCGCCCGGTCGGCTTCCGCGCGATCCTTGCGTTGGGCTGAGCGGCGGCTCCCCGCTGCGTATGCGGGCCTCCGTCTCTCGGCCATGGGCCTTGGCCACGTGAAGGGCCTCCTCATGCTGTCGTTTCCGGTCTACGCCGTTGCAGTCAGCCTCTTCTTGGTCTTCGGCACTGTGACATTGCGCGTCATCGTACGCCGCTGCTATTCCCTCCATGGCCGACTCAACCCAGTCGCCGTGGTCCTCCAAGGCCTCGTCTTCTTTTCTTGGGGAGCACTCACCTGGGCTGACCTTCCCCCCGGGTGGCCGGCAACCCCGATCGCTCCGGTCCAGCGGTTCACCGGATGGTCACTTGTGATCGTAGGATTGACCGCAATGGTCGGCCTGATCGCCTGGTTCGATCTTCGCAGGGCGGCCGGATGGCGGGTGGCCGGCTTGGTGCGGCGGGGGCCGTATGCCATCACCAGGAACCCTCAACTGCTTGCATGCATCGTCGCCGCGATCGGATACGTGCTACTCTGGCTGTCGTTGCGCGCCATCGGCTGGCTGGCCGCTCTCATGGTCGTCATACACATGATGGTCTTGACGGAAGAGGAACACCTACGCCATGTCTTCGGAAGTGAGTATCAAGCGTACTGCGAACGGGTTCCTCGTTACATCGGTGTTCTGCCGAGGAGACATGGCACAGCTGCCTGAGCCCTCTGCGGAGCCCTGTAGGAGGACCACATGTGCCTCCAGGCGCACTGAAAGAACATCAGGACACCCTCCGCGGAGTCTGTCCCGCCTGCCCACCTGTGCCTGCGCCCACGTGCAGGCAGGCAGCTAGGCACGCCGACACACCCGCCTCGGCGCGATAATCTGAACGGGCCTTGGCCGGGGGGATTCGGTTTCGGCCAGGTGCTTCAACCCTACGGCTGAATTGCGGTCCTACTGAGGGAACCGCCAGGCAAGGGCAACGTTCCATGCCATCCCGAGGCGAGGCAGGACCCCATCCTCGGACACCTTCTCACACAAGCTGGGCGGGCCGGTGCTATTTCCGGTTCGCCGAACGCTTGTATACCTCCTGGGCATGGGCGTTCGATCCCATCACAACTTTCGCCAGCTTCGGCGCCTTCCCCCGCTGGCGACGGGCGGCACTCCGCGATCTGGCAGGAGAAGACATCCTCGAGGTGGGGCACGGGTCCGGCGCCCTGCTCGTAGAGATGGCCAGGTCCGGCCTGACGCCGGTCGGCCTGGAGGTCTCGGCGCCGATGCACCGCCTCGCCGACCGAAGGTTTGCCCGCGAGGGCATCACCGTCCCCCGGGTCATGGGCGACGCCCGAGCACTCCCCTTCAAAGCCGGAAGCTTCGACACCGTCGTCGCCACATTTCCAACCGACTTCGCGCGCTGTCCGGAAGCATTAGCGGGATTCTCCCGCGTGCTTCGTCCGGGCAGGGATTCCACGCTTGTCTTTGTCGGACCTTGCCTCGATTCATCCTGGCCACCGCTCAGGGCATTGCTCTCTGTGGTGATAGGCATATCCCCTGAGGTCCTCCTCCGCCAGCA
>CAZGRL010000183.1:0-6308 GCA_964528155.1 uncultured Anaerolineaceae bacterium
AAGCAATAAGCGATAAGCAATAAGCAATAAGCAATACGCAATAAGCTCTTGGCTTACTGCTTATTGCTTACTGCTTGAATCTCAAACCAAGATTAAGCATCCCATTAACTTCATCTTCGCAACTACTCATCAACACGAAGCTACTTCAGTCCTACACTGACGTTGTCGGACAACTTGCCTGTCATCCAACGGGATCTTGACAAGATGGAAGATCGCCCGGATGGCATGGGCAACGCGCCGACGACCGATCGGATGGAGCCCTGGCTGTCGGTCAGGTTCAGGGACATCTATCCAATGTAAGGGAAGGAGGGATATCCAGAGGAGTGTAGACGCCGAATAGATTCCGCGAATGCCGAAACCATCATCAAGTGTGTTGTTACCAGTGGAGGTACAACATGTCACTTTATCGCAAGAGTGGTCGCGTGATCGGAGCGCTGCTTGTAGGTGTGCTTCTGCTCACCGCTTGCGCATCGGCCACACCCACCGCCGCGCCGACTACCGCCCCGTCGACATCGGCGACGCAAATGCCGGCGACGGAGATGCCAGCGACGGCGGCTCCGACTCAGGCAGCGGCAGCCAGCGGCGGCACGATCGCCCTGCTTCTGCCCGAGACCAAGACCGCCCGCTATGAGACGGCCGACCGCCCGGACTTCGAAGCCAAGTTCAAAGAGCTCTGCCCGTCCTGCACGATCATCTACAGCAACGCCAATCAGGACGCCGACGCACAACTTTCTCAGGCCGAGGCCGCGCTGACCAACGGCGCTCAGGTCCTGGTGCTTGACCCCGTCGATTCAGCCGCCGCCGGCGGTATCGCTGACAAGGCCAAGGCGCAGGGCGTGCCGGTGATCGCCTACGATCGCCTGATCCTGAACTCGGACGCGGTCAACTACTACATCTCTTTCGACAACACCAAGGTCGGAGAGCTGCAGGCGCAGAGCCTGGTCGATCAGCTCAACGCGCTCGTCAAGACGAACCCGACGATCGTGATGATCAACGGCTCGCCGACCGACAACAACGCCAGCCTGTTCAAACAAGGCGCGCACAACATCTTTGATCCGCTGGTCAGCGCCGGAAAGCTGACCATCGCCAAAGAATACGACACGCCTGACTGGAGCCCGGATCAGGCCCAGACCGAGATGACGCAAGCCCTGACCGCGCTCGGCAACAAGGTCGATGGTGTGTATGCGGCCAATGACGGAACCGCCTCCGGTGCCATCGCCGCCATGAAGGCGGCCGGCCTGGCACCGCTCCCGCCGGTTACCGGACAGGACGCCGAGCTGGCAGCCATCCAGCGTATCCTCACCGGGGATCAGTACATGACCGTCTATAAGGCCATCAAGCCCGAGGCCGAAGCGGCCGCCGAGCTCGCCTATGACCTCTTGACCAACACCGCCGTGCCGGCTAGCATGACCAACGGGATGACCGTCAACAACAGCATGATGGACGTTCCTTCGGTTCTCCTCACGCCACTCGCCGTCACCAAGGACAATATCAAGGACACCGTCGTGGCGGATGGCTTCTGGACCGTCGCACAGATCTGCACCGCGGACTACGCTGCAGACTGCACTGCCGCCGGATTGCAGTGATGCCCGGCATACACCCAAGGCGGCGTACCCGATCGCTGGGCGCGGGTTGCTGATACCGCCTACAAGAGCAGCCGCGGCGCAGATGCCGCGGCTGCTCTTCGTGGAGGGAGATGATGAGCGATTCGGAACGCGTCCCGACGATTGAACTGCGGGGGATCAGCAAGCGCTTCGGCGCCGTGCAGGCGCTCGATTCGGTCGATTTCGAAGCCTACCCGCAGGAGGTCCGGGGCCTGGCCGGCGACCACGGTGCCGGACAATCCACGCTGGTCAAGATCATCTCCGGGGTCTACCGCCCCGACTCGGGCGAGTACTTCTTCGAAGGACAGCCGGTGAGCGTCAACCAGCCGTCGGACGCGACCCGGCTGGGAATCGAGACTGTCTACCAGGACTTGGCGCTATGCGACAACCTGGATGTGGTGGCCAACCTGTATCTCGGTCGTGAGGTCGTCCGGCCGCTGGTTTCCAGCTTGATCGCCACGATCGATGAAATGGAAATGGAACAGTCGGCACGTAAGCTCATCGGTGATCTGCACGTGACGTTGCCGTCCGTCCGGCGTCAGGTGGCCACGCTCTCCGGCGGCCAGCGCCAGTCGGTGGCGGTGGCTCGGGCTGTTCTGTGGGATTCGAAGATCCTTCTCTTGGATGAACCAACGGCTGCGCTGGGTGTCGAGCAAACCAGGCAGGTCAAGGACCTCATTCGACAACTGCGCCAGCGCGGTCTGGCGGTGGTTGTCATCAGTCATAATCTCGCCGATATCTTCGATGTTTCGGATCGGATCATCGTGTTGCGACTTGGCCGGCGCGTGGCTACGTTTGAAACCGACGCCACGAACGCCGAATCGGTCGTGGGTGCGATCACCGGCGCCGAATTCGGCCCTATCAACGGATCAGCCTCGGCAACTCACTAAGACAGTGATGCAAACCCTCGTCACCCCTCCCTCACCCGAATGGAGCCCGAAATGAATGAGGCCTCGACGACGCCTGGAGAGACGCCTCTCCCGCAGGACGGCCTGACCGGTGCCTGGCGCGGAATCGTTCAGCGCCTGACACGCGGCGACATCGGCTCGTTGCCGATCCTGCTGGGGTTGGTGGTGATTGCCGCCGTCTTTCAGATAGCCAACCGGCACTTCCTCTCCCCCCTCAACCTCACCAATCTGCTGGTGCAGATCTCGGCGGTGGGCACGATTTCGGTCGGCGTGGTCCTGGTGCTCCTGATCGGCGAGATCGACCTTTCGGTGGGAGCCGTGAGCGGCGTGACTGCCGGAGCGATGGCTGTTCTGTCGGCCAAGCTCCTGTGGCCCGGGTCGGCGGCGGTGGCGGCCGGGGTCATCGCCGGTTTGGCGATCGGTCTTTTCCAGGGCGCGTGGTTCGCCAAGATCCACGTGCCATCGTTTGTCGTTACTCTGGCCGGCTATCTGGGTTGGCAGGGGGCCTTGCTATACGTCCTCGGCAGCACCGGGACGATCAACTTGAACGATCCCTTCATCGTCGGCTTGGCCAACACCCGCACGCCCGTCGCCATCGGTTGGGCCTTCGCTGTGGTCGTTGTGATCCTTTACGTCTGGAACTTGCTGGCCGATCGCTCGCGGCGAAGAGCGCACGGTGTGGAGGCGCCATCCGGTGCTTCGGTGGCCGGTCGGATCGCGGTCGTCGCCTTCGCCATTCTGGCAGCGGTGGCTCTCATGAACGTCAATCGCAATCCGGTCAGCACCGGCCCCCCCATCCGCGGTGTGCCTACGGCGATCGTCATCCTGCTGGCTTTTGTCGTGATCTTCGATCTCATCTTGCGCCGGACGCGCTTTGGGCGGGCGGTGTTCGCCGTGGGAGGGAATGTCGAAGCCGCGCGGCGGGCCGGCATCAATGTCGATCGCTTGCGGATCGTGATCTTCGCCCTGAGTTCGGGGTTGGCCGCTTGTGGCGGGATCCTTGCTGGGTCGCGCTTGCTGGCGGTCAATCAATCATCCGGCAGCGGCGACGTGCTGCTAAACGCCATCGCCGCGGCCGTGATCGGGGGAACCAGCCTCTTCGGCGGACGGGGGAGCACATGGTCCGCCCTGCTCGGAGCGCTAGTGATCGGCGCCATCGCCAACGGTATGGATCTTCTGGCGTTCGCCTCATCGGTCAAATTCATGGTGACCGGGGTGGTCTTGCTGCTTGCGGTGACGGTCGATGCCTTCGGCCATGCGCGTCGCGAGCAGAGCGGGACGTGAAACCTCCCCCTTCTGCTCGTCATCGGGTGCCGTTGAACGAACGGGGACGGTGGCTAGCCACCGTCCCCACTTTGTCACGTCGTGCGGTCTGGATCAACTAGCAACAAGCAATAAGCATCAAGCAATAAGCCACCGTCTTTCCGCTCTTGGCTTATTGCTTACTGCTTACTGCTAATTGCTCTGCACTTCGTGGGCTAGACCCTCAGCCCCTCGCTGAGACGCTTACGGCTTTCGCCCTGGGCGGGAGAGACCTGCGCCGCTTCCTCTTCCACCTTCCACACCTTGTTGGTCCGGTCGATGAAGAGTACGCCGTTGAGGTGGTCGATTTCGTGCTGGAAAATGCGCGCCAGCCAACCGCTGGCTTTCACCCGTGTCGGCTTGCCGCGCGTGGTAAACCCTTTGACGGTGACCGACTGGTAGCGATCGACCTCCCCGATGTAACCCGGGATCGAAAGACAGCCCTCGTTTCCGCTGACGGTATCGGTGGAGTGGCGCAGGATCTCGGGATTCACCATCACGTACAACTTGGGGGGGACGGGCTCAGCCTCCGGATCTTCCGGCTGCTCGGCATACTTGACGAGTATCAAACGCTGACTGACGCCGACCTGGGGAGCGGCGAGCCCAACTCCGGGGGCGGCGTGCAGCGTCTCGACCATGTCGTCGGCCAGTTTCTGGAGCTCAGTGTCGAATGCCTTGACCTTGACGGCCTGCTTGCGCAGCACCGGATCCGGCAAGGTAACGATCTTACGGGTACTCATGATCTCGCTTTTCCGTCGGTCGACCGTCTTGCGGCGGCGCGGCAACCTGGTCGTGATATGCCGTCAGCCATTCTACCATCTCGTCCTGCCGGCGCTGTCGCTCGGCATCGCTCCGGCGCTCGAGAAGACGATCGATGGCGCGGGCGATGTCTTGTTGCGCGCCGACAGGATCGAAGACCCCTTCGAAATCGAACTGGGCGGTGCCGACTTCTGCCGTAACATCCCCGTAGTTCAGCAGCACGCCGACGATTCCCTTGCGGTCGATCGACGTGCCCAGGATATTGTCCAGTGGTGCAACCTTGCGAACTTCTCTGCCAAATGGCTTCTTGTAGATGTCGATGATATGCGAGGGCGTTATCTGATACAGATCGTTGGCCCAATCCAGGTACTGATAGACCCACCACAGCCCGAGCGCGAGCAGCAACACGATGGCGACGGGGAGGACGACGTCGGCCGAAAGTCCAACCAACAGTCCGCCGAGCGTCGCACCGAACACGGCTGCAGTCACGAGCAACGCCAGAGATGGAAGGGCGATGGCGCGAATCAGAACCGCCCAGTGCTTCCGGTACGTGATCACGCCTTGCTCCTCGAACCGAACCTGGAAGCTCCAGCGGTCCATCCCGACCCGGCTTTCGTTCGGATCCACCGGTGGAGGGGCCGGGATGGATGGCGCGGGCACGGTCTCCGCCGCGCCGGATTCGAGTCGCTGGCGCAGAGCCTCGGCGATCGTCTCTTGCTCCACTTGTCTCTGGCGGCGCAGCAGCCGGCGGATTTGCTCTTCGATCAGAGCTGCCATCTCGCGAGGGCTGGTGACGTTGGGGAAGGTGATCTGACCGGTGTAGCTCCGAATGACGACGTCGCCGAAGCCGTACATCCTGCCGAGCAGGCTCGAACTGGTGCTGACGGAGAGAATCATCCTCAGCGGGGCTTCCTGGCGGTTGTCATAGAGGCCTACGATCTTCTCCAACCGGACGACCCTCCGATCGGTGACGATGTAGTAGTCGTTGCCCCAATCGATCCGTTGCCAGATGGCGGCGGCAGCTCCCACAAGACCGAACAGACCGGCGGCCGGCCCTGCGACCCCCGGGCCTCCGTTGAGCGCCCACCAGGTCAATCCGATCGCTGCCAGGAGCAGGAGCCCTGGCAGGATCATGGCGTCGTACATGAGGACGATGTGCTTGCGCGCCAGCCCGCGCAGGTTCTCGTCTTCCCCGAGCCAATCAAGCTTCAGGCGGGACCGAAGTCGATGGCCTTCCGCGCCGAACCGCAAACGCTCGAGCAAGGCTGGACGCGCCTTCGAGGCGGCTCCCAGCGACTTTCGATCCCAGCGGACGGCGCGCGTCGGCTCGGCGGCGGTGGCAGTCGACTGGCATGACTGGTTGGTCACGAGCTCATATTCCCCCAACACGTCGCCGTCGCCGAGGCTGCCAACCTGGATCGGTTCGGAATCCTTTGCCCGCGAGTGGAGCTCCACCCGTCCCGCCAGAATCAGGTAGATGGCGTTCGCCGCGCGGCCCTGGCGATAGATCTCCTGACCCGGGACGAAGGTCTCGAGGTCCATGCCTTGGGCGATGTCTTCGAGGTCGTCTGCTGTGAAATCCCGCAGTATGAATATCCGCTGCAGTTCGCCGACGACTTCTGGGGGGAGCATGGGCGAATTGTAGCATGGGGGGACAACCCTCACCCCGGCCCTCTCCCTGGAGAGCGTGTGAATGAATTGCCGGACCCTCCTCAAGATGAAGCTTGTATGGTAG
>CAZGRL010000184.1:0-6267 GCA_964528155.1 uncultured Anaerolineaceae bacterium
ACAAGGTGGTGTGGAGGGCGACACAGTGGTCTTCAAGATCGGGGAGCTCGAAGTTGCCCAAACAGGCACATGGCATCAGGGCACCAATGAGCCGGTGAACCTGGGGAACCAGGCCGACCTGGGGCTCACCAAGGTCGTGGACAACGATAGTCCGAACGTGGATGACAAGGTGATGTTCACCATCACGATCACCAACCTGGGGTCCAGTGACGCCACCAATGTGGAGGTGGAAGACCAGTGGAATCCCTCAGCCGCGCTAAGCTATTTGTCGCACAGCGCTAGCGCTGGCACCACCTACGACTCGGGTACCGGTATCTGGGACGTGGGTACCCTGGCCGTGGGCATCTCGGCGACGCTCCACATCACCGCCACGGTCGACGTGGAGGGCGACTTCAATAACATCGCCCAGGTCCACGCGTCTGACCAGCACGACCCGAACGACGAGAACGACCTGGCCGAGGCCGGTGGCTCGGCTGGCCCCACAGCCGTTACCCTATCCTCCTTCCGAACCAAGTCAAGCGCAGGTGACTCGACCAGCGGGCTGTGGCTAGGGTTGGTAGGTGTGACCGTGCTGGCCGCAGGTAGTCTCTTTTGGGCCAAGCGACGGCTCGCTTAGAGCCTATCCGAAAAGTCCAGCGGCTCGGAAGGTAACCCAGGCACAAGCAAAGTGGAGCATAGCCAGATAGTTCTCGACTTTCTTCTCCCAACGAATGAGCAACCGTCGGAAGCGGTTCAGCCAGGAATGAGTGCGCTCGACTGCCCAGCGGCGTGCCCGGTAGCCGGGGATCCTTTTCTTGTCCTGTGTCTCCTCGCCTCGGGAGCGGATATGCGCCGTATAGCCGAAGTCCTCCACCAATTCTTCCACCTTGGGGTAGTCATACCCCTTGTCCAAACACAGGTTCTGAGGCGCTTTCTCCGTTGGCTGAGGCCGCTATATTACGATGAAGCTCTCCAGCGTTGGCTTGGTCAACTTCATGTCGTGGCGATTGGCCCCTTCCGACGCGGCCCATTATCGAACAGGGGATCACGGCGAAAGGCATCGTCATTGAAGACAACGCCTGGATTGGGGCCGGGGCCATCATCCTGGACGGCGTGCGGGTGGGGAAGGGAGCTGTCGTGGGAGCGGGAGCCGTGGTGGCGAGGATGTGCCACCGCACACGGTGGTGGCGGGAGTTCCAGCGAAGGTGGTGAAACGGATTGAGGGGCAGGCGACGTCGGCACGAGGGAAGGTGTACTTCTGAAGGCGGGGGGAGTCAGCAACTTATTGGGAATCTTCTCGTCCACGAAGTGACAGCTCGATGGGGACAACCTGAACAAGTTCGGGACTCCGGTGCTGATGCGGGGAACTCGTGGGGATTCATGAGATGAGCACGCTTTCCGTGGTGATTCCGGCCTATAACGAAGAAGACGGTATTGCGGCCATCGTGGAGCGGGTGCTGGCGGTGCGAGCGCCGCTGGCCGCCGTCGGTATGGACTTGGAATTGATCGTCGTGGACGATGGCTCCACCGACTGCACAGCCGAGATCACCCGCCGCTACGACGGCGTCGCCCTGGTCTGCCACGAGCAGAACGCGGGCTACGGCGTGGCCCTCAAGACCGGCTTCGCTTTGGCCCGCGGCGAATGGCTGGGCTTTCTCGATGCCGATGGCACGTATCCGCCGGAGCATTTCCCGCAACTGTGCCAGACGGCGTTGGAACAAGAAGCCGATCTGGTGGTCGGCTCGCGTCGCTCGGGCGCTGAGTGCGAGATGCCTCTGGTGCGACGGGCGGGCAATCTCTTGTGGTCTAACCTGGTTACCCTGATGGGCAACCACCGGGTCATAGACCCGGCCAGCGGGATGCGGGTGATTCGGCGGGAGGCACTCCCGAGGCTCTATCCCCTGCCTGACGGGTTGAACTTCACGCCAGTGATGAGCACACGGGCTATCCACGAGGGCCTCAAGATGGTCGAGGTGCCCATCCCCTACCACGAACGAGTGGGGCGTTCCAAGCTGAGCGTGGTGCGGGACGGCACCCGCTTCCTGAATTCCATCATCTGGACGGCGTTGAACTACAATCCGGTGCGGCCGCTGGGGCTTCTTGGCCTGGCAGCGTTGGGCACGGCTGGAGCCATTGGTCTGGGGCTGGTGGCAACGCGCCTTTCGGGAATCACCCGGATCGGGCCACTGGGAGCCTGTGCTCCGTTCACCGCTCTGGTGCTGGCGGTGGCGGGCATCAGCATCTTCTCCCTGGGCACGACCTTCAACTACCTGGTCTCCCTCTTCCACAGGCGGCCGATCCGTCAGGGCCTCTTCGGCCGGCCGATCTTCGACCCCAGCCTGGATCACCACTTCGGCTGGCTGGGCCTGGTCTCTCTGGCGTGCGGTCTGGGCATTGGGGCGGCAAGCCTGGTCTTCGGCCTGCGCGGCTGGCCGGTGTCCCGGCTGTGGCTCTATTTCCTGGGCAGCGCCATGTTCACCCTGATGGGAGTGCAGCTCGTGATCTCGTGGTTGCAGATGCGCGTGCTGGAGGAACTGAGCCGGCGGGACATCCTGACGCAGGATGACCTGGGTGGGAAGGGATGATGGACGAGGGAGCAAAGGCCAACCGGGGGGAACGGGTCCAAGAGCGGGTGACGGCGGCTCGCTTCCCCAATGCAGACGAGGTGGCTCGGAGCCGGCTGGAGACACGCCCTGAGGGTGCAGTGGACGTCCTCTTCGTCAACCCGCCGGCGCCAGATGGGGGTATCTGGATTCGCAGCCAGCATCGGGTGGGGCGGCGCAGTCGGGAGGGGATGATCTGGCCCCAGGTCAGCCTGGCCCAGATGGCGGCGCTGTTCCCGGATTATCGGGTGGACATCGTGGATGCCATCCCCTACCGCATGAGTTGGGAGGAATTCGAGCGCCTGCTACGGCAGAAGCGACCCCGCTATTACGTGACCCAGGTGACCGGCCCCACGCTCCAGAACGATATGTACGGCGTGTTCCTGGCCAAGAGCCTGGGAGCCTGGACCATCGCCTTCGGCACCCACGTCACCCCAATGCCCCGCGGAACGATGGAGCCCTACCCCGCCCTCGACTTCGTGCTGCGAGGCGAGCCTGAGCTGACGCTGGTCGAATTGGTAGGCGCTTTGGAAGGACATGGCGTAGAGCGATGGCAGAAGCTGTTTCAAGATGCGGATCCGGAGTGGTTACAGGTTGCAGGTTCCAAGTTCCAAGTTCCAGGGAGCAACCGGAAACCTGAAACCTGGAACCTGGAACATATAAAGGGCCTGGTCTGGCGGAAAAATGGCGAAATCGTCATCAACCCCGATCGCCCCTTCATCCGCAACCTGGACGACCTGCCTCTGCCCCGCCACGACCTGCTGCCACTGGACCGGTACCGCGCGCCGCTGGTGCGTGGGCCCTATTCTTTCGTCGTCACCAGCCGGGGCTGCCCAGCGGGGTGCCGTTTCTGTATCAAGCACGTCTCCTACGGTCAGTCGGTGCGGTTCCGCTCGCCCGAAAACGTGATGGAAGAGTTGCGGCTGCTGGACCGGCTGGGCGTGCACAGCGTGAACATGTATGCTGACCTCTTCACCGTCAGCCGCGAGCAGGTGATAGGGCTGTGCCTACTGATCCTGGAGGAGGGGCTGCGGGTGCGCTGGACCTGCAACAGCCGGGTGGACTTCATGGACGAGGAGATGCTCCGGTTGATGGGGCTGGCGGGCTGCTGGATGATCGCCTGGGGGATCGAATCGGCCAACGAGGGGATACTACGGCGGGTGAGGAAGGGCTATCGGCCTGAGCAGGTGGGGCGGGCGCTGTGCTGGGCGCGGGCAGCTGGGATCAAGAACTGGGGCTACTTCATCGTCGGTCTGCCCGGCGAGACGGAGGAGACCATCCGCCAGACCATCGCTTTCTCCAAGAAGCTGCCGCTGGACCTGGCCCTGTTCCACATCGCTGCCCCCCACCCGGGCACACCTTTCTTCTTCGAGGTGGTGGAGAAGGGCTGGTTCCGGCCGGGGACGCGCTGGGAGGAGGTGGACATGGACAAGGAGACCGTCCTCGACTACCCCGGGCTACCTGCTGAACGTCTGCTCTACTGGCAGAAGCGTGCCTTCCGCGAGTGGGCTCTCCGGCCTGGGCCCATTCTGACCTATCTGAAGATGCTTGTCTCGGACACATCAACCTTCAGGTCGGCCGTCAGTGTGGGGTTGCAACACCTGAGTTGGGCATCAACCGATACTGGCTTAAGCGTACAGTAAATAGCCGCTGGTTCGGGCTGGCAGACCTGGTTTGCGTCTCGGTCAGCGCGGCCCTTTGGAACTTTCTGCCGCAGGCCGCCTGGCGGCCGCTGCTTATCGCGCTTCTTCCCTGGGGAATCCGCATGGCAGCGGGTTGCTTTCCCTTCCGGCGCACACGACTTGACCTGCCACTGGTGATCTTCCTGGTGACGGCCGCCATCGGCGTGTGGGCAGCCTACGATCGCGATGCAGCCTGGACGAAGTTCTGGCTGCTGGTTGGCGCCGTTTTGTTCTACTATGCCCTGGCTGGTCAGCCACAGGCGAACCTCTGGCTTGTTAGCGGTCTGCTTGGCGTGCTTGGATTGGTTGTCACAGGTTACTTCTTGCTAACCCATGACTGGCAGACGCTGCCAGCGGAGATCGAGGTGCTCCATCGTCTAAGCCTGTGGTGGATGTCTGTGCGGCCCTCCGTGCGCGCTCAGGCCATTGATCCCAACGGCTCTGCCGGAACGACGGTCATGATGACACCGCTCCTCGTGGCCTTTGGGCTTCGTGCCTGGCGACAGCAGCGGATACCCCTTGTGATCGCGGCGATCACTGGAGGAGGTCTGGTCCTATTTAGCCTACTTCTGACAACCTCACGCGCCGCGTGGGTGGCTCTGGGGCTAGCCATGGGAATCTGGCTGCTGTGGGGCTTGAGTGGCCCCGCGTCCCGCCTTGTGCACTGGGGGCGCAGCAGGATCTTCGCCTTTGCCCTGCTGCTACTAAGTGGCCTGCTGACATGGTTTGCCATCACATACCCTGGCGGATTTGTCGGGCTAGCGGACAGTTTACCAGGGCAGGCGAGTCTCGGTAGTAGGTTGGACCTGGCCCGCAATACAGTCCACCTGCTCGCCGATTTCCTGCTTACGGGCGGTGGTCTCGGCGCCTTCCCCGGCCTCTACTCCCAATACATGTTGGTCATTCCCTTCTTCTACCTCATCAATAGCCATAACCTTTTCTTGGACGTAGCCCTTGAGCAGGGCCTACTTGGCTTCCTAGCGTTGGCTGGAGTGATGATGGCTAGCGGGTGGTTCCTGATCACTCGACCCAGCCAGACGAGATGTTCAATAGCGCAAGGTGACCTCCTGCGCTGGGCCATTCTCACCGGTCTGATGGTGACAAGCTTGTATGGGCTGGTTTGGGACGTGCTGTATGGCAATCGGGGCACGCCGCTTTTGTTCGTTCTTCCTGGGTTGACCATGGCTGTGGCCCAGCCTGGCCGGCAACAGGATTCATGCCGGGTGACATCAGCGAGACGAGCCTCAAGACGCGCTCAAGGGGAAGTCCAGCAACAGTGGAAAGCCGTTGGGATAGCGGTCGTCGTCGCCTCGATCGCTTTGCTCTACAGTTTTCGCAACCCCTTGCTGGCCACTTGGTATGCGGACCTGGGCGCGGTGCAGATGGCGCGCACGGAGCTGGCGGGATGGCCAACGGGCGAGTGGGATGACGGGAGCAACGTGGCCGCGCTTGCCCCGGCTGAAGCCTTATTCCGTCAGGTCTTGCGGCTGGACCCAGATAGCCGGACAGCGCATCATCGCCTGGGACTTATCGCCATGCTGCGCCGTGACTTCACTACGGCTGTGGACCATCTTGAGAGAGCCTATCAGGCAGATGGCGATCACCGTGGCATTCGCAAGGTGTTAGGCTATAGCTACGTCTGGTCGGGGCAATTGGATCATGCAGCCGAGGTGCTGGCAAACGTACCTGAGGCCAGGGATGAAATGGCCGTCTATGTCTGGTGGTGGGGGGTACAAGGGAGGAACGATCTGGCAGCACACGCGGAAGAGATGGTAGCGAAGATGAGAAATCCGTGGTGACACGCGAGTCGGCGTCAGTGAGCCAACTGACACATGACGGTTGGGAGTGGGATAAATGTCCCAACTCAGAAACAATGTGCAGAATCATGGCCAGCCAGTGTGGACGGATTAGGTCTGGCCTGAAGTCCGAAAAGGAGGGAGAAGTCTGTGGCATGGAAAGTGACGCACATCCAGGAGCAGATCCGGAATCACATCGTTGAGAAC
>CAZGRL010000185.1:0-6233 GCA_964528155.1 uncultured Anaerolineaceae bacterium
TCACGCATGATCTCGCGCAAGCCCTCCTGGATCTGGGCCTCGGTGAAGGGGTCGACGCTGGCCGTGGCCTCGTCCAGGATCAAGATCCGCGGGTCCTTGAGCAACACCCTGGCCAGCGCCACAAGCTGGCGTTGACCCATTGAGAGGCTCGAGCCGCGCTCACCCGCCTCGGTATCCAAACCTTCGGGCAAATCCTCCAGCCAGTCCCCACCGCCGATGTGCATCGCCGCCCGCCGGACAGCAGCTTCGTCGGCGTCGAGTCGGGCATAGCGGATGTTGTCGCCGACGGTGCCGGAAAACAGGAACGGGTCCTGCGGCACCAAACCTAGATGCCGGCGGTAGTCCGCCAAATCGTGGCGTCGGATGTCGCGCCCATCGATCAACAACTCACCGCCCTGGAACTCGTAGAACCGCGCGATCAACTTGGCCACGCTGGTCTTGCCGGCGCCGGTGTGACCGACCAGTGCCAAGGTCTCGCCGGGACGGATGTCGAGCGAGTAATCCGGCAGCACGATCTCGGTCTCGGTGTAGCTGAAGCGCATGTGCCGGAACTCGATCCGACCCTGCATGTGACCGACCGGCTTGGAGGCCGTCTGTACCACATGCGGCTCGGCGTCGATCAGGGCGAAGACGCGCTCCGCCGCCGAAAGCCCGTCCTGGAACTGGCTCCAGAAACTGGCGATGCTCATCATCGGGAACCAGAAGAACCCGACGGCCTGCATGAACAGGTACCAGTCGCCCGGCGTAAGCGTGCCGGTCTCGACGCGCAGCGCGCCGGTGTACATCAGCAATGCGATCCCTAGCCCGGTGGACATGCCCATGATGGGGAAGATCGTATTGAGCGTCAGCCCGCGGCGCAGACCGACGCGAAACGCCTGACGGTTGTTGTCGTTGAATTCCTTGTAGATCGAGCGCTCCTTGCGGAACGCTTTGGCGACCACGATCCCGCTGATCGACTCCTGGATCTGGGCGTTGATCTTGGCGGTCACGCGCCGGGCGTGCTGTGTGACGCGCCGTGCGATGCGGCGGAAGCTCAGGGCGATCACGACCGTGATGGGCGCCATGGCAATGAGCAGAAGCGTCAGGCCGGCGTTGACGTGCAGCAGCCAGACCGTCAGGAACCCGACCAGCAAGATCTGGCTGAGCAGTCCGACAACGAGCGTGACAACGTCGGAGAAGTCTTGCGTGTCTGAGGTCACCCGACTGACGATCTTGCCCGAAGGATGCTCCTCGTAGAAGGAGATGTCGTGGTCGAGGGTGGCGCTGAAGGCGTCTTCGCGAATCTTGAGCACGACGTCGCCGACGACCTGCGCCGCGTACCACTGATGGATCAGGTTGGAGGTCCAGGCGATAGCGCCGAGCACCAGCACAAGCGCGCTGGCGCCGATCAACCCCCCGAGGGTCGGGTTGGACGAGGCGATGTCGATCGCCCGGGAGATGGCGATCGGCGCGCCGCTCCCGGCGATGGAGTTGATTGCCAGCACGCCGGCCACCAGCGCGATCTTGCGGCTGAACGGACGGAAATACTCGAGGATGCGCGCCAGCAGCTCCCGGTCGCTGTACTCCCGGTCGTAGGATTCGGTTTCGAGTCCGTCGAGGATGAATCCCATGTCGTGTCAGTCCGCGCCGGCCGGGCCGGGGGCCAATTCGCCCGGGCCGCCTCGCCGGCGCGGCTCCGGTTCGTATCGCTCGAAGATCCGGCGGTAGTCGGGGCTGCGCGCCATCAGCTCCGCGTGCGCGCCATGATCGACGAGTCTGCCGCGCCGCAACACCAGGATGCGATCGGCCCAACGGATCTGGCTCAGGCGGTGGGTGATCAGGAACGTCGTGCGCTGCGCGCTGATGCGACGCATGGCGCGCTGGATCTGATCCTCGGTGGCGCTGTCGATGGCGCTGGTGCTGTCGTCGAGGATCAGGATGCGCGGATCGGTCAGAAACGCCCGCGCGATGGCGAGCCGCTGTCGCTGGCCGCCGGACAGCGTGACGCCGCGCTCGCCGATCTCGGTCTGATACCCCATGGCGAACGAACGAATGAACTCGTCCGCCTGCGCCTCGCGGGCAGCCTCTTCGATCATCGCCTGCGTGGCGTCCTCACGTCCGAAAGCGATGTTTTCGGCGATCGTCCCCGAAAAGAGGAAGACGTCTTGCTCGATGGTCGAAATCTGCGAACGGAGCGACTCCATGCTCCACTGGCGGACGTCGATCCCGTCGACGAGCACGCGTCCGCCGTCGACGTCGTAGATGCGGTTGATCAGCCGGGTGAGACTGGTTTTGCCGGATCCGGTCTGCCCGACGATGGCGATCGTCTCCCCGGGGCGAGCTTCGAAGCTCACATCGTTCAGCACGACCTTGCCCGAGTAGCTGAACACGACGTGATCGAAGGTCACCGCGCCTCCGATGCGGCGCGACACTCCGCCGACGTTTTCATCGAGCTCGGTCTTGGCGTTGATCAAGGTGAGTATGCGCCGGCCGCTGGCGATCCCGATTTGGACGAGGTCGAAGGAGAAGATCGAGATGAACGTCGGGAAGCGCAGTGCGCCCATCAAACCGACGAAAGAGACCACCTCGCCCAGGCTGATTCGCCCGGCCTGCCAGACGAGCAAGGCGTGGAGCAGACCGAGCGCCCACGACAGGGCGAAGACGAGCATCGGCCAATACAGCGCCTGGATCTCACCATGCTTGACGTAGTAATCGCGATACAAGCGGGCGTTGCGCGTGAACTTGTCCCACTCGTGGCGCTCCTGGACGTTGGCCTTGACAACCTCGATGCCGTTGATCCCCTCGGCCAGCCCGGCGTTCGTCACACCGAATTGATCGCGCATGGCGATGCTGATCGGGTTGAGGCGGCGGGCGTAGTCGCGAACCGTCAGGATCAGGAACACCAGGAAGACGAGCGGGACGAGCAAGAGCTCCCGACTGATGCCGGCGATGACCACGATCGGGATGACCAGGTTGAATATGGAGTCGGTGATCAGGTTGACGCCCGGGCTGAACATCAGGTTGAGGTTGTGAACGTCGTTGGTGGCGCGGGCCATGATGTCGCCGATGCGTTGGCGACCGTGGAACGTCTGGCTCTTTCCCAACAAACTGATGTAGAGCTCGTGGCGCGAGTCGCGCTCGACCAGTTGGGCGATGAATTCGGCGGTGTAGTTACGGATCAACCCGGTCAGGCCCTGGCTCGCAGCGGCGAAGAAGATCGACAGGGCGGCGGCAACCAGGGCGGCGCGAGTCCATCCCGGATTGGTGATCAGGTCGAAGGCGCGCCCGACGAACACCTGGATGAGGCTGTAGGCGGTGTTGTTGCCGGCCGCGGCCAGGAACAGCAGGAGCGGGAGGTAGGGGTAGCGCAAGGCGTGCGAGGCGATCCAGCGGACCGGGCCGGTGCGGTTGTAGGCGTATTCTTTTTCGAGGGAGAATTCACGCGCGTTCATGGGAGTGGTGTGTGAACAAGCCGAAGGTTTAATTATACCCGCGGGGCGGGCTCAGACGTTGATTCTTGTGCTCGACCCTACCCCCTCTGTCCCCCTCCCCGGCCATGATCTTGTCTGGTCCCCTCAAACCGCAGGCCGGGGAGGGGGAGGAAATGCCAAATCACATTGTGGGCGGGCGGTTCCACCGCCCGCCCACAATGTGATTTGGCTCTCCTTTGGAATGCACGGGGACTGCGCGGCCGAGAACGCCTGCTTTCCGCCGCGCCGGTACGCGCGACACCGCTCTCACACCCATGAGAAAACCCTTCCCCCCTCCCTGGGGAGGGGGGAAGGGGGGTGGGGCCGGATCGCTGATTGCCGGGCTGAGCAACTACGCGCTCGCAGCGCGGATGAGGGAAGACTCCCTCAAACCGCGCGCGATAACCAGCGAGATCAGGAGCAAGACCGCCAGGGCGGTCAGCGAGGCTGTCATCGACCCGGTCGATGGATCCTTGAAGGCGTCCATTCCAAAGATGAACAAGATCCCCGAGATCTGCCCCATCTGCAGCAGCAATCCGTTGGATGTGCCCTCCGGCGCCGGATACCCGATCTCGGCACCGTACTGAAACCCGATCGGCCCGGCGCTCAAGAGACAGAACCCCAGGAGCGCGGCCGAGACGAGCAGCGGCGCGTACCCGGTAGAAAACGTCACCCCGAGCAACCCGACGATGGCGCCCGCCAGCGCGCCCAGAATGTAGGGCACGCGGCGGCGCGAGCGGTCGGAGAGCATCGGCATGACCAGCGCTCCTAGCACGCCGCCGATGATCAACACACCTCCGATCACACCAGCCTGCGTGATCGAGAAGCCGCGCGGGCGGACGATGTCTTCGACCCACGTCGTCACAGCGTTGAACACTCCCAGACCGACGAAGAACACGACCAACAGAATCACGAAATCACGCTTGCGGAACAAGTCGCGTAGGCCGTCCAACATCAGCGAGCGCTCTTCTTGCTCCGGCGGGCAGGGCGGTGTGGGAGGCCGCTCGCGCGACAGTAGAAGGAAGGCGACGGCGACCAACGCGGCGACGATGCCGTAGGTCGTCAACGTGGAAGGTATACCGCTGCGAAGCGTGAGGAATGGCGTCAGGAGCAGACCGAGCAAGATCCCGACGTAGATCGCCAGCGATCCGAAGCCGGAGGCGGTGGCGCGTTCCTCCATCGGGAACCACCGGGCGGCGACCTTGGTGACCGAGTTGAGTATGAACGGCTGTCCGATGGCGATGCCGATCTGTGACACGAGCACCATGCTGTAGCTGGGGGCGGCCAGGCCGCGCACCAAGCCGAATCCGCCGGTGAGAACGGCGCCGAGGCCGACGGCGGATCGAATGCCGTAGGTATCGATCACCCACGATGCGGGAATCGAAAGAAAGACGTAGACGATCATGAAGCTCATTGACAACAGGCCGATGCTCAGGTCGGAGACCTGGTAAAACGAGGCGGCGGCGCTGGTGATCGGCGCAAAGGTGATCCATAAGAGCTGATTGACAGCGACGCTCAACATGAAGACCAGAAGGACGACCCATCGATAGGGATAAACGCGAAACGTCGGCTGTTCCATGGACATCGTCTCCTTGGGTTGCGTCCGTGCAGGAGTGCGCGGGCGGAATCGCGACCGAAGCTAAGTGCGCGCCTTCATCCCTGGGCGCGGTCGTCGCGCCGAAGCAGTGCGGCGGCGATCCCGATCGCCATCAAGCCGCCTCCGGCGCCGATCAAGATCCAACTCGTCGTACCCAACGGCTCGGCGGTCGGACCTGGCGTGGGGGAGGGAGAAGGGCGCGGTGTTGTTGTGAACGCCCTGCGTGTGGATGTCGCGCGGGGCGTCGCTGTGTCGGTGACGGCCCTGGTGGGGGCGGGGGAGGGCGTTTGAGTCGTCGCCGGCTGGACGATGATCTCCTGGCCGATGCGCAGCAGCGGCGAGGCCGGCAGGTTGTTGAGCTGGCGCAGGACGTCGACGTCGACGCCGTAGTACGCTGCAATGGTCCACAGCGTCTGCCCCGCCTGGACGACGTGGATGATCGAGCCGTCGGCGGCGGGCGTGGACAGGATGAAACCCGGCGAGATGGGAGCTGCGCCCGCGCCGGAGGCGGCTGGGGCCGACGTCGGGGCGACGTACGACCCGCCGGCGACGTAGCCGGCGTCGAGGGTGTAGCGCGACACACCGCCGGACTCGCCGGCGCCGGCCCCGACATCGGTGTAGTTGGGCCCGAGCATGGTGTTCAGGTGCAAGTCGTCGCCCTGCCACCAGCCGACGGCCTCGGCCGGGGTCAGTCCGGTCCCGCCGGCGATGTTCTCGGAGATGAAGACGGTTGCGCCGCCGCCGTAGCCGGCGGCGATGGCGCGGTCGCGCGGCCGCGATCCGTCAGCGCTGTAGTGGGTCGTGCTTCCGATCGATACCTGATAGTCGTTGTGTGCCCGGGCGACGGCCATGAGGATGGGATCGATGTTGTAGGGCGCAAGACCGTTGGCGGAGCGCAACGCGTTGACCTCGTCGATGAGGTCGTAGGCAGCCTGGTTGGCCGGCGCGCCGGAAACGCCGTACGGACGGACGGCCATGATCGCCGTGAGGGCGAGGAGAAGCGCGCCGAGGCGCTTCCATCTCGGAGGGATCCGGAGGCGGATGGCTGGCGTGGGCATGTTCGACCGCGGTCTCGAATGGATTATCTCACAGGGTGTGAAGGAAGATCTGCTACGTCCTTCATTCGCATCGGCTGACTAGTACCCGATTTCATAACTTCTGTTACGTATTATGACTGGCGTTCCTCG
>CAZGRL010000186.1:0-6150 GCA_964528155.1 uncultured Anaerolineaceae bacterium
GGCCTCACACTCTCAAGCCCACACGTGCCGCAGAGGGTTCTTTTTAGACGCCCCCCCTTCTCTTCCCGTGAACACCCGGTGTAACTCAAGTGTGGAATGCTGTCGGAAGAGGCGTTGCTCCTGCCATGGTCCCTGGCCTGCGGCGCCTCGGAATGACATGGTGGATGCGGCTGCATTCGAGAGGGAGGGGGCAGGGAGGTAGAACGGGTGACGTCCGCCGCTTTGAAGGCGCGTGAGGGGCGGCCGTGTCATCATGGCGATTCCCTGGCCCCTGCAAGCGGCGAAGCCGCTTGCAGGGGCTGCCTGGCCTGCGGCCTGCCTGCACCTGTGGCGCCCTTCAAGAGCAGAAGGACAGGCAGGCACAGGTGGGCAGGTAGGATGACATGATGGCTGGGGGTTGCCGTAGTCCCCCCAGCCAATTGTCTTCAGCATCCAGGGATGCTATCATCCGATCATCCTCGACAGTCCGCACGGTGAATGCACATGGCCCGAAGAGAACTTCTCAGCTGGTCGGAGGTGGAGCGGCTGATCGATCACCTCGTTCCCCAATTCCTCACGGAGTACGAGGCGATGATGATCATCACCCGCGGGGGGATCGTCCCCGGTGGGATGCTTAGCGAGATCCTCGACATTAAACACGTCCTGACGGCAGCCGTTGATTTCCCCTTCGAAGATCGTCGGCAGCAGGCCAAGCTCCTGGCCTGGCCCCAATTCATCCAGTTCCCCGACGACCAGCAGATCGTCGGCCGACGCGTCCTGGTCGTCGACGACGTCTGGGGCTCGGGCCGGACGATCACCGCCGTCAAGAACCGGGTCTCGGCCGCTGGCGGGCAGGCCTCCACTTGCGTCCTGCATTTCAACCCCCATCGCAGCCTGTTCTCGCAGGCCGAGCCGGACTACTTCGCCGCCATCACCGACGCCCACATCGTCTATCCCTGGGAGGCCCACCGCGGGGCGGATCGGGTGCTCCTGAACGAACCCCAGCCGGAGGATTGACCACCTCTGGCCGGAGATGGCCTTCCGAGGTCTTCGGGTTTGACATCGCATTCAGCCAAGGTTATAATTTCCACTAGCTTTCAGGCTTCGTTCGGGCCGCGCGTTGACAAGTTGAGGAGGTTCCCAGGGTAAAGGGCATCCCATCAGTTTGCATGACGTCGGTCGGATGAATGGGCCTGGTCAAGAACAGATCGGGCTTTTTGTTTTCTCGCGGGGGCGGCAGGCTGGATGGCAGACACGGGCGACAACCTCGAGATGCTGTTGGACAATGTCGATCAAGTCCCTGATCCCCAACGCGGCGATCTGCTTCGAGGTACCTTGCTTTCGATCACGCCCCAAGGTCTGATCATCGACCTGGGGTTGAAGCGGGACGGTTTCGTCCCGCGCGAAGACCTCGACCGGCTTCCCGACGGCGAATTCAAACTCAAAGTGGGCGACGAGATCGCCGTGATGGTCGTGGTCCCGCTTGACCGCGATGGCAATCTGGTCGTTTCGGTATCTCAAGCGCGCGAGAGCGGCGACTGGCTTGAAGCCCATCGATTGATGGAGAGCGATGCCATCCTCGAGGCCACGCCCACGGCGCACAACCGCGGCGGTTTGATCGTGCCGTTCGGCCGGCTGCGGGGCTTTGTGCCCGCCTCCCATCTGAGTGAGCTGCCGCGCGGGCTGGATGAGGAGAGCCGAACGAACTACCTGCAGAAGCTCGTCGGGCGCAAGATGCCCTTCAAGGTCATCGAGGTCGATCCTCAGCGTCAGCGTCTGGTCCTTTCCGAGCGCAAAGCGATTCGCCAGTGGCGCCAGGATCAGAAGAGCCGGGTCATCAAGTCCCTCTCAGAAGGGGAGACTCGGCGAGGGAGGGTGACCAGCCTGAGGGAATTTGGTGCCTTCGTCGACATCGGAGGCGCAGACGGGCTGATCCACATCTCGGAGTTGGCGTGGTCGAGAGTCGAAGACCCCTCCGAGATCCTTTCCGTCGGTGACGAAATCGATGCCATGATCATCCGCCTAGACGCCGAGGCCAACCGCATCGGTCTCAGCCTCAAGCGTCTGCTGCCGAATCCCTGGCTCGAGGCGGTTGGTTCCATTTCAGCCGGGATGATTCGAGAGGGTGAAGTCACCCGCGTCGGCTCGTCCGGGGCCTACGTCCGCGATGAGGGCGGTCTGGAAGGGCTCGTGCGCGGGGCAGACGCCCAGGCTGAGCTGCGGCCGGGGATGCGTGTGCGTGTGCGCGTCGTCAGTTTCGATCCGGAACGGGAGCGCCTCGACCTCGAGACAGCTTTTGAGGAAGAGGCGGATGTGGCTCAAGAAGCTTCCGAGTTCCTCGACGAAAGGAGGTGATACTGCGTGACGACAGTTGTATTGCGACCGAATGAAAGCCAGGACCAATTGCTCAAGCGATTCCGAAAAAAGGTCGCCAAGAGCGGTATCCTGAGCACGGTGCGCAGAAAGCGCTGGTTTGTGTCGAAGAGTGAATTGCGCCGGATCCAACGCAAGAAGGCGATCCGCCGCCTGAAGCGTCGCCAGAGGAAGATCGCCGCCAGCCGCGGCGAAGCGTAGTCCGCCTGGTTCGAACGCGGGCGTGCGGAGGTCTTGATGCCGAAGCAGGAAGAGAAGATCGAAGTCGAAGGGACGGTTATCGAGGCGCTGCCGGCGACTCAATTCCGCGTGGAGCTCGACAGCGGGCACAGCGTGCTTGCATACCTGTCCGGAAAAATGCGAAAGTACTACATCCGCATCCTGCTCGGCGATCGGGTCAGAGTCGAGCTCTCGCCCTACGACCTGACTCGCGGCAGGATCACTTATCGTTTCAGAAAACGTGGGCCGGAACAAGAACCGGGGTAGATCCGGACTTATCTTTGTTGGTTGACACCGCCCCCTTCACCCGGGGGCGGTTTTCTTATTACGGTCAGCACCCGCCAGTCGGCTTCGGCGCGCGACTCGACTGAAGTCAGATTGGCCGTCTCACAAGCCTCGAGCAGAGCGCCCTCCTGCACGTCCAGGACCCCGGAGAGGATCAACACTCCTTCCGGGACAAGACACTCGGCGATTCCTCCGGCGAGAAGATCGCGCAGCACATCCAGAAGGATGTTGGCCAGGATCACATCGAAACCTTGGCCGGGCCGGTGTGCAGCCTGTTGAAGTTCGGGGAGCGACCCGAGCAGGACGCGCGCCCTTCCGGCGAGGTCGTTCGTCTCAAGGTTCTCTCGTGTGGTGCGAACGGCGATTGGATCGATGTCGAGCGAAAGGATCGACTTGGCCCCGAGCAGACCGGCAGCGATGCTCAGAATCCCCGAACCACATCCGACGTCGGCCACCCGCATTCCCGGTTGTAGATGATCCTCAAGTGCGGCCAGGGTCAGCCGGGTTGTGGGATGCAGCCCCGTCCCGAATGCCATCCCCGGCTCGATCAAGATCGGCAGTCGCTCACCGCCGACCGGACGGCCGAGCCAGGCCGGCTGGATGAGAAGACTGCGACCGATGGCGATCGGCTGGTAGCGCTCCTTCCAGGCCGTCGCCCAATCCTCTTCCTCCACGGTTCGGAAAGCCGGCGGCGGAATCGACGAGATCTGGCTCAAATGCCAAATCCCCTCTTCGATCTTGCGTTTGGTCGCTTCGAGTTGGTTGTCGTATGGGAGATATGCGGCGACGCTCAACTGCGCCGGGCCAGCATGGTCGGTTTCAGGCGCAGGCCCCGTGATGGAGACACCGCTCGACGTCAGCCTCGCCAGCAGGTCGGCAACGGGCTCGACCAGCTCACCCGACAGGTCGAATGAGACCTCCAGCCACTTCAATCGGCCAGGCCCCCGAGAAGATCCTTGATGCGATCCAGGAAGCCCCGCTCCTGCGGGTGGGCTTCGGTGCCCATCGTCTCGGCCAGGCGGTTGAAAAGCTCGCGCTGTTCTGCTGTGAGCGACTGGGGGATTTCAACCGAGATCACCACGAGCTGGTCGCCGCGCCCGTTGCGGCGCAGACGCGGGATGCCTTTGCCCTTCAAGCGCAACACTCGACCGGGCTGCGTACCCGAAGGCAGGCTCAGGCTCTCGTCGCCGTCGAGGGTCGGGATGGTCACCTCACCGCCGATCGTCGCCTGGGCGACGTTGATCGACAGATCGAGCAACACATCGTCACCACGGCGGCGGAAGTAGCGATGGGGTTTGACGTGGATCACGACGTACAGGTCGCCCTGCGGCGCGCCGTTCACCCCCGGTTCGCCTTCCCCGGCCAGACGGATCTGAGTGCCTTCGTCGACGCCGGGGGGGATCGGGACAACGCGCTTCACGCTCTTGCGTTCGACACCCCTTCCGCCGCATGTGCGGCACGGCGTGTGGATCGTCTCGCCTCGCCCGCCGCAAGTCGGGCAGGTTGTCACGTTGACCATCGAGCCCAGGAAGGTCTGACGGACCTGTCGGACCTCGCCCGAGCCGTTGCATGTCTGGCAGCGCACGGGCGTTGTGCCGGGCTCGGCGCCCGAGCCCTTGCACGAGCTGCATGTCTCGAGGCGGTCGAACTCGATCTCGGTTTCGACACCGAAGACGGCCTGCTCGAACTCCAGCGTCACGTCGTAGCGCAGATCGGCGCCGCGTCGCGGCGATCTGCGATTGCGTCTGCCTCCCATGCCGAAGCCGAAGAACTCCTCGAAGATGTCCCCGAGGCCGAAATCGAAATCCATCGGCATGCCCTGAAGTCCGGCATGGCCGAAGCGGTCATACCTCGACCGCCGATCTACGTCCGACAGTACGGCGTAGGCCTCGTTGATCTCTTTGAAGTGCTCCTCGGCGCCGTCTTCCTTGTTGGCATCCGGGTGATACTGTTTGGCCAGGCGCCGATAAGCCCGCCGGATGTCATCCGGCGTGGCATTTCGATCGAGCTCGAGCACCTGGTAGTAATCGCGCTTATCAGCCATTGCGTGAATCACAGGCGAAGGCGACAAACGAGATGCACGCCTTCGCCTCTGAACCTCTTACGAAACTAGGACTCTTTGAACTCACCATCGATCACGTCGCCCGCCGGGTCGGCCTGACCCGCACTCGGCCCGCCGGCCGCGCCGCCGCCCACCTGGCCCGTTCCGGGGTCCTCAGCCACGCCGACCTCTCGGATGGACTTCAGCAACTCGCTCGTGGCCTCCTTCAGTGGGCCGGTGTGCCCGGCCTCGGTCGCCCGGCGAATCACCTGTACTTGCTCTTCCACCCGCGAGCGTGTTTCCTGCGGGACCTTGTCACCGCCCTCGCGAACGACCTTCTCTGCCGTATAGATGGCGTTGTCGGCCGCGTTGCGGGCCTCGACGAACTCGCGCTTCTTGCGGTCCTCTTCGGCGTGGGCCTCGGCCTCGCGCGTCATCTTCTCGACCTCATCATCGGTCAGACCGCTGGAGGCAGTGATGCGGATGTGCTGGCTTCGGCCGGTCGCCTTATCGGTCGCGCTGACGTTCAAGATCCCGTCCACGTCGATGTCGAATGTCACTTCGATCTGGGGCACGCCTCGCGGCGCCGGCGGGATCCCGTCCAGGGTGAACTTGCCCAGCGACTTGTTGTCGGCGGCGAACGGTCGCTCGCCCTGAACCACGTGGATCTCGACTTCGCGCTGGCTGTCCGCGGCCGTAGAGAAGACCTGGCTCTTACGCGTCGGGATCGTGGTATTGCGCTCGATCAGGGCCGTGGCCACACCCCCGAGGGTCTCGATCGACAGCGTCAGCGGGGTGACGTCGAGCAGCAGGATGTCCTTCACTTCGCCGCCCAGCACGCCCGCCTGGATCGCTGCGCCTACGCCGACCACCTCGTCCGGGTTCACTCCCTTGTGCGGTTCTCTGTTGAAGATCTTGCGTACGGCCTCTTGCACCGCCGGCATGCGCGTCATTCCACCGACCAGGATGACCTCGGTGATGTCGGCCGGCTGAAGATTGGCGTCCTTCAATGCCTGCTGACACGGGCCGATCGATCGCTGAACCAGGTCGTCAGTCAATTGCTCGAGCTTGGCGCGGGTCAGGGCGATGTTGAGGTGTTTGGGCCCGCTGGCGTCAGCCGTGATGAAAGGCAGATTGATCTCCGTTTGCATCACCGTCGAGAGCTCGATCTTGGCCTTCTCGCAAGCTTCCTTCAGACGCTGCAACGCCTGGCGGTCGTTTCGCAGGTTGATACCTTGCTCGCGGGAGAACTC
>CAZGRL010000187.1:0-6138 GCA_964528155.1 uncultured Anaerolineaceae bacterium
AGCCGTAGAGCTCGTCGTTAGTCTACAAGGTAGGGGCGCTTTCACGATATCATCCCGAGTGAAACGAGGGGCACCCCAACCCCTCTTCCTGGAAGGGAGAGGGGCAAAACGGCTCCCCTCTCCCCGGAGGGTCGAAGATCACTTTGAGCGAGGCGAAAAGGGAGAGAGGGGTGTCGAGTCAACTCATTGGCCCTGTCTCAATATGGGAGAGGGTCCTGCTTTTCCCTCTCCCCGTAGGGTCGAAGATCCCTTTGAGCGAAGCGAGAAGGGAGAGAGGGGAGGGTGAGGGGAGACGCGACAGGCAGGCGATCGTGCTACAGCTCAATTGTCTCTTGAGCGATTCTTCCATCTGCGGAACGCGCGCACGATCGCCATTCCCGTCACGGCCGACACTGTACCTACGAGGACTAAGACCAAGAGAAGCTGCAGATCCATCTATGGGTGCTGGCTGGCCTGTCGCGCGTCTGGTTGATGACCCCAGGGCCTGTCGGGCCACAATTGATGTGACGTGGACTGGGAGAAGAATATGGCGACCGCAGACGAGGAAATTCCTATCACGAGGTGTGCAAGACCCAAAGCCCCTGACCGGGCGAGGGACATCCCCAGCCCGGCACCGAGCGCCCCTCCGCCCCCTAGGCCAATGATGAGGGTCCACTTGAGGAGGCCGCGGCCGGGCCTGGTGCGCGGCGCGATAAGTTCGCGCCGGATGGCGTCGGAAGCGGAATAGGAGAGTGCGGGCAGGACCCACGCTATGATGAACGCCAGGCTCGTGAGCCCTGTAACTAGCCAAAACAAGTATCCGCTGAGGATGGCAACCCATGACCGAACACTGACGAGCATGATACATGACCCTATGACAAATGTGCCTGCGAGTCGCGAGTAGTACGTATAGCACCGCCAAGACCACATTGCCAGAAACGCGCCGATTGGGATGGTCGTCAGAGTTGCGACGATCAGGAGGGTGCGGGATGGGAGCTCTGGCGGTAGAAGAATGGCGCCGATAAGAAGGCAGGCCACAAGGCCGTATACGAAGAACGCCGTGCCCACCACCTTCCAGAGCGGCCAACCTCTCATATGCGGCTGCTTTCTTCGCCTAGCAACGCGTGTTTCAGACATCGACGTTCACCTGCTAGTAGGAGCCGGGAGGGGATTTAGGTGCAGGATGAGCCGGCGGAGGGTCCGGGATCAGCTCATCAAGTTCGTCGACGAAGTTGCTAACTTCTTCCTTCACCTTGGAAGACACTCCCGCAACTTCGATCGCGACGGAGGCGACCAGGGCGACCATCGCGACGCCAGCGAGGAGGACTGGCGCTTCAACCACGATTCCAAAAAGCGCAGTAGCGCCAATCGCGACGGCCGCTACCGCAGTGGCAGCAGCAGCACCTATGAACAGTGCCGTTCCGAAATCCACACCAGTCGACACCCAGAACTCCTGGCTTCCAATTCCCTCATCCTTGTGCTCACCCAATCCGTAATCATACAGGTTCACGCCGACAGACGCCACTAGGCTTATGAGGATGTTGGATTTGCCGACCGATCCCTTGACCAAAGATGAGCCAATGCTCTCGCTGACTGTCGAAGGCAAGTACCGAGTTCCGGCCAAGCCGAGATCGTCGCGGAGGAGTGCAGGCGCCGAAACAGACACATACCCGCCATCGAGTTCCTTCAGGGTAAGCGCCATTGCGTCCAAGGTTCGATCTATACCGCGAACCACTTTCACCCCCCGCGCATCCCACCGGATGATATCCGCCAGGGTGAACGGAAGGTCCTTGATACCCGGCGCGACATACCCCTCCGGCATCGTAGGCGTCTGCGTGACGATTGCTGCAAAGTCTTCTTCCTGCGGTGACGGAGTGGCTGTGCTTTCCGGTGGTTCGTCGTTCTCGGTTGTCTCCGTTAAGAGAGTCGTCGCGGGCATTTCTCTCTTCCCAGGCGTCGCCACCGGCTTCGGGGCGGGCTCCGGATCCTTATCCTCCTCCCTCGGCGTCCCTTGGGTGGCCTGCGACGGAGAATAGATGACCGAGCGATGGTCCTCCTCTTGGTCCGACGGATCCTGCGCGGCCCTCGACTCCGTGGGCGTGACCATGACTCTGGAGGCCGCAGTGGCCTGAGCGGCATTCACCTCTGAAGGCGTCGCCACAACACTCGACGTCGTCTTCGGCGGCGAGGTCACGCCGGCGATCTCGTCATCGAAGCGCGGCTTCGACTTCTTCGGCTCCTTTTCTTTTTCCTTCTCCTTCGCTGGCGGGCTGGACTTTGGCGCCGAGCGGACGGGCGTGTAGTTCCCTCCACCACCGGCATCCAGCATCCCACCGATCCCTTGCCTGAGCTTCGCCAGTGGCGTCGTGCTCACCAGCGCCATCAACCCGGCGGCGAAGGCGACCCACAGCGCCAGCACACCTGGATCTGCCACTTCCGCCGGCGGTTCGCTCGCCACGGCCACGCCGCTGTTGCCCTGCAAGCCCCACAGCCGCTCGAACTCAGAGGCCGAAATGACCTGCTCGCCCAGCGACGGATCGTTGTAGGCCACCCATCGGCCATCGGACGAGATGCCGGTCACCGTGACGAAGTGGCCCGGCTGCCTTTCACCATTCGCGCCGAGGCTCACCACGACTGGGGACCCCGCGGCAAGCTGCGCCTGGAGCTGTTCGAAGGAGGCGCCGTGGAAGGCGAAAGAGCCGGTGTAGCCGAACGACTGCGCCGCGTAGGCCAGCTCCTCGACCCCGGTGCCGAAGTCATACATCATCCCATTATCTTGCAGCAACCCCAGCAGCGAAGCCGAGGTCGGGGCCGCGCCGGGGAGCGCGTCCAGCGCCATCCCCAACGCCTGCGCGCCGCAGGAAACGTCCCCCGGAGCCTGATACCGGACGGGGACGGAGATCGCCTCGAACGAGGCACCCATGGGAGCCGGGTCGACAAAGGTCGGTGCCAGGACGTGGACGGTGATCTCGACCGGCGGCAACTCGCCGGCCTTCGGGACCTGCACCGCCGAGCCGTCGGCATGCGCCGGGGCGGGGTTGACCTCGCGCGACTGGGGTAGGGGGATGGGACATCCGTCGGGTGGGCAGTCATCGGCGGCCGAGGCCGGCAGCAGGGGGACGAAAACCGCGGCGAGCAAAGCCGCCGCGGGGAGAACTCGGATGCAACTCGTCTGGAGCCTGTCGAAGGAGCGCATGCTTTCCCCCTTTCGCGTTCGACGTTCGATCCGGATAAATCAGATTAGCATGACGGAGGGGCGGAGTCAACCATGCCCACGCGCGTTGTCCTATCTCTCTCTGCCCACGTCCTCGACCACCCTCTCCGCCACCAACCTGCCGGAGACGATCGCCGTCGGCAGGCCTGTCCCCGGGTGCGTGCTGGCGCCGGCGAAGTACAGGTTGTTGTAACGAGCGTGCCGATTATGCGGTCGGAAATAGCCCATCTGGAAGAGCGAGTGGGCCAGGCCGTGGGTCGAGCCGCGCTCCAGGTTGAACCGGTCGCGCCAGTCCTCGGGGGTGAAACTCATTTCGAACTTGAGATGCGCGTCGATGTCGGTCACGCCCAGCGTGCCCAATCTCAACAAGACAGCATTGCGCGCCCGTCGCTTCAGGTCAATCCAGTCCTGATCCCATTCCGGCCTCAGGTGACCGACCGGAACGATCGCCACGAGCGTGTCGCCGCCGGCCGGCGCCATGGCCGGGTCGAGGCGGACGGGAGCGTGCACGTACACGCTGGGCTCTTCTCCCATGGTCTGCTTGCTCTGGATCGTGTCGAAGTTGTCGCGGTAGCGGTCGGAGAGGAACAGCGTGTGGGGTGCGATCTGTGGATACGGTTGGTCTGTCGCCCACAGGAAGTTGACCGTCGAGCATGAGAAGCGGGCGCGATCGAAGCGCCAGGATGCTCCGTTCGGCGGTAGCAGCTCACGATAGACATATGGCAGATCGGCGTTGGCCACGACGACATCGGCGTCCAATGTCCGCCCGTCGTCCAACTCGACACCGTGTGCGCGCGAATCTCGCGCCAAGATGCGCGTGACAGGGGTGTTGAACGCGAACTCGACGCCCAAGCTCTCAGCCAGCCTCATCAAGGCATCGACAATCGAGCACATCCCGCCGCGCGGGTACCACACACCGTGCGACAATTCGGTGAACTGCATCATCGAGAACGTCGCCGGCGCCTGAAACGGACTCAACCCCATGTACATGTCCTGGAAGGTGAATGCGGCCTTCAAGCGTGGCTCATCGAAGAACCTCCGCATGTGGGCGTAGTGCGGGGTCAGCGCGCGCAGACGGAGGAACGCAAGTACGTTCGCCGGCGTGATGAACTCCGCCAGAGAGCGGAAATTACGACGGACGATCCGTTCCATGGCCAGATCGTAGTGCGCCCGGCCTTCCTCGAAATATCGGACAAAGGCGGCGAAGCTCCCTTTCTCATACGCCTCAAGCTGCTCGCGCATGCGGTCGAGGTCTGCCGTCAGCTTGAGCTGTCTCCCATCGTCAAAGACAAGGTGGTAAGTCGGATCTACTCGGGTGAGATCAAGCAGGTCATGCATGGATTCGCCCATGGCAGCGAACTCCTGCTCGTATAGCCTGGGCATGACGCACAAAGTCGGGCCGACGTCGAACACATGACCGTCACGCACGATGCGCGCGCAACGACCGCCCGGCTGATCGTTCTTCTCGACTACGCTGACATGGAAACCGCGCCGGGCCAGATGGATGGCGGCGCTCAGGCCTCCCGCGCCAGCGCCAATCACAATCACCCTTGCTCTACTCATGCTGCGCCTCTACTGTCGCCTTTCGGTTAGCCGACACCGGCCACGGGAGATCGGGTCGGAGGGATCGGACTCGGGGAACGACGCCGGGTTTCCGGCTTCGGTGTGGATGTGCGGTCCCGGTGGTAGTCTGATCGTAGGCGGAACCCGTCTCGTTCGATCACGTTGAGCACGCGCTCAAATCGGGCGCAGTAGGCCAATCCGGCCAAGATCGCCCGAGCATGCTTCAGCCGCAGGATGTACCGCTTCCCATCTCGGAAACATCTGCGGGCGAGGGTCACTCGTCCGGCTACCCATTCACGATAGGCGGGTGAGTCCACATCCGCGGGTGAGATGTGGGCCGCCTCGATGACCTCCCGCGGGATGTTGTAGTAGCCCACCTTGGAGTCTTCGACCGTGTCGCGAAGCATGTGGCAGACGTGCGCGCCCGCCACGGCGAGGTGGCGTTCCGGCGTCTTCGGATACTCGTACGCGTTGCCGATGAAGTAGGACAGCCCGTCCATCACCGCGGTCGCCAGCGTCTCGGTGTAGTCGCCGAGTTCTCCGCGGGTGATGACCCGACCTCGGCGGCGAGCGTCGAAGGCCATCACCGCCATCATGTTCGAAAGGTAGGATTTCAGCCCACCGTGCTCACGCCGCTCGTGCGTGATCATACCGACCAGCAGTTTCTCTTCCGGCGTCAGGTCGCTTGGCCGCTCTCCGGCGTAGAGGCACTCTATCAACGACCTCTGTCGCGCCACGAACGCCAGTCGCTCGTGGCGTGGCAGGGCCGATGCGTCGATGACGTCATCCACCCAGCGGAAGTACGCATAAGCGCACATCGCGTCTTCAACCAGGTCGCCATCCACCAGCCAGCGGATGGTGTAGTAGCTCTGCTTGCTGCCGGCCATGGTGATCGCTGCCGCCAGCGAAGTCAGGCTTTGTTCATCCATGTTGGATCCGATCAGAGTCGAATGTGTTGCAGACATCGTGGAAATACTCCAGCGTATCCTAGCGGTATCGGTTGAAGAGAGTGGAGGTCGATCCTCCACATCTATACGTGAGCTTCGCGCGATCCGTCGCGACTCCGAATGTCTTGCGCGTTGGTCTTCCAAGCAACCGACGACAATATACGCGCGCATCCGGCTGGATGTCTGACTGCAAGGAGGCTGTTCGCTGACAACGCGCGATGCATCGGATGACGCCATCGAATGGAATCCGTCGTAATGCGAGGATAGTGGTCTAGATTCTTAATGGAGTCGATTACGATCTACAGCAACCGGCCTGCCCCGAATGCCTGTCGCTCGCCATTCTGTTCTTTCCGTCCGGCTTGGCGGGCGTTGGCGAATCGACTAGGATCTATCCCCTGGATGGGAGTGCAACATGGCCGTAACCGGTGGCGGCCG
>CAZGRL010000188.1:0-6132 GCA_964528155.1 uncultured Anaerolineaceae bacterium
GGTCTCTCGGCAGGCGCGATAATCTTGCGGATACAACATCGAAGCCGAAATGCTGGGTTGAAAGCACGATACAGACGCCGGACCCAAGGATGTGAAACCGCTGCGACAAGGGGGTGTACTCATGAGAATGCGCACGACGATCGTCAGCTTGGCTTGTCTGGTCGCAGGGATTGCTCTTGCCTCCTGTGCGAACCTCACTGAGACCTCACCGCCGACGGCGACGGCGCGCAGGATCACCGACGCCGCCGCCATCGCCCTCCCTGCCGGATGGACGCCGACCCCAACCGACGTCGCAAGCGCAACCGCGCCGCCAACTACTCCTCCCACCGAAACGCTGACGCCCACTCCGAGGCCGACATTCACGCCAAAGCCCATCCTGAGTCCGACCGCGACGTTCGTCGTCGAAGGGGCCTCCACCGATGACATCGTGGCTCAAGCGTTCGCGGCTTACATGAGGAAAGACGAACACACTCTTCTGAGGCTGTACACCAAGGAGGCTGCCGATCTGTGCACCGCCAGTTTTGGGTCGATCACAGAATGCATCGGCATCCCATACTCCATTCGCAACTTGGGGAAACTGGAACGATGGTATCTGCGAGCCGACGAAGAAACCCAGGAAGATTCCATCGTCGAGGTCGAGACCGTCATCACCAAATGGTCCGACGACGACAATCTCTGGCAGCACGCCTTTCTCCTGGAGAAGGTCGATGGGAACTGGCTGATCACTTACCCGCAGACGAAGATCAACGTGTATGAAGAATGAGGCGGTCCCGCGACGCCGGTCTGGTCGGCCCTGTTTATTCCTTGCCCCTGGCCTTCTGTTGGGTAGCCTGGTTGTCGCAGGTTGTGCTCGCATCGGTATGATCAGCACACCGTCGCCGTCCGCATCCGTCGTCGAACTCACAACGCCTCCCGCACCGCTTCTGACCCCAGCGAGCCTCCCCACCCCAACGCCCACGGTGGTCATTCCGGATACGGGGTGGGAACAGCTCCGCTCCGGCCTGGAGCGCCGGACGATCAACCTCTTTTCCGACGCCGGCGAGCCCTTTGAACATCTCCTCATCTTGCGTCTTGAGCCCGACGGATTCCAATTCGACGTCGCCTACCATCCGCAGCCACAGTCCCTGGAGGCGTGGCAAGAAGAAACGGATGCACTGATCGTCCTGAACGGCGGTTACTTTCGGTTGGAGGATGGGACCCCTGTCCCGAACGGCCTGACCGTGATGGGCGGCGAGTCGATGGGGAGCAGCTATGGTGATTTCGGCGGGATGCTTGCCATCACAGAAGACGGGCCGAAGCTTCGCTGGTTGGCCCAGGCTCCCTACGATCCGAACGAGCCGCTGCTCGCCGCGCTGCAGTCGTTCCCCGTCCTGGTCAAACCCGGCGGCGAGTTGGGATTCCCCCAGGAAGCAGAGGATAATCGGGCGGCACGACGGACTGTGATCGGGATGGATCGAGACGGACGAGTGCTCCTCACCGTCGCTTCGGTCGGCAACTTCACCTTGCACGGACTGAGCGCGTATCTCGTCGAATCGGATCTCGACCTGGACATCGCCATCAATCTGGATGGAGGCCCGTCGAGCGGCATGTTGTTGGCCGATCCGGTCGATGAGGTCTCGTCACTTGCGCCGCTGCCGATCGTGATCACGGTTCGCCAGCGATGAGTCCAGAAAGAGACTGCGAAGGCGTGGCTCCACGGCGCTGTCTGAGCGGCTGCCGCGGATAGGTGGATACAACACTCCTCTGAGCCCAGGCTTAGGGCTCCCTTCGCCCCGGGAGGCTCTGTAATGAATGGGAACAACCAGGACAAATGGCGCCGGCTGTGCAGGTTCTTCGAAGAGGAGATGACGAGGCATCACGTTCCGGGCGCAAGCCTCGGCATTCTCTCCGCCGGAGAGACGCTCTCCGCAGGCTTCGGTATCACAAGTATCGACAACCCCCTCCCCGTTGACCCTTCGACTCTGTTCCAGATCGGATCCATCACCAAGACCTTCACCTGCGCCGCGACCATGCGGCTTGTCGAGGCGGGAAAGCTTCGGCTCCAGGACACTGTGCGCACGCTGATTCCGACGTTCCGCGTGGCCGACGCCGAAGCCACCGCCGGCGCGACCGTCTGGCACATGCTGACCCACACCGCCGGCTGGCTGGGCGACTTCTTCATCGACACCGGATCCGGCGATGACGCGCTCGCCCGTTATGTCTCCAGAATGAGCGGCCTTCCGCAGGTGGCCCCTATCGGCCTTCACTACTCCTACAACAATGCCGCCTTCGGACTGCTCGGTCATGTGCTCGAGCTGGTCGAGGGGGAACCCTTCGAGCAGATCGTCACCCGATCGATCTTCGAGCCCGCAGGTCTCGCTCATTGCACCTTCAAGTCCGATGACGTGATGACGCGCCGGTTTGTCGTCGGGCACCGGGTGGAAGCCGACGGGCCGCAGGTCGCCACTCCCTGGGGAATGCCCCGAAATGACAGCCCGGTGGGGGCGATCGTCACCGATGTGGAAGACCTGCTCGTCTACGCTCGTCTGATGCTCGATGGAGGAAGAACCAGGGACGGGGTTCAGGTACTCGCTGCCGACAGTGTTGCCGCGATGCAGACTCCACAGGCGACGGTCTGGCGGGAGACGGAATCCATCGGCCTCGCCTGGCACATCGAACGCCATAGCGGGCGGACCTTCTTCAATCACGGAGGGGCGACAAACGGTCAGGGAGCTTACCTCGAGTATTGTCCCGAGCTTGAGTTTGCTCTGATCATCCTTGCCAACTCCGACATGGCGCGCCACCTGGTGCGCGCCACCCGGAAGCGGGCGTTTGAGGAATACCTTGGCGTACCCCTGCCCGACCCGACGACGATTGAGATGGACCCAGCGACTATGAAGGAGGTCGAAGGTCGCTATGTGCTGCCCGGGAACAGCTTCGTCGAAGTCCGCCAACTCGCTGGGAAGCTCATTGGGCAAGAAATCAACATTGGCGGCTTTCCAACCGAAGACACCCCGCCCGAGCCCTCTCCGCCACCCTACACGCTCGAACTCATCGAACCGGACAGGCTCGTCATCGCCGACGGCAAGGACAAGGACACCATCTGTGACATCCTTCGGGACGAGACCGGGAAGATGAAGTGGTTCAGGAAGAGCGGACGCATTCATATCCGAGAGCACATCCCGGAGGACTGACCTCGGCGTAGGCGATCCCGCTTCCCGGGGAGTCATCGTCTTCAGATGACGACGGCCGCGTGGGTCAGACCTCCGCTGTCTCATTTCACAGAGACCGCATCGAAGAGAAAAGCCGCATGCGCATCAGGACCGTCGAAGGAAAGAAAGACCTCAAACAGTTCATCGAGCTGCCGTATCGGCTGTACAAGGACGATCCGGTCTGGGTACCTCCATTGCGGAGCGAGCAGGCCGGGCAGTTCGACCCAAAACGCAACCCGATGCTCGCTCGCAGCGAGTGCGAGCTCTTTCTGTTGGAGGAAGATCGCCGGGTGATCGGACGCGTCTCCGCCTTCACCGATCCGGTAGCGCTGGAGCACTGGCAACAGCCGATCGGCCTGTTTGGCTCGTACGAGTGCGCCGGTGACGCGGCGGCGGGGGCGATGTTGTTGGATGCCGCGCGCGAATGGTTGAGGCAGCGCGGCATGACGTCGATGCGCGGCCCGTGGTCGTTCGCCTCGCAGGAATGGGGGCTGGTCGTGGAGGGGTTCCAGCCGGCGCCGGTGGTGATGGCTCCCTACAACCCGCCAACGTACAACGACCACCTGGCTGCTTTCGGCCTGACAAAGGCCAAGGACTTGCTGGCCTACTACGTCGATCAACGCGAAGGCTACGCCATCCCTGAACGCTACCTCCGACTGACCGATAGCGTGCAGCAGCGCTACGGCGTGAGCGTTCGGCACGTCGACATGAAGCGGTTGGAGGACGAGGTCGGGGTGATCGTGGAGGTGGCCAACGCCTCGCTGGCCGATAACTGGGGCTACTACCCGGTGAGCGAGGCCGAGGGGCGGGCGATGGCTCGGGATCTCAAGCAGGTGATCTCGGCCCGCGACGTGGTCATCGCAGAGGATCGCGCCGGGCGCGCCGTGGGTTTTGCCATGGCCATCCCGGACATCAACACCTTGTTGCGCGGCATGAACGGCAAGCTGCTGCCGCTCGGTTGGCTCAAGCTGCTGCTCGGACTCCGACACATCCGCCAGGTCAGGCTGTGGGCTGTCGGAGTCGTGCCGGAGGTTCAGGGGAAGGCGGTGGACGCCTTGCTCTATCGGGCGCTGTATGAGGCGCTGAGTCCTGAGGTCGAGCGGGTGGAGGTGAACTACGTGCTGGAGGACAACGTGAGGATGAACAATGCGCTGCGCGCATTGGGGGTGAAGCCGCTGAGGCGGTATCGGGTGTACGAGATGGGGATCTAGCGCCGGCGCTCACCTTGCGTGACATCAAGCCCCACCCCCCTGCGCCGTGAGATAGGATTGGCTCAGCGGTCTCTTTGTGGAGGGAGAAGGGGGGAGATGCATCTCCCCCCTTCTCCCTCCACAAAAGGATCACCACTGGGGGTTGACTCGCCCTGGCTAGAGTGCTAGTATCCTCCCAACCCATGCACACCCTGAGCTTCTACACCTACGTGAGCTTCTACTACTACTTTGGCGACGGGCCAAAGCCGGAGCTTCGCGTGGGTTAGTCGTTCAGTATCACAATCAACGGACCCATCGGCAGCGCGGAGCAACGGCTCGGCGCTTTTTCATTTCCAAAGGCCGGTGCACTTCATCCTGGTAGCCGGGAGACCGCCATGATCGTCGTTATGAAACGCGAAGCCAGCGCGCAAGAGATCGCTCAAGTCATCTCACGCATCGAAGGCAAGGGACTCAAGACGCACCTCAGCCAGGGCGAAGAACGCACGATCATCGGCGTGGTCGGCGACGAGCGCCCGCTCGACCCGGAACAGTTCGAGGTGATGGACGGCGTCGAGCGGATCCTCCCGGTCCTGCGGCCGTACAAGCTGGCCTCGCGCGAGATGCGACCCAACAACAGCGTGGTCGCGCTGAATGGTTCGAAGACCGGCGGGCCACGCATCGCCGTCATCGCCGGGCCGTGCTCGGTCGAAACTCGCCAGCAGCTCCTCGAGACGGCCCACGCCGTCAAGGCCGCCGGAGCCACCGCTCTCCGCGGTGGCGCGTTCAAGCCCAGGACCTCTCCCTACAGCTTCCAGGGACTTGGCGAGGAAGGCCTCGAGCTTCTCGCCGAAGCTCGCCAGCAGACGGGGCTCCCCGTCGTGACCGAGGCGCTCTCCCCGGAACAGGTCCCGCTGGTCGCCAAGTACGCCGACATGATTCAGATCGGATCGCGCAACATGCAGAACTACGCTTTGCTGCGCGCCGTCGGCGAAGCCTCGCTCCCGGTCCTGCTGAAGCGAGGGATGATGTCCACTATCGACGAATGGCTGATGGCGGCCGAGTACATTCTGCTCCAGGGCAACGAAGATGTGGTCCTGTGCGAGCGCGGCATCCGATCCTTCGATCAGGCCACGCGGTTCACCACCGACATCAACGCCGTCCCGGTGGTCAAGGAGCTCTCGCACTTGCCCATCCTGCTCGACCCCAGCCACAGCACTGGCAAGTGGGAGTACGTCACGGCCGTGGCCCGCGCCGGGATCGCCGCCGGCGCCGACGGGCTGATGGTCGAGGTCCACCCCAACCCGGCCGAGGCCCTCTCCGACGGCGCGCAGAGCCTCAAGCCCGACAAGTTCGCCAGGCTGGTGGTCGAGGTCAACAAGATCGCCGAGGCCGTCGGAAGAGAAGGTCCGCTCAGTCGATGAAGCTGGCCGAGGCGCGTGTGACCATCGTCGGTCTGGGTTTGATCGGCGGCTCAATGGCCGCCGGCTTGCGCGGGCGCTGCGCCGAAGTGGTCGGCGTCGACACCGACGCCGAGACGATGCGACTCGCTCACGATCGGGCCAGTGTGGATCGGGTCGAGGCAGACTTGCGCGCCGGTCTGGAAGCGTGCGACCTTGCGATCCTGGCCGTGCCCGTCGGTGAGATCCTCTCGATCCTGGCCCGGCTGGGCGGTGACCTCCCTGTCCCGAAGTCCCTCCTTGACGTCGGTTCGACCAAGGCCGAGATCGTCGCCGCCATGCGCGCCCTGCCCT
>CAZGRL010000189.1:0-6114 GCA_964528155.1 uncultured Anaerolineaceae bacterium
AGACGCCACCGCAGCGGACACCGTTGCAGGCAAAACAGTCGCGGAATCCTCCGCGGCAACGAAACCAGAAGCGGCCCCCGCCGGTGGCGCCGCCCAAAAGAAAGGGAAGATCATGGATCTCCAAACCCTGAAGTCCGAACACCCCGACACCTACGCGGCGGCCGTCAAGTTGGGCCGCGAAGAGGGCCACACCGCTGGGCTCAAGGAAGGCGCCGACAAGGAACGCGACCGCGTCACTGCCCACCTCATCCGTGGCAAGGCATCGGGCGCAATGGATCTCGCGATCGAGTCCGTCGAAGTGGGCGCCGAGATGACCGAGACGCTGCGCGCGAAGTACGACACCGCGAAGCAGAACAAGGACGACCAGGCCGCACGTCAGCGCGAAAGTGACGATGCCGGCGCCGCAGTCGACGGGGCCGCAACGACGCCCAAGGCGCAGGATATGGCCGACAAGGTGGCTGACCTGCTCTACAAGGATTCGGGGCTCGCAGGCTGAACGGCTGCAACTGACGGAAGGAAAGCAGAACAATGACACTCATCACTGCAACCGTGAACGACCTTGGGGAATTGGCTCTGGGCGACAATGTCTTTCAGAACGTGACCCTTCAATCGCCCGGCTCCGACGAATACGCGGCCGGGACCATCATGGCTCGCAAGGACGTGAGCGACACGATCGCCGTCGCTTACACCCGCGCCGGGTCGTCCACCTTCACTGCGGTCGCCAGTTCGCAGAAGCGGAAGACGTTGAAGGCCGGCGCATACATTTGTACCGCGGGCACCATGAGCACCGGTGCGGGCGTCTGGACCTGTGCGGACCCGGACGGCAACACCGAGACGTTCACAACCCTCGCAGCTACTGACAACATCATCTTCTCCGGAATGGGGTTGATTCTCACCGTCAGCGATCCTGGCGGTGGTACCGACTTCGACACCAGCGACGTCATCACGGCCACCGTGGCCGCTGACGGCGACGTCGTGATCTACGATCCCGACGGAACCGGCGGAGCCCAGACCCCGATCGGCGTGCTCCAATACGCCGTGACCGTCGCCGGTACCGACCTTGCGGCGAACATCATCACCGGTGGCCGCGTGAACAAGAATAGGTTGGTCATCGACGACACCACGACCGTGACCGACGTCCACGTCCAACTGCTCAAGCAGGTGGGCATCTTCGCCGTTGATCAGGACGACCTGTCGTTCCTGAACAACTACGCCTGAGCCGAACCGCAGCCATCAACCACCTAGGCGCGGCGTTCTCGGTAACGGAGTGACGTCGCGCCCCTAATGGGCTGAGTAGGCCCGCAAGCACGAACCAATTCGGGGCGCCCTTCACCCGCGGTTTCCGCGCGGGGCCGCGGAGGTGCGTCCAGATCAACGCACAGAAGGAAAGTACAATGTCCGACGAATCTACCACCAAGATGGTGAGCGTCTACGAGCAAACGCTGGATCGCCCCCGCTACTTCTCCAGCCACTTCGCGACGACACCAGACAGCTTTCACAACGCCGACAAGGTTGAATACGACGTCGTGCGGCAGGGCCAGGACATCGCCGTCCCGGTGCCCGATGCAACTTCAGGACCTCGGCTCGTCGAGGAAAAGAAGTGGGTCAACTACGAGTTGACGCCCGTGGTGTTCAACTACGAGGCCCGCATTGCGGCATCGGAAGTGCGCAAGCGCACGGCTGGTCGCAACCCCTACGAGGATCCGATCGCTGGCAAGATTCTGACGAATCTCGCATTTCGTCATGCACGCAAGATCGAAAGCATGATCCGTGACGGCATCGAACAGATGTGTGCTCAGATCCTCACCACCGGCACCATCACCTGTGTTGATGACGCCAATGCCACTGTCGCGGGACCGTACAACTTCTATCCGCTCGATGCGTCAGGCACCCTGGCCAGCGGTGATCTCATCGTCACATCAGGTACGACCGAGTGGGCCGTTGGCGGGGGCAGTGGAGACCCGATTGACAACATTCAGACACTGTCCGACAACATGCGTGCTCGTGGGTACAATCCCAAGCGGGCGATCTTCGGGGCGTCTGCGTGGCAGCGGTTCATGGCGAATACCACGGTGCAGGCGCACGCGAACTTCCGTCGCGTCAATCTCGTGGACATCAACCCGACGCCGGCCCCAGAAGGCGCAACTCGGCTGGGCACCTTCATGGTCGGCGAGAACGCCTTCGAGTTCTTCACCTACAACGGAACCTACAAGGCGCCCTACGGTGGGACGATCACCCCGTACCTGGGGAGCACCACGGTTGTGCTCATGGCTGACGCCCCCGGCGGTCTGCAGATGACCTTCGGAGCGATCGACTACTTCGAACAGGCCGTCGACACGAATGCGCTGCCGTACCTCCCGCGTCAGATGAACTTCGCGCAGGGTGGGTTCGGGATGTCGATGTATGCCTACTTCACCAAGGATGCGAAGACGTTGGTGATCAATGTCGGGACGCGCGTCCTGCCGTTGCCGAAGGCGATCGACTCGTTCGCGTCTCTCTACGTCGGAGCCTGATCCGACACTGCACTTCTCTAGCCCGGGGGCAACGTGTCCCCGGGCGAAAGGGCACCCATGTCTGAACGCAGCGAACTCGAACAACGCGCGGCCGCACTGGTAGAAGAACTCGGTGAGGATCCAGTACCCACGCGCCTTAGCAATGCCAAGTTGGCGGAGCGTGTCGAAGAACTCGAAACGCGCAAGGTCGAACGAGATGCGGTGCTGCGTCAGGAGGCGATCATCGAGGAGCACCATGCGGCGTTCGTCGAGCGATTGGTCCGTGCCGCGGATCCGCAAGACGGGCGCGGTATGCGCTACGCCTTCGAAGTGGCTCCAGGCAGGCAACTCCAATGCAGATATGGATTGCTAAGGTCAGGCTGCCAGGTCAAGCGCGAATGGGTCGGCGGAATCGATGCGCTGGACGATTTGGTTAAGGCCGGGTCGGTACTGTGCGGCCCACGAGCGAAGCGTTTCGAAGTAGCCGAAGGTCGAAGACTCGAAAACACAACACGCGGAACCCTGGAACCGGGGGCACGTGTAGAGCCCGAATACGTCGGCGGAATGGCGCGGCTCGAAGTCTTCCTTCGCGAAGGCGCCGCGAAGCGAAACCAGATCCCAGAAGAGCGCTGATCCATGGGCATCTACGAACTCGCGGCGGCGGACATCGCCTCGATCATCGGTGACAGTGACACCGGCCCCGGCTGGGAGATCACTGTCACCGATCCGGACGGCGTCACCGCTGATCTCGTCGGACTGCACCAGGACATCGGTCAGGAACTCGACGGCGACGGGATCATGGTGTCAGGGCGTACCGTGACGGTCGTCCTGCCCATTGCCGCACTCACTGCTGCCGGGCTCGGGGTGCCAGTGAACGTGCCCGAGTCAACGTCGAAACCGTGGATCGTCGAGTTCGCGGATTCGAAGGGCGTGAACCACGTCTACAAGATCAACCGGACCGAGCCTGACCAGGGGCTGCCGGTTGTGAAGTGTTTCTGTGAGCCGTACGAGGAACTGTGACCGCGCGCATCGCAGCCCTGATCGACAAGCGGGACACGCTCGAAATCGTGCGCGATGCGATTGCGACAATCCTGCTTGAAGAGTCGTTGCAACAGCAGATCTTGGCGCAGCCGGTGACGATTACCTACAGCCGCGCCGACGACTCCGACTACACGGTGACGGGCGCCGCAACTCTGGTCAGTGAGGGCCCGGGAACCGCTGTCAGCGCCAAGACTCTTCAGGTCGGCGACTACGTGGTCACAGCGGGCACGCTCGTCGCTGGCGTCGGAGAGTGGACGTGTGTTGCCCCCGACGCCACCGAGGACACGTGCACGACAGCGGCCGCGGACGACGACCTGACGTTCACGACCCTGGGGATCGAATTCACGACCACGGCGGGTGACGCGGCATGGGATACCGGTGACGTCATCACAGCATCGGTGGCCGGCGCCGACGACCCGCTACAGTGGAAGCTTCGGATCTTCCAGCATCGCTCGTACCCGTTCGAGGAATGGCTGACGAGTCCACCGCAGGATGCCGCCGCCGCGGTGCCGATCATTGCGATCGAGTTTTCGCGTGACAGCGTCGAGATGGCGAAGTCCAACGTCTTCGAAGCGCAGCAATACGACGCCGAATTCGTGTTGCACTGCTGCGGATACGGTATCGCCACGGAGACCTCCGACGGCCACACTCCGGGCGATCTCAAGGCGAGCCAAGAAGCATTCAGAGCCGCGACCCTGGTACGCAACATCCTGATGGCGGCCGAGTACGACCACCTGGGACGCGAGGACAACGACGACGTCGCGGACCGCATGATCAAGTCGCGCGAGTTCGGGCGGCCAACGGGCGGCGACAAGCAACCACTGCCGAACGTCGCAGTCATGACGCTGACTCTAGCCGTCGACTTGAGGGAAACCGTCGCGCAGATCGAAGGCACACCGGCGACGAGCTTCTTCATCACGGTCACGGACCAAGAGACCGGAGAGACCTACCTCACGATCACCGGCGACCTCACCGACTGAGGCGCCCCCAACGAGAGCCGCTCGCAGCGGCACGGCACGGCGGGCCCGCGCTCGCCACAGGCGGGGCTGTGCCCCCAGAAGGACCTGAATCATGGGACTAGTAGCTAGCAGACGCGCCAGCGGCCTCGGCATCACCACCGAATACAAGAACCTCCTGGGGACCTCTTCGTTCCTTGAGCAGCGGCTCGGAGTCATCGCGCAAGGCACGACTGCCGCGGCTGGATACGGTACGACCAAGACGGCGTATTCGACCGCCTATGACGTCGGCGTTGCCCTCGGCTTCGGCTCTCCCGCGCATCTGATCGCGCTGGAACTCTGGCCCGAGGACGGCCGTCCCGGGATCGGGTCGATTCCAGTAGAGTTCTTCCCGCTCGCCGACGGCACCACTGCTGCGGCCGGCGACATCACTCCAAGCGGAACGTCGACCAAGGCGAGCACCTACTACGTGGACGCCGGCGGAGTGCTTTCGGACCCGTTCACGATCGTAGCCGGTGCGCTTGCAACGGCGGCGGTCCTGACCGAGGCATCGCGCGCAATGTACCTTGCGTGCGTCGCGGTGACTCACTTCCCTCTGACCATGGGGTTCACTTACGACACCGTGACCGAGGACCACACTGGCAGCACTGGCGGCGGCACCGTGGATTCAATGACCGCGACGACCCCGTGTCTCCCCGGTGACTGGACGCTGGTTTGCACTTCGGCCGAAGAGGGTGCCGGGACGTTCGAGTTGACGGATCCGGAAGGCACCGTGATTTCGTCTGCCATAACCTCCGACGAAGACCCAGGAACGGCGGTTGATGAGAGCGGTCTCGCTTTCACTTTGACGACTGCCGGTGATGACTTTGTGGTTGGCGACACCTTCACGATCACCGTTCCAGCGCTGACCGTGACGGGCACCATGAAGTGGAAGGGGGCCTCCGGAAACTACTGCGAGTTGTCAATCATCGACACGCTCGAAGAGTTGACCTTCACGATCACGCAGCCCACGGGCGGCGCCACGAATCCGACCGTCGATGCCGCGTTGGCTCAGGTCGGCAACACGTGGACCACCATGCTGATCAACGCGCTTGAAATCGAGGACACCACCGCTCTGGAGGCAATCGCCGAATGGGGTGAGGGGCGCTGGGATACTGAGGTCTACAAGCCCGCGATGTGCTTTACCGGCAACACCCACGCGACCGTCGCGCTGGCCACTGCGGTGTGTGATGGCTACCGTTCGGACCGTGTCAACGCGCAGTGTCCGAACCCTGGCTCTTGTGACCTGCCGTTCCGCGTAGCAGCGCGCGAGGTGGTGGAGATCATCAAGCAGGCCGCCGAGGATCCCGCATCGGGCCCCGGTGGGCGCGCTTGTCTCGGTCTGAATACTGGCACCGACGCCGAGCAGTGGACCGGTACACAGCGCGGCGTCGCGCTGAAGTTGGGTTCGTCCACGATCGTGGTCAGGGACGGAGTGGTCAAGCTCAAGGATACGGTGACGTTCTACCGCCCCGAGGGGCAGACAAACCCAGCCTACCGCTACGTTCGCACGATCACGAAGTTGCAGAACCTGATCTACCGCTTCGTGGAGGCGTTCGACACCGCGGAGTGGGAGGAAGCGCCAT
>CAZGRL010000190.1:0-6095 GCA_964528155.1 uncultured Anaerolineaceae bacterium
ACGAACTGCATCTTCTGGGGCAATCTCCCGGACGAGATCGTCGAGCTGTCCGGCACGCCACCTGTGACCTACTCGTGCGTCCAGGACGCCGACCCGACCGACCTGAGCGTGTATCCGGGCACGGGGAACATCGACGATGATCCGCTGTTGGGAACCGGCTGGCACTTGAGCATGAACTCGCCGTGTGTGGACCGATGCCCGACGGGCCCGGACGACGACGTGGACGACGAGGCACGCCCATTCGACATGCCGGGCCTCGGCAACGACGGCACCGATACGTACGACATCGGCGCGGACGAGTTCATCGATACGGACGGCGACGGGTTGCCGGACTGGTGGGAAGCTCTCTACTTCGGCGATGCAGGCGGCAACCCGGACAGCGACGGCCTGACCAACCTGGCTGAATACGAACACGGCACCGACCCGGACGATGCAGACAGCGATGACGACGGTCGCAACGACGGCCAGGAAGTCGGCGATGGGACGAACCCCGTGCATCCTGACAACGTCGAGAAGACCTACTACGTCAACGGGGTCACCGGGAGTGATACGTACGACGGCCTCTCGTCGGTATGGACAAGCGGCACGCGTGGTCCGAAGCTGACGATTCAGGCCGGCATCGACAGCGCGATTATGTGCTGGAGTCACTCTGTTCAGGTGGCTGACGCGACCTACACAGGCCCCGGAAACCGTGACCTGGATTTCGGCGGCAAGGCGATTACGGTCGAGAGCGAGCACGGCCCCGAGGCGTGCATTGTCGACTGCGAGTGCTCTGGCCGCGGGTTCTACTTCCACTCGGGCGAGACGGCCTTGTCGGTGCTTGACGGCTTCACCATCACGAAGGCCACAGCCTCCAGTGGCGCGGGCATCTGCTGCCGATACAGCAGCCCGACGATCCGCAACTGCACGATCACGGGCAACGGGGCAAGCGATGACGGCGGCGGGATCGGCTGCTACAAGGGGACCTGGCCGACGATAAGCAACTGCACGATCACCGGCAACGGGGCAAGCAATGGCGGTGGCATTTGGTGCTATGACACATCCTTGCCTATGGGCGGCAACGTAACCATCGTCAACTGCAACATCACGGACAACACGGCCACCGAGGCCGGTGGAGGGATTGGCTGCGAGTATTACGCCAGCGTGGCGATCAACAACTGCACGATCAGCGGCAATGCTGCGGGCGGCGGTGGTGGTATCTCATCCGGGGCTAGTCTCACGATGACGAACAGCATCGTGTGGGGCAACGTGCCAGACCAGCTCGACGGCTCGGCGGACGTGGACTGTTGCGACGTCCAAGGCGGATATGCCGGCACGGGCAATATCAGCCTTGATCCGCTTCTCACGCAGGACGGGCACCTCACGGCCGGCTCGCCCTGCATAGACCACTGTCCTTCCGGCCCGGCCGATGACATCGACGGTGAGGCACGACCCGTGGATATCGCGGGGGTCGGCAACGATGGAAGCGACACGTACGACATCGGCTCCGATGAGTTCCTGGACACCGACGGTGACGGGTTGCCCGACTGGTGGGAGAAGCTTCACTTCGGCTCGCCTACGGCTGCGGACCCGGGAGTCGACGAGGAACCGGACGGCTTGACGAACGTCGAGGAGTATGGGCTCGGGACGGACCCGGTTGATGCCGACACGGACGACGATGGCCGCAACGACGGCCAAGAGCTCGTCGACGGGACTGATCCGTTGCATCCGGACAACACCGAGCTGACCTACTACGTAAACGGGGACCCGAGCCAAGGCAGCAATGGATATGACGGGCTTGCTCGTGTCTACGATGGGGTGCACGGGCCGAAGCTGACAATCCAGGCAGGCATCGATTGCGCCGCGGTCGGCTCGACGTACGAAGTCTTGGTGGCGCCCTGGACGTATACCGGGGCCGGGAACAAGGAGCTCGATTTCGCACATGGCCTTGCCTTCGGCACTCGGTGGATCGCCTTGCGTTCGGAAGCGGGAGCAGAGAACACCATCATCGACTGTGAAGGCTCGGGCCGGGGCATCGCGTTTCACTCGGGCGAAACGGCCGGGTGCGTCCTCGACGGCTTCACGATCACGAACGCGTCTGCTGGCCCGTCATACGGCGGCGGCATCTTTATCGAAGACGCGAACCCGACGATCACGAACTGCGTGATCGCGAATAGCGAAGCGGAACAAGGCGGCGGGATCTACTGCTCATATGACACCACCCCCGTCTTCATCGGCTGTACGATTGCGGGCAACTCGGCGACGACGTCGGGTGGCGGCATTCACTGCTGGTACTGCCAGCCGACGCTCCTCAACTGTGTCATTACCGACAACTCAGCCACGGACGGCGGGGGTGTCCACTTCTCAAGCGACGGGCTGTCGATGACGAACTGCAAGATCACGAACAACTCGGCGGACGACAGCGGCGGCGGCATCTACATCACCGATCATGTCTTCCACCTGACGATCACCAATTGCCTGATCCTGGGCAACACGGCGGGGTCTCATGGTGGAGGGATCGCCTGCGTAGAATACGTTTTCCCGACGATCACCAATTGCACGATGGCGGGCAACTCCGCGGGCGTCAGCGGTGGCGCCATCTACTGCTACTACGAGTCCGGCCCATCTGTCGAGAACTGCATCATGTGGGGCAATACGGCGCCGTCAGGTCACGAGATCGCCTTGAGGGAGTTCGACGTCTGCAGTTCGTATCTAGTTGCCTCATACAGCGATATTCAGGGTGGTGAGAGCGAGGCGTTCGTCGGGAGCGGCTGCTCGCTCTACATAGACGGAACGTGCGTCGATGTGGACCCGCTGTTCGTGCCGGGGGCGCTGCATGATTGCTACTTGAGCCATGTGGCGACGGGGCAGGCGGTGACGAGCCCATGTGTGGACGCGGGGAGCGACACGGCAGCGAACCTGGGGCTCGATGCGCTGACGACACGGCAGGACGGCAAGCCGGACGACGGTGTGGTCGACATGGGGTATCACGCGCCGACGGCGCCGTACGTGTACGCGATCACGCGCGACGGCGACGATGTGACGGTCTGGTGGAAGGCGCGCGTGGGCCTCTCCTACCTCGTCGAGTGGTCGGCGGGTCTTGTGACATGGAACGAGGTGTCGGTCGGCGAGGTGTCGTCTTGGACGGACGTGGGCGTCGTGGGGGCGAACGAGAGGCGCTTCTACCGCGTGCGGGAAGGTGAAGCGGCAGCATCGGGCATGTCGTCCAGTCCCGACGATGCAACGGGCCGGCCGGCAATCACCCCACGGTCAGACCGATCCGACGGACTCGGGCCGGGTGTGCGCCGGCGCGGCAACGTGCGGCGCGGCTCGGGCAACGTGTCGGAACGCTAGGTCCGGCCTGCAGCAAGTCGTCAACATCTCCTGCCCGGCCGGCATGCAAGGGGGCTCACCTGCCGACTCTCGCCGATGGGCAGAGGTCGCGGCAGTCAGGCGGGCCGATCCGGACTCTGGTGACGGACGCAAGGCACACGGCAACAATGTGTTGACATCTGTCCTCTAGTATGCTATTCTTTGAACGGCTTGCGTGTGAGGCTGCGTTCCAGAGTTAGACAATGACAAGGGGGGGAGGAACGAGTGCGTCGATTCCTTGTTGCCATTGCACTGACATCGCTGTTCGTCGCAGAGCCACTCCTGGCAGCGACTACGATATGTGTTGATGACGATGCGCCGGGTGATCCGGGTCCGGGTGACCCGACGGTGAGCGATCCGCTCGAGGACGGCTCGCCCGAGCATCCGTTCGATGCGATCCAGGAAGGGATCGACGCGGCATCCGCAGGCAACACGGTGCGCGTGCTTGATGGGACCTACACGGGCACCGGAAATAAGAAACTCGACTTCGGCGGAAAAGCGATCACGGTTCAGAGCCAGAACGGCGCCGAGACGTGCATTATCGACTGCGAGAGGTTCGGCCGGGGTTTCTACTTCCACTCCGGCGAGACGGCGGCGTCAGTCGTTGACGGCTTCACGATCATCAACGGATGCGTGACCGACGACGAGGGTGGCGGCATTTGCTGCCGAAGGAGTAGCCCAGCGATCATGAACTGCACAATCGCCGGGAACACGGCGAGCTGGCACGGCGGCGGTGTCCTCTGCTACGAAAGTGACCCGACGATCAGCAACTGCACGATCAGCCACAACTCGGCCACTTACTGGGGCGGCGGAATCCACTGCAACGAAAGCAGCCCGATGATCACCGATTGCACGATCATGCGCAACTCCTCGGGTTGTTGTGGCGGTGGCGTCTACTGCTGGCGCGATTCCAGTCCAACAATCACCAACTCCATCCTGTGGGCCAACACGGCGTGCTACGGAGACCAGATTGCTCTAATCTCATTCGGCGGAACCGAGTGTCCGTCCCTGACTGTCCGCTACAGCGACATCCAGGGCGGGGCGAACGAGGCATACGTGGAATCCGGCTGCACGCTTGACCTGGACGGGACGAACATCGACATAGACCCCGTCCTGAGGCTCGACGGGCATCTGGTGGCGACATCCCCGTGCATTGACTGGTGCCCGACCGGCCCGGCGGACGACCGAGATGCCGAGGCGCGTCCCGCGGATATCGGAGGCGTCGGCAACGAGGGTGTGGACACCTATGATATCGGCGCCGACGAGTTTGTGGATGGGGACGGCGACGGGGTGCCCGATTGGTGGGAACTGAGGCACTTCGGCTCGGCGACGGCTGCAGACCCAGGCGCTGACGAAGAACCGGACGGCCTGACGAACGTCGGCGAGTACGAGCACTCGACGGATCCCAACGATGAGGACAGCGACGGTGACGGTCGGCTCGACGGGACTGAGGTTGCGGAAAGCACGAACCCAGCGCATCCGGACAACACGGAGAAGACCTACTACGTCAACGGCGACCCGGTCATCGGCGACGATTCGCATGACGGGCTTGCGGCCGCCTACGACGGTGTACATGGTCCCAAGCTCACGATCCAGGCCGGCATTGATGCGACGCTGACGGGGTGGGATTACACCGTGCAGGTCGCCGATGGCACGTACAGCGGGGCGGGGAACAAAAACCTTGTTCTCGACGGCAAGACGATCACTGTCCGGAGCGAGAACGGCGCCGAGACCTGCATAATCAACTGCCAGAACGACGGGAACGGATTCTATCTCAGATGGGCGGAGACCGTCGCCTCAGTGATCGACGGGTTCACGATTATTGACGGCTCCCCTTACGAGTGCGGTGGGGGAATCTTCTGCTATTTCAGCAGCCCGACGATTCGGAGGTGCGTTGTCACGAACAGCACCAGCACCCACGGTGGCGGCATCGCCTGCTGGTCGGGCAGCAGCCCGACGATCACGGATTGCACGATCACGGGTAACGGTGCCTCGGAGCATGGTGGCGGCATCGCCTGCGCTGACAGCAGCAACCCGGTGATCGCCGGCTGCACGATTACCGACAACACGGCGGGCATGTTTGGCGGCGGCGTCGCGTGCCTCCAGGCGAGCAACCCGACGATCACCAACTGCATCATCACCGGCAACTCGGCCACGTACGTGGGGGGTGGCATTGTCTGCTGGAATGGATGCAGTCCAGCAACGGTCAACTGCACGATTGTGGGCAATTCGGCCGGCGCGTACGGCGGGGGGATCTGCTGTGAGGAGAACTCCAGCCCGACCGTGTCCGATTGCATCCTGTGGGGCAATGCATCGCCGTCCGGCCATGAGATTGCTGTGCGCGCGACGCCTTCATCGCTGACGGTTCGCTACAGCGACGTGCAAGGCGGTGAAAGTGAAGCGTTCGTGTAATCCGGGTGCACACTCGACATAGACGGGACGTGTATCGATGCGGACCCGTTGTTTGTGCCGGGGGCGCTGCACGATTACTACTTGAGTCACACGGCGACGGGGCAGGCGGTCACGAGTCCGTGTGTGGATGCGGGGAGTGATACGGCGGCGAACCTGGGGCTCGACGCGCTGACGACGCGGCAGGACGGCAAGCCGGACGCCGGCATCGTCGACATGGGGTATCACGCGCTGACGCCGCCGTACGTGTATGCGATCACACGCGGCGGCGACGACGTCACGGTCTGGTGGAAGGCGCGCGTGGGCCTCCCCTACCTCGTCGAGTGGTCGGCGGA
>CAZGRL010000191.1:0-6093 GCA_964528155.1 uncultured Anaerolineaceae bacterium
GTTTCATGCTCATAGGGAGCATGGTAGTCTCAACTAACCCTGCGGTCAAGGTTTGTTGTTGTAAGAGCTGTTGTTTTGTGGTATATTGTTGCGACTTAGTTTCGAGTCGCAGAACCTGGCAACAAGGAGTCCCCAGTGAAGATCGCTGTAGTCAACGAGACGAGCTCGGCCGACAAGAACGCCGACATCATCGCCGCTCTGCAAGACAGAGACCATGAAATCCTGAACATGGGAATGACCAAGACGGGAGCGGAACCCGCGCTCAGCTATGTCAACACCGGGCTTCTCACCGCGATGCTCCTGAACTTGGGGATCGCGGATTTCGTGGTCGGCGGATGCGGCACCGGGCAGGGATACATGATCGCCGCGATGCAGTATCCCGGCGTCTTCTGCGGCCACGTCCGGGACTCCCTGGACGCGTGGCTGTTTACGCAGATCAACGGCGGGAACTGCATTTCCCTGGCCCTGAACCAAGGCTACGGATGGGCGGCCGACGTGAACCTTCGATTCATCTTCGACCGAATCTTCAGCGTCGAGCGAGGCGGGGGCTATCCGGAACACCGCAGGGAGGCGCAGAACAGATATCGCTTGAGCCTCGAAGCGCTCTCGGCCAAGATCCACCCGAGCTTCGCGAAGGTCATCGAGCTGCTGCCCGAGGAGGTGATTTCCCCTGTTCTGCGGTATCCGACCGTCCATGATGTCCTGGACGTCGACAGCATCGGCGACGGTGAGTTGCGGGAAGCGCTTCAGCGACGTATGCGGGGTATCGAGACCGCAGGCTGAGAATGACAGAGAGGCGAACAGAGAAGCTCAAGAGGCAGGTCGTGGGTGCCAGGAACACGGTCTGCACCGAAAGGGCTCGCTTCTATACGGAAGTCTACCGGGCCAACCATGACAAGCCGGTGATCCTCCGCAGGGCACTTGCCCTGGAACATACTCTCAAGCGCATGAGCGTGAGGATCGAGCCGGGGGAGCTGATCGTGGGCAACCACTCCACGGCGGTCCGCGCGGCGCCGATATTCCCCGAATACTCCGTAGACTGGCTGCTGGACGAGCTCGATCAGCTCGAGAAGAGACCCGGAGATGTGTTCTACGTTTCCCGCAGCGACAAGCACAGCATCAGGGAGATCTGCGAATACTGGCGGGGCGGAACGGTTTGCGACCGGGCCTACGCCCTCATGCCGGTGGACACGCTGGAGATTCACGAAGCCCAGATCACCAGGGCCGTGGCCAACCTCACCAGCGGCGACGGCCATATCGCGGTGAACTTTCCGAAGATCCTCGAACTCGGGCTGGGCGGATACCTGCAGCGCGTCAAGCGAATGAGGTGCGCGCTGCAGCTGACCACGCATGAGGATATCAGAAAGAATCTGTTCTACCGTTCTCTGGAGATCGGCATCGGCGCCCTGCAGGCGTTCATCGAACGCTTCGCGCACCTGGCGGAGGACCACGCCCGAGAAAGCGGCGACCCGAGGCGTCGATGCGAGCTTGAACAGATCCGCGACACTTGCCTGCGGGTCAGCCGCTTCGCCCCCCTCTCGTTCCGAGAGGCTCTTCAACTGGTCTACTTCCTTCAGCTCGTCCTGCAAATCGAGAGCAACGGGCACTCGGTGTCGCTGGGGCGGCTGGACCAGTACTTGTACCCGTTCTTCCGCAACGACATCCGGCAGAATTTGATCACGAACGACGAGGTGAAAGAGCTACTGGAATGCCTCTGGATCAAGCTGTATAGCATCAACAAGATCCGACCGTGGTCGCACACGCGCTATTCCGCCGGGTCACCGATGTATCAGAATGTGACCATCGGCGGGCAGACTAGCGAAGGAGCAGACGCGGTAAACGAGCTCAGCTATCGGATCCTCGAGACGGTGGGGAGGATGCGCCTGCCTCAGCCCAACCTGCTGGTCCGCTATCACAAAAACATCAGCCAGGACTTCATGATGGCGTGTCTCAGTGTGATAGAGCAGGGATCGGGCATGCCGGCCTTCGTCAATGACGAGATCGTGATCCCGTCGTTCCTCGAAATCGGCGTCGAGGAAGCCGACGCGTACGATTACTCAGCGATCGGCTGCATCGAGGTCGCGGTGCCCGGGAAATGGGGATATCGCTGCACCGGCATGTGCTACATCAACCTCATGCGCGTCTTCCTGGCCAGCCTTCACGACGGACGGGATGTGACCAGCGGGAAGAGCTTCCACACGGGTTCGGGGCACTTCAAGGATTTCACGAGTTTCGACCAGCTGATGGAGGCCTGGCGCGCGCAGATTCGCTTCTACACCAAACAGTCGGTCATCACCGACACCTGCGTGGATACCGCCCTGGAAGAGCTCAGCCCTGACATTCTCTGTTCCACCTTCGTCGACGATTGCATCGAGCGGGGCAAGACGATCAAGGAAGGCGGCGCCAAATACGATTTCATCTCCGGATTGCAGGTGGGGATAGCGAATCTAGGGAACAGCCTGGCCAGCGTAAAGAAACTCGTGTTCGAGGAGCGCCGCATCGGCAAGGAACAGCTGTTGGCTGCTCTGGAACACGACTTTCGGGGAATCGAGGGTGAGAGAATCCGCCAGGCGCTCCTGAACAGTGCCGCGAAGTACGGGAACGATGATGACTCAGTGGACATGCTGCTGCGGGAAGCCTATTCGTGCTACATCGACGAACTCGCCCAGTACCGGAACACCCGCTTCGGACGCGGCCCCATCGGGGGCTTGTACTACGCGGGGACTTCGAGCATCTCCGGCAACGTGCCAGCAGGTGCTACGGTGGCCGCCACCCCTGACGGCCGCAAAGCCTTCACCCCTCTGGCAGAGGGTTGTTCCCCTTCCGCGGGAACCGATGTGCTCGGCCCTACCGCGGTGTTCAAGTCGGTGAGCAAGCTGCCCACCGGCAAGATCCTGGGCGGTGTCCTGCTCAATCAGAAAGTCAGCCCTTCGATGATCCGTTCGGAGTCTTCCAAGACGAAACTGATCTGGCTGCTGAGGACGTTTTTCGATGAGTTAAAAGGATGGCACGTCCAGTACAACGTCGTGGACCGTCAGACTCTGCTGGACGCCCAGAGAGAGCCGGAGAAGCATCGAGATCTGATCGTACGGGTCGCCGGCTACTCTGCCTTCTTCACGAGTCTGGCACCTGAAACGCAAAACGACATCATTTCCCGCACCGAACAGGTGATCTGATGCGAAGCACCCTCACCGTCTATATAATCAGACCGACCAGATAGTCTAATTCTCGCGATTTCGTTTGTACTAGAAGAAACGGTGGTGGTCAAAGAAGGAGGATGAAATGGACAACTCTCGGATCGATACGGATGTTCTGGTCATCGGCGGAGGCGGCGCTGGCCTGATGGCGGCCGTTGAGGCGCGGAAGAAGGGGGCGGCTGTCCTGATCCTGTGCAAGAAAGACACAGGGAAGAGCGGCTGCACGCCGTATGCGGTGACGAACCTCACCTGTTCGACTGCGGACAGCGAACAAGAGCTTTTTCGCCAGATGGTGGAAGTCGGAGGATACCTCAACAACCAGGAGATCCTCGACGTATTCGTGCGGGAAGTCGCCGATATCGTCCCTGGTCTGAAACAATACGGTGTGCCTCTCACCATCGCCGACGGCAGCCATTATCACCTTGAGAACTACCCTCACGGGCCCCAGAAGAGCCTACCTGGAATCTTCAACGTCATTCCCGGGCCTGGCCGGCCGTTGAGCTTCAATCTCACAATCCCTCTCCTGGAAACGGCGCAGAAGCTGGGAGTGGAGGTCTTGGACAACGTCCTGGCCACGAGGATCCTGGTCACGGACAGCTGCGCCACTGGTGCCGTTGCCTTGAATCTGAAAAACGGCCAGCTTATGGTCATCTCGGCGAAGGCAGTCGTCATCGCCACAGGCGGCTGCGCACGCATCTATGAAAGGTCGGACAACCCGGTCGGCCTGACAGGCGATGGATTCTATCTCGGATTCCAGGCGGGAGCGGATCTGGTCAACATGGAGTTTATGGCCTTCAACCCATTGAAGATCACCCCCGAGGTCACTGCCATGATCAAGAGCGGCAAGCCCGACGAGGAGTTGATGAGCGTCGGCCGTGCACATTACAGTCTGGGCGGCATCCTGGTCGACACACGGGCGGAAAGCACACTGAAAAACCTCTTTGCCGCCGGTGAGGTGGCGGACGGTCTGCTCGGAGCCGCCCGGCTCGGGGGGACGGCGCTGGCCGACGCGATCGTGTTCGGAGCGATAGCAGGCCGCGAAGCGGGCGCGCAGGTGCCGGGGGTTCGCAGGAACGATGTCCTGCTCAGGGAGGTCGCCGAAGAGAAGGAGAGGATCGAAGGATTGTCCCAGGGCGGCGAAACCTCCGCGGCCGAACTCCAGAAGGAAGTGAAGTCGGTGATGTGGAAGTACGCTGGCATGGCCAAGACCGAACAGAGCCTGTCCGAAGCCTGCGAGAAGCTGACCCGGCTAAAGAACATTCGGATGAAGGTGAGCCCTGGTGACTCGAGCGGGATCGGACAGGCAGTGGAGGCGCACCTGATGGCGTGCGTGGGAGAGATGATCGCCGTTTCCTCACTGCAACGGAGAGAGACACGTGGCCAGTTCTGGAGGCTCGATTACCCCCTCTCAGACAATGCAAACTGCCTCTTTAACGTCGTCATCTCGCGCCGTGGAGACGTGATCGAGACTCGCCGGAAGAATGTAGTCATGACACGCATGCGGACCGCTTCGGTGCAGCCGCTCGTCGGATGCGGGTGCTTTAATTACCTGAAGCCCCTATACAAGGGAAGCGACAAAGAGGGATAAAGAGATGGAAGAGGATCGAGTGCTCACGGTGAAGATCAAGAAGCTCAAGGACAGGTACGCGGTAACGATCGACGGCGGGGAGGGCATTCTCGTTGATGAGGACTACTATCAGCCCCGTACAAGCGAAGAGGTCGGCAAGCTCGTCGAGATGTGGCTGAACGGCTTCGACTTTTAATACGCGACGCCGATTTCTGCCCCGATCTGCGGTACGACTGGTACGACCTGTCCCGAGGCGCGGGTGTGAGGAGGGAAACTTCGTCTGGCAAAAGCCTCGCCACGGCCCATTGGGCACACTAGAGGATCCACCTCGTGAACCTTAGCAAGTAGCCTTGCCTTCGGTCGCTTGCGTGCGTCAACGGAGACCTCTTCCCCGTCGTGGAGCGGCTCGAATCCAGGGCACTCCGGGTAAGGAAGTGCGGTTGGGTGTGATGCCCGTCAGCCCTTCGATGCCCGTTTTGCCACGTACGGCATCCGTTCCCAGCAGCTCTTGATCTGCCCCACGTGTCTGGGTCACCCCTAAGGGAGGCTGGCCCCTCCCGGAAGCCCTTGGAAAAGTGATCTGGCCTCTGGAGCCGGCGGGTGATAGCCCAGCGAACCTTGAGGCCGTCTGGTGTTGAAGTGGCTGCGCCACTATTCCAGAAGAACGTGCGCTTCTCCTATTGTGTCTAGCTGCTCACATTTCAAGAACGCGTCTCTGAGCTTCCCGTTGAACCGTTAAACGTACCTGTTCTCCCGGGGTTTTCCGGAGTCAATGGCTCTTCAGGCGGCGTGCACAGGCCAGCGCAAGGCACTCACGCGTGAACTTGTCAATGACAACCAGGATTCGGAATTCAATCCCGTCATGAGTGCGGTCATGCACGAAGTCATAACGCCAGATATGATTCTATCCGGCCGGTCGTAACCGCGTGCTGGCGGTATCATTCATCCAAAGCCCGCGCCATTGATGCGAATCATGGCTGAGATCGCCCAGCCCCAGCGGGTGCGTCGGATTCTGCTTCACGTGATCAACACAGCAAAGGCGCCGCCGGGTCTGGATCCGGCCTCCTTGTACTGAAACCTGTCCCCACTTGCCACTCGGGAATCACTCCACCGTTTCTCTATCATCAACAGTGAACAATCCGGGCTCATTTCGCGCTCGACCTACCCCTTGCTTTGCTTCCCCCGATGCGTTCCTGATTCGCAGCGCGTTCAGTCGCGGGTTTGCCCCCACACAACCGCCGCCGGTCCTGCAAGGCATGCCAACCAATAAACCGACGACCGTCCAAGTCTATCATGCTGGCTGTCGCTTTCTAGGGGTACAGGATGATC
>CAZGRL010000192.1:0-6053 GCA_964528155.1 uncultured Anaerolineaceae bacterium
AGTCTGTGGTTGGATTCACCGCGGAGCACGCAGGGTCCGCAGAGGCGGCCGCCCTTCGCGGTCAATCCCATCCTTCCTGCTTGATCGGTCGGCCCGGATGCTCCATCCTTACCCAGCCGGAGGTGGCCGATGGCCAAGCGTGGCTTCCAGCCGACATTCAGCATCACCAATCCCATCACGGCGGGGCTCACACGCATTGAGCGCGCCCGGGGCTTCCTCGAAGCCGCTTCGCTTTCTGATGACTGGGTCGGCGCCATGGAGACACGGGCGCTCGTGCTCGAGGCGCATCACACGACCCACATCGAGGGTACACGGCTCACGTTGGAGCAGGCCGAGCGTCTGTGGGCAGGCGAACGGGTCCCTGACGCCGATCCCGACGACGCGCGCGAACTCCTCAACTACCGCCAGGCCTTCGATTTCGTCTCGGACTACCTCGGCAGTGGGGAACCGGTGACCGAGGGCATGATTCGCCAAGTCCACAAGCGCCTCGTCCAGCGCGTGCGCGGTGGCGAGGGGGCTCCGGGCCAGTACCGGCGCGTGCAGAACTACGTGGTCAACGCTGCCACGGGCGAGACCGTCTATACCCCGCCGCCAGCGCACGATGTCCCCACACTCATGGCAGACCTGGTGGCGTGGCTGAATCGTAGCGGAGACACTCACCCCGTCCTCGTCAGCGGTATCGCCCAGTTCCAGCTTGTACACATCCACCCGTTCGTGGACGGCAACGGGCGCACATCGCGCCTGCTCTCGACCCTGTGTCTCTACCGGGCAGGCTACGACTTCAAGCGCCTCTTCACGATCAGCGAATACTACGACCGCGACCGCGTCGCCTTCTATCGCGCCATCCAGAGCGTTCGGGAGCGTGACATGGATCTCACCGGGTGGCTCGAGTACTTCGTCAAAGGGCTCGCCACGCAGATGCGTGAGGTGACCGACCGCGGGAGGAACGCGATCCGGAGCGACCTGCTCGTCAGGCAGCACGAGCTCAGCGAACGGCAGGCGGCCGCCCTGCGCTTCCTCTTGGACCACGAGGAGATGCGCATCCGGGACTTCGCCGCGCTGTGCCCGGAGGCAACCAAGCGGACCCTCCAACGCGACTTGCAGAAGATGGAAGACCTCCAGATCATTGCGCGCAGGGGTGCCGCGAGGCGATCCGTTTACGTGCTCAGAGGCAACGCCTTATAGAGTATCGCGACATATCGCGACATCGAATCGCGACATATCGCGACATCGCTTGCGACACGGCAACGAACCACTGATCGGCACAGATAGACTCAGTTCACGACGAGCCGATCCGCGCTTACCTGTGCCAATCTGTGGTTGAACGAACCACGGATCGCTCGCGTGGCGTGAGCGGCACAAGTCGCCCTTCGACAGGATCAACAGGATTGACTGGATCAACCGCCATCCTGTCGATCCTGCTGATCCTGTCTCGAGATGCCCAGTGGCCCGCGCTTCCCGGAGCTGTTTGTCCGCTCGTCCGAGCGGGAAACGCGCATCGGCGAATAGTGCTTGGCTGTGTTCGCTCCCAGCCGCGGGGCGGGGACAGGCGATCGGCGTCTGTGGCCACGGCTTGCCTACCCGGCCACCCCCCAGCGCTTGACATCCGGCGCACTAAGCCCATTTCGACCCAGCCGGAGCCAAGGATATAGGGAAGCCGGTAAGAGGCGACTTGGATCATGAAACGGAGTAGGTGGGCGCTCGCACGAGGCTCGATTCGACGGTGCTCACGACTTGAATGCAACGATCACTTTTGCCACTATTGTCACTCAGAGGGCTGGCGGAGCAATGGTGAGAAAGGAAGGACTCTCATGAGCAGAACACCCTTTGCGTCGGCAGTCGGACTCGTCCTTGCCGCCTCGATCATCCTGTCATCCGGGTGCAAGCAGAAGCCGCAGCCGGAACGGCGGCCCAAAGCCAAAGACGACACGTTGCCGACGGCGGACCTGGCCGATGCCAATCCCCCGTTGCCGACAGCCCACGTGCCCCAGGTCAACGTTGCACCCTCCGTCCCCGCGTACGCGATTGAACCGGATCTCAGCAACGTCGAGGACGCCGCCATGCTTTCTGAGCTGCCTGGCGAGCACCGCGACATCCTCGCCCGGAACGGCTTCCTCGTGTCGACCTCTCGCGAACTTGAGATGTACGAGGTCTACTTGGGAAACGAGGCGCCCTTTGTCACGGCGGACAGCGTCTTCCACGCCTACCATATCTTGCTGTCCGACACGCTGAGCGGACTCGAACAAAACGTCCTCGAGCCCGCGCTGGAAGCACTCACGCGAGGCGCTCATGAAAGGGCAGCAGGTCTGTGTGCTGGCGTTCCGGCGGAGCTTGCTCGTCCTGCCACGAAGGCGCTTGCATTCTGGGCCACTGCACACCGGCTCCTCGACCCGGAGGCCGAGCTGGAGCCGAGCGTCCGCGACGAGGTCACGGCGGAAGTCGATCGGGTCACCCAGGGCACCTTTGTCGGAACACTGCCCGGCGAGCAGCGCACGCGCGACTACACTGTCTACGTGCCGAGTGCAGCGTATAGCGGCAGCGAGCAGATGCGCCGCTACTTCCGCTGCAACCGGTTCCTCACGCTGACGCCGCTCGAGTTCCAGACGAACGAGGGCGTCCGAACGTGCGCGCTCGTGACGCGAGCTCTCCTGCTCGACGACGATGCTCGAAGCCGATACGAGAAGCTGTGCCGCGTCACCCGCTTCCTCGCCGGGGAGCCCGAGGACGTCTCTCCTTTCGACGTGCTGAACGCGATGCGTTCCGTGTATGGAGAGTCGATTTCGCCGTCTGGCCTTGCCGACGAGCAGTCGGTGGCGAGACTGCGCGAGGAGCTTGGCAAGCTCAAGCACCCCTCCATCGCCGACCAACCCCAGGACACACCCGGCGCCCATCCAGCCATCGGCTGGGGGCTCAGAATCCTCGCGCCTGGCGTCTCCATTCGCGCCCAGGCGTTCCAGCGACTCGGCGAGCGCAACATCCTGCCTTCCGGCGAGGACATGGCGCACTTGCTTGGCAACGCAGCCTTCCAGTCGGACGAGTCCCAAGCCGCCGTCCTCGCTCCGGCGCGAGAGATGCTTGACCGTGCAGTCGCCGACTACGCGAAGGGATTGGACCTTCACACCTCCGCGCTCGTCGTTCTTTCCGCGCTCAGCAAAGCCCGTGGCGACGGCTACCCCGGGTTCATGAACACGCCGGCCTGGGCGCTCAAGACGGCGAACACGCAGCTGGGCGCATGGAGCCAGGTCGAGCACGACGTGTCTCTATACGCCAAAGACACCGCGCAGTACCTCTGCACGTACATCACGGACGAGCGCTTCCATGGCTACGTCGAGCCGGTTCCCCAGTACTACGCCGCGCTCGCCGCCCTCGTGCACAGGACGCGCGTCGTCTTTGACAGCCTCGACGCCTTCGAACCCTCTAGACGCAAGATGCTGGCGGATGGAGTGCGCGTGATCCTGCAGTACTTGGCATGGATCGGGCCCATCGAGTTCACGATGCACGCCGAGCCCGAACGATTGTCCCAACGCCGCGGCGTCAACGCAACCAAGACGCACTACAAGATACTCGAGAGAATCCTGCTGAAGCTCAAGACGATGAGCCAGAAGGAGCTCGAGAACAAAGCCTTCGACGCATCCGAGATCCGCTTGCTGAAGAGCTTCGGCGAGAGGCTCAAGTACCTCGCGTTCAACGAATCCAACTCGCCTCATGTGCAGGTGCCGATGAGTACCATCGTCCGGATCGCACGCGAGTACTCCCGGCAGGAAGGCCTGTATGTTGGGACAGGCCGCCCACTCGAGATCCTCGTCATCGTGCCCTGGCAGGGCAGGCTCCACTGGTGTACGGGTGCCACCTACTCGTACTACGAGTTCATGCATCCCCTGTCCGATCCAATCACCGACGAGCGCTGGAAAAACGAGACATCTTCGGCATTCGTCCTTCAGGCGCGTCGTCCTTGGCTGTGCCGGTTCGACATCGGCCTCAGGCAACGAACCTTGTCTCGCGATGTGCTCGCTGCATGGCTGCCCGAAGAAACCACGCAGTTCGGCGAATTGGGTCGTTATAAGTTGTACTGGGAGGATGCCTCACGCCTGACCCGACGACCACTGGACCCGCTCGGGTTCATCGAGCTTGACGCGGAAGCCATTGCGTTGGTGGCGGACGCGTTCGCCGGACAGCACCATAGGCAGAGTGTTCGATACCATCTCTACTTCTTCCTGCAGGACAGTGCCAAAGAGCTGCGCAAGAAGACGGCGTTGCTGGCCTTGTCCAACATCATCTCCGAGGTCAACGCAGGTGCGAGTATCGACTCGGCCGACTACGCAGTGTGGCTCCATCTCTCCTTGCGGCTGCTGAAGGATCAAGCCGACGATCCTGACGTCAAAACCAAGCTCCGCCAGCTCGAGCAGCTCCGCGGCATCGGCCAGGTCCTCAAGGGGTGCGTCGAAGATCCCGAGCTCCGTCCCCTGCTTCAGACAGTAAGCGAGGACTCTGACTGAGTGACAATCGCCCGAGCTGTCCGCGCGACGAACTACTTCATGCACGGCGAGAACGGCGATACGTTGGAATCGCCGGCAACGATAAGCCGGTCCCCAACTCGTCGCGCACCGCCGCCGTTTTCTCTTGAGTGAGCGGGCCTTCCGTGGTATAATCCGCCCCGTTCTCTTGGGGTGTCGGCAACTACTTCAGGCATGGCTGGCGTGCTGCAGCATCTTGACCGGGAGTGTCTTCCCGTTCTGCCGGGATAGGGTCTGGACTCCGAACACGTTGCCATGCAGGGTCCACGCGAAAAGGAGTGGGGTATGAAACGTATCGCAAGATCTTTCCTGATAGGCATCCTGGCCCTCGTGTTGGGGCCGGCGGCGCTCGCTGACTGGGATCACCCGGTCAAGTGGGACCAACTGGAGCCGGACGCCGGGCTTTGGGGCATGGTGAGCTACATCGGTGGCGAGGACAACGTGCTGGTCGCCGACGATTTTCAGTGCTCGGAGACCGGCTGGATCACCGACATCGAGTTCAATGGATGGACCGTCGTCGGCGCCGTGGGCATTGAGTCTTTCCGTATCACGTTCTGGAGCGACGTGCCGGAGACGTTCAACGAGGCAAGCCACCCCGGCGAAGAACCGCTGGCGACCATCACAGTCGGCGAGGTCGACCCGAGCGACACGTTCGGCTTAGGCTGGCAGAAGCTCGACGAGTACACGTACAAGATCAACCTCCCCAAGGACGTCTGGTTCCGCCAGAAAGAGGGCGAGATCTACTGGATCGGGATCCAAGCAGTGATGGGCGGCACCGGCTCGTTCAACTGGATCTTCCGGGACAGGAACGCATGCATGTGGAACGACGACGCCGTCTACAGCCCGACGGGCTCGGCGCCCTGGCAGCATTTCGGCTGGCCGGACGCCGGCCCGGACGGCGAGCCGGCGCCTTACGACATGAAGCTCCCCGATGACTGGGACAAGTCGGCCGACATGTCCTTCAGTCTGTCAGGCATCCCGATCCCCGAGCCGGCCTCGATCGCGCTCGTCGCCCTCGGTGGGCTCGCCTTCGCGTTCCGTCGCAAGCGGTAGCCCTTCGGGCCCGACAACGACGCAGACAAGCAGCCCGGTGGACGACCTCCCCGGAGGTCCGTCCGCCGGGCTTCGCCATGCACAAGGCCTTTCCAGGAATCGGAATCAATGGAATCGAATGAACCGGGGGACACCATACCTATTTCTTCGCGGCATCCCGGATGCTGTCCATCAGGGCTAAATATGGTGGACAAGGACCTCCTCATCGCCGAGGGCGCCACCAACCGGCTGGTTTACAGGCTGAGGATGCCCGGCAAGGCGAGCGGGTGAGCGAGTCCCCGGCCCGCGCCGGAACTTGCGACGAACTTGCGACACGACTCGCGACATACCCGACATCGCTTGCGACAGGGCAACGGACCGCGGAGACCACAGAGACAGGGGGCCATTCGATCAGCGCCCATCCGTGTCAACCTGTGGCTGGATTCACCGCCGAGCACGCAGGGTCCGCAGAGGCGGCCGCCCTACAAGCGCGGCCGCGTGTCCGCG
>CAZGRL010000193.1:0-6030 GCA_964528155.1 uncultured Anaerolineaceae bacterium
CCCAGTTGGCGTTGCTCTGGCTGGATCTGGATCACCACCGACACGTATTGCGTATTGACGTAGTACAACTGCCCAGCCGTTGCGTCCTTGTCCTTGAGGAACGTGACGCCCTCGACGCTGATTCCCTCTTCGGGCCCCGTGAACTCCACGACGCCGCGCGCAGTCTTCATCGTAGAAACCGGCTTCACGAATTGCGACCTGCTGTCGAACAGCCCACGCACCGAGTTGAATACCGCCGGCTCGCACAGGACAAGATCCGGATGCTCACCGCTTGCCTCGTAGATGTTCCGCAGGTCCTCTCGGATCTGACTCTCGGAGACGGCGGTAGCAGAACCTGGGTCGACCACGTACGGCTTCCAGTACGCGGAAGAACCGCGGATGATGGTCGCATAGGTGTTGCTGTCGTCGCCGATCGCCGAGTCCAACCCAGTTGGTTGAGCAGGAGAAGCCGCTCCGTTGCCGCTGAAAATGTATCCATTGAACAGCGATGCCAGAGCGGCGTTCGCGTTGACGACGTTTCGGCCCCACAGATCCACGTTACCTTCGGGGGTAGAGGTCGAAGCGGCCGAGGAGCGAGCCAGGCCGGTTACGCGGCTGTTGGCTCGGAGCAGGGTCCAGGCCAGCACGGCAGACGCCTGCGCGTCAGAGCCGAAGTTGGCAGCGTCGGCTCCGTCAGCATACGCCTCCGCAACCGCACCGGACGATTCCGCGACCCATGCAATGTTTGACCCCTCGCCGGTGACGATGGGCAGAACGCGCAGAGCGGTCGTGGTCCGGTTGACCTGACGAACGATGTCGCCCGCGTAGTTTTGGGCGAGGATGATGAGAGCAAGGGTCTGGGGAACGTCAGACATGTTATTTTTCCGTGCGGGCCTGGTCTGGATTCATACGATCAGCCGCCTAGAGCCGATGGATCGATTCCAAGCTTCTCGAACGCGGCCAGCGTTGCAGCTACTGGGCTGCCTTCGTTGTCTGCGCCGTTGGCTTGATTGAATCTCACCGCCGTCTGTTGCCGGCCTTTCAGTGAGTCCTCCTGGTGCCCGCCTGGTGCCGGGAGGAACGGTTTTGCTTCGTCTGTCGCCAATAGAAGCGGGATCGCCTCTGCAAGCGGCAAGTCTTCGTCGGTCATGGGAGCGCCCTTGTATGCAGCGCGCTTGACCGTCAGAGTTGGATTGCCTGTGTCGTCTACCTTGAGCACGCCTTTGACGTGAGCCAAATAGTCGACGAATGGATCGAGAAGTTCTGGTTTGACCTTCGGCTGGACTCCAGCACGGAAGGCATTCTTCGCTGCGTCGAATCGACTACGTTGTTCTATCTCGATGCGTTGTCGGTCTAGGTCCTGTGCCTTCTTCTCGGATGCATCGAGCTTCTCTTGCAGACCAGTGAGCTGTCTCTGTAGCTCCTTGGTCGTGATACGCCCGGGTTTATCCGGGTCGTCGTCGACATCTTTGGGAGTGTCGACCTTCACGGGCTGCAACTTGCCGATCGCCTCTGCGATCTGCTCGTTGAGCTTCAGCCCTCCAATAGCCTCCGTAACAGCTGGCCCAAGCGCTCGCTTGAGTTGTGCCGTAACGGCGCTGTTGACGATTCTGCCTACATCTTCTTCGCTGAGTGGCTTGGGTCCGTCTCCGGCTCCCTCGCCTTCGCCTGCCTTGTCGAGCAGGGGTCCGTAGTGATACGATTGCAGCATGGTCTTGCCTCTCCCGGTGCTGCCGGGTGCGCCGATAACGCTCGGTGTCAGCGTGCGGAGCGTTGACGGGTGCTCCGTATCCCGTGCACGCCATGACGGCGCGTGAGTCTAGGACTGACAGTAAACCGTCAGGATCTGAGCCGTCGGGGATGACAGTGCATCACTGGTAAGGATGCGGGACGGAGCAATGGGCTCCATGTCATCGGCGCCTAGGGCAAATGAATCCGTGTGGGAATCGGTCGCCTCACCATACTGGACGTTCATTTGTCCAGCGGTGCCACGGAACTTGACTGCTACGAACACCTCGCCACCCCTGGCACAGATGTTACCGCAGCCAATCTCAAACTGGCCAGACGTATCGACCTGAGCCGGTACCACGATCGTGGGAGGGAAGTCGAAGGCTTGAGTGCCTCGCAGCTGGTCACCACCATCAGCATCGGCAGGCGTCAACGACTCGGTAACGACACTCCCATTTCGGAACCCGCTGAGCACGATGGGGTCTGTGGTGTATGAGCCAACCGCGCTCGACCGAGTGATCGTGATTGTGCGCGGTAGCTTGTTCCAATACGAGAACGTGGCATCCAGGGCCGCGCCGTCATACCCACCGGATACGCCGGGCTCGTACGTGGTCTCCGACGCAATCGTTGCCGCCGCCGTCAGCAGCCCGTCGTCGTCGTCGAGTTCAGCGATCGCAAACGTAACGGTGCGCCGAGCGCTGTTCATCGGTACTGCGGAGCTCATCTAGACCTCATCTGGTCCGAGGACCGTTTCGGTGCATCGGCAATTCCCGTGCATGGGCGCTGGTGGGTCAAATCCTTCGGATGCCGGGACAATATCTCCATCGCGCATCTCGCATTGAGGGCAGACCCTAGTATCCCCAACCGTGTCCCAGCGGAGCCACAGTTGGGCGAGCGTCTCTTTTGGTAGGTTGTCCAGCGCGTCTCGGCGCGCCTGGTTGAAAGCTTGGTCGGCCTCCCAGGAGGCTCGGCGTTCCCATTCGGGATTGAACGCACGGCCGTCTGGCAGTTGTCCCTCGAGCCATCGGCCCGTAACAGCGTGAGCCTCGGATTGAGCTGCCAGTATGTCTTGCTCTGCCAGTCGTCGGCTCAAGTGAAGCTGTGCGTCGGTTCCGAGCGCGGCCCGGACCTGTGCCTCGGTCCTGGCCAGGGCTAGGTCCCCGGCGCGGTGCCTCCCCTGGATGACAGTTACCTCAACTGCCGCGAACAGTAGGGCGGCCTTGCGGGTTGCCGTTGCCTTGCCCGCCAGCGCTTTCTTGGCCCTCCGCCTGAGCAGCAGCAGAAGAAGCGCCTCGACCTCCAGCACCCGCTTGAGGTCCTCCTGGCGTTCCTGTTCCAGTTCCTCTCGCGATCGCATTCAGCTCGTTCTCGTTCTTCCTGTCTTCTTCCAGCTTGCGATCTTCCTCATCTAGTCCGGCCTCGATCTCATCCTTGATCGTCTTGCGCTGCTCTTCGTCGGTGCCAGGAAGCACTCCGACTGCGGCTCGGTACTTGGCCTCGATGCGGAACGTACGGCTTGGTATGCCGAGATCGAGCGATTCTTTGAGCAGCCCAACCAGCGTCTCGGGGCCGATCGTCTCGAACTTGTCCAGACCCTCAACGGTCCAGGTCAGGTCCTCGCCGCGAGCCTTGGATAGCGCGTTCAGGATGCTCTTCAGGAAGTCGCGAACGAGCGCAGCATAGGCCCTGAGCACGACACGAATCGCCTCAGCGTCTGCTATCTTGCTCTCACCGCTGCGACCTACTGCCGCCGCGTTGTTGTCGACACCGAGCGCCAGCTGCGATACGAGTCTGAAGATCTCGTCCTTCTGGTCCTTGATTTGTTCGGCAGTGACCGATAGGTGCGAGACCGGAGGGGCCAGAAACAGAGCGTCGTCATGGTTGCCGATCGCGATGAAGTACCCAGAGCCCATGACTCCAGGTTTGAAGTCCTGAGGGTCAGCAACCTTGAACACCGGCATCGCATAGCAGGTGTTCTTGATCGACCAACTGAGCCCGCTGCTCAGCCTGAAGTGCTCGAGCTGTGCCGACTCGAGCCGGTTTGCAACCCACAGCCCGTCATCTACCGTCAGCTCTAGGACCGGAACTTCTGTCAGAGCGTGCCGCAGCTCTACCGCTGGGGACACGTTGGACTTTTCGTCCAGAACCTTACCCTCTGGAACGTCGACGCGGTAGATTGCTACCTGTTCTCGATCGGCGACGATCCACTCGTGCCGCTTCGTCCCTCTGGTTTCAGACGGGGTTTCACGCGGAGCAGAGCAGTCGTATGCAATCCACCACTGCAGCTTGCCGCGCCGGTCGCGCTCCCAGTCCAGGATGTGCGCGCGTTCGATCCGACGAAGCTTGACGTCAGTGGCACCAATCGCGTCCGCCTCGCTTCTGCTCGAGCCCTTGCCGTAGTTGTCCGGGAAGTCCAGGTAGATGGTGGCCGTCTTGGCAATCAGCGCATCTATAAACGTGACGCGCAACAGCTCTATGATGTCGGTCCCTCGGCCATCGCAGTCGTTCTCGAAGTCGGTAAACCAGTCCGGCATGCTGCCAGAATCTGGCTTGTACAGGATCGGAACCGCGAACAGCTGAGCCGCGAAGAAGTCGATAACGGCGCCAATATAGCTCCGGTAGACCGCATCCTTGCACCGGTCGCGGTAGACGTCCCAGGGTTCCATGGCCCGCTTCGGGAGGAATCGGTTGATGCGCTCCCGGAACTCGTGCCCACCCTCATACAGCGCGCAGTAGTCTTCCCAGAGATCGGCTTTGCGCTCGGGGTTGGTGGCGTTGAGTTGCTTGACCAGCATGGCTGTCAGAAGATTCTGTGCTGGCCCATGACCAGGGTAGAGCGCGGGGCCTCAAGTTCATCGAAGGCGTTTCCCAGCGCGTCGACATCGTCATCGTGTTCGCGGCCAGTACCGGTGAAGTTCGCAACGATGTCCAGGAATGGGATCAGCCAGGCCTCTTCCTCTGGGAAGACTTCAGGGTCAGGAACCAGAATGCGGCCAGCGTTCCAGGCCGCCGCCGAGGGTGTAGCTGATACCAGCTTATCACCCGGAGGATTCTTGACGATAATCGGAAGCTTCTGACGCTGGAGGAATGAAGCTGAGCCTTTCTCGGTCCCGCTCGCCCTCCAGATCATCTTCAGGCCAGGGCGCTGTATGTGCCTCGCCTTAAGGGTCAGGGCGAAGTCAGGCGCCTCTACCTGAGCCCGGTCGACCTTGGTGACGTAGTAGAGCGGGTCCTGGCCCTTGCGTTCCTCGCGGAGCAGACACAGGCACACCGACCAGTCGTTCGTTGTCTTGGCGGTATAGGCCAGGTCAACGCCGTACATGCCTCGGTAGTTTTCAGGAAGCTTCGTATACCAAGTCGGCTCATGGAAGATCTTGCCGCCCTTGGGGCGGGGCCTCCCCTGGTAGAGCGCGGACCAGGTGAAGTCGAGGACCTTGGCCCGCTTCTCCTCTAGCGCCTCAAGCGGCCACATCTCCGGGAAGAGCGCCTCGCCTTGAGCGCGCCCGTTCGGGTCGTTGTCGTTCTCCGCGATGGCCGGGAGATTGATGCATTCCCAGCCTTCGTCTACCAGGGTCCCGCTCAGGTCCTGCGGGTGCCAGCGCGTCGCCAGCACCAGGATCGAGCCCTGAGGGTGCACCCTGGTCTCGACCGCTTCCCGGTAGACCTCGAGGATGACCTCCCGGCGCCGAGCCGAGTCGGCCTCCTTGCGGTTTTTCAGAGGGTCGTCAATGACGGCCAGTCCATCGACCGGGTTACCTGTCAGGCCGCCGTCAATCGACGTGAAGATGATTTGCCCGCCACCTGGCAGTAGCATCTCATCCAGCGTACCAGTGACGACAATGCCGCAATCTGCCAGCAACCGGCGCACGCTTCGTGCCACGATGCGGGACCGATTCTGCGAGTAGGTAATGTAAGCGTGCCGCAGAGCCGGAAACTTCAGCGCTACCCAGACCAGCCCATGGAGCGTGACGATCGTCTTTCCGTGCTGCGGAGGCGCCGAGAACACGATCCTGAGAGCCCCGCCTGGGGATCGCTCTATCCTGGTCGCGTAGCTTTCGAAGTGCCGTGGGCGATAAAGCTTCGGGGATATCCTGGCCATCAGGTCCAGGATGCCGTCTTGACTTGACCCTGTCTTCAGTGTCTGTGATGTGATTCTCTGAAGCCTTGCCCTGGCAAGCTCACTCAGAGTCGCCGGTGGGTGCTGCTTCGAAAGGATCGTCTGAGTCATTCGCAGCCAGCTCGTTAAACAGCTTGCGATATTGATCTTGGTCGAGCGTCTTTTCAGCCAAGGTGAGCAACCGTTCCCGGTCGCCCTCGAGCACG
>CAZGRL010000194.1:0-5994 GCA_964528155.1 uncultured Anaerolineaceae bacterium
ACAGCTACACCGATTCGGCGGCGGACTGGATGGAGTTGGGAGACGGTACGGGCGACTACAAAGTGCGGATCGGGGCTACGGAGTTCACGGCCGACAATAATGACTATCGGGTCAAGATCGCCGTCTCCGGCTGCCGCCTGGCCTATTTCACGGTGCGGACCGAGATCGCTTGGGACGTTAGCGCCGCCGGGCTGGCGGCCGTCAACGCGCAGGTCGATACGGCGCTCGAGGATTACAACAGCCCGACGAAGTCCGAGCTCGACGCGGGTTTCGCCGCCTTGAACGACCCCAATGAAGCGGCCATCGCGGCCGAAGTCGTTACGGAACTGCTGGCCGAGACCTTCGACGGCGTGATTAAGGTCGGCGACCTCTTCGACATCCAACTGGCGGCCCTGACGGGCAAGTGTACGATTACCGACAACGGGGACGCGGACACCTACACGTTCTACAAGCATAACGGCACGACAATTTCCTACAGTCTGACCAGTGCCGACGACGACGGCGCGCGGGCCGCGGGAGCCATCATCAACGAAGAATAGGAGATCATCATGCCGGGAGTCATACCGGGCCAATCCACGCCGCTCGGAACATTGCCCAGCGGCACAGCGAGCACCGAACCCACGGTCTCGTCTCAGGAGACCGTCACCGGCGGCCAACTGAGTCCCACCTCGGTCTGCAACGATGCCTTGCTGTTGTTGTCCGGGGCGCAGGAGAGCCAGGTCATCGAGGACATCGAGGACACCGGCGATCCGGTCGCGAAAAAGTGCCTGCTCGTCTACCCTCGGCTCCGCGACGATCTGGTCATGGAGATCCAGCCGCACTACAGCATGAAATACGGCGATTGCGGAACCCAGCCCGACGACGACGTGGACATCGCCGACTGGCTCTATCACTTCAACTTGCCGCATGATTGTCTCCAAAACGTGGTCGCTTATCAGACCGACGCCAACAACCGTCAAGCCCGCTACCGCTGCTGGGTGCAGGGCGGGCAAGTCTTCACCAACAGCCTGAGCAACGCCGCCTATGATTCGGCCTACCTGTACTATCTGTGGCGCTTGACCGACGTGAACCAGATGAGTGAAGCGTTCCGTTGGGCGCTGGCCTGCGGCATGGCCCAGCGCCTCAGCGGCCCTATCGATCCGAAGCGCATGGAATACCTGCGGCAACTCGCCAACGACGCCCGCGACGCGGCGATCCTGGCCGATTCCTGGCGTTGCCGGCAGGAAGAAGAAGGAAGCTATTCGTGGCTCGACGCGCGTATCAACTGAGTATCTGCCTGATCTGGCTGTTGTCTGTCACTCTGATCGGACAACAGACGGTCAACGTCGGCCTGACCGCCTTCAATGGGGGGGAGCTTTCGCCCCTCATGATGGGGCGGGTGGACTATGGCAAGTACGAGCAGGGCCTGCGGCGTTGTGAGAACCTGCTGCCGACGGCGCAAGGTCCGGTGACGCGCCGACCGGGCACGCGCTACGTCGCCACGAGCAAGAACTCCCAAACCGTAAGACTTCTTCCCTTCGAGTATTCCCTGGATGACACCTATATCATCGAGGCGGGCAACCGCTACTTGCGCTTCTATCGGCAGGGAGCACAGGTACTGGATCCCAACGGCGATCCTTATGAAATCGTCACCCCCTTCGACACCAGCGAGATTGCGCACCTGCAATATGTGCAGTCGGCCAACACGATGTATCTCGTGGACGGCAACGACCCGGTCCAGGCGCTGACCCGCACGGGGCACACGGCTTGGACCATCGCGGACGTGAACTTCACGACGGGGCCTTTTATTCCGCGCGACGCCGGCAATCAAATCACGCTGGCCAGCGACGATGTCAACGGGGTAGTGACATTGACGGCCAGCGCTCCTCTCTTCCAGAGCGGACACGTCGGCTCCATCTGGAAAATCTACCACAAGCGCATCCAGAATGAAGTGACCGGCTCTTTCAGCGTCACGCCGCCGGAGCCGAACATGCTCGACATTTTTCAACGTCTGGTCAACCTCATCAGGAACGGCCAAATCGGTTCCACCGGCACGATGGAGAGCAACGGAACCAGCGACCCCGTACTGGTCAGCGGCGCTTACAACGTCACCAGCCACGGGACTTGGTCCGGCACGTTAAGCCTGCAGCGCAGTGTCGATGGCGGCGATAGCTGGGAGGTAGTGCAAACGGTGGTCTCGGCCAATGACAACAATATGAATACGTCCGACGTGGAGACCACGCCGGGCGCCCTCTACCGCCTGGCGATGACCAACTGGACCTCCGGCAAGATGACCTACATCATTTCGATCGTCAACTACTACGACTATGGGGTAGCGAAGATTACGGCCGTCACGGACCCCTGCACGGCCACCGCTATGATCCTCGATGATCTGGTTTCCACGGAGCCCACGGCCATCTGGCAGGAAGGTTACTGGTCGGACTATCGCGGTTGGCCGCGCGCCCTGGCCTTCCACGAACAGCGTCTTTGGTTCGGTGGCTCCACCACTTACCCGCAAACACTCTGGTCGTCGCAGACGGCCGAGGCCGAAGGCGATTATGAGGACATGACAACCGGCACAGAAGACGACGGCGCCTTGATCTACACGCTGCCGGGCAAGAACCTGATCCGCTGGCTCTACAGCCAATCGTATCTGATGGTCGCGACGGCCGGCGGCGTCGGGCGTCTGGGCATGTTGGACCAAGGGATGACGCCTACCAACATTCAATACCGTTTGCAGACGACCAGCGCGGCCGCGCCGATCCAGCCGGTCAGCGTCGGTGATGTCCTCCTGTACGTCGAGCGGGGCGGCCGAAAAGTGCGGCAATATCTGTACAACTACGAGGCCGATCAATTCATCGCCCCCGACGTTTCCATTCTGGCCGAGCACATCAGCGCCACCGGCCTGACGGGAATGGCGATCCAGCGCAGTCCGCAAGTCATCGTCTGGTGTACGCGGGCCGACGGGCAACTGGTGACTATGACGTATCTGCGCGAAGAGCAGGTCACGGCTTGGGCACGCCAGCTCACTGATGGACGCGTGGAGTGCATCGCTACCTTGCCCGCCGAGGATGAAGATGAGGTCTGGTTTTCCGTGGCGCGGACGATCTACGGGACTGAGGTCCATTACATCGAACAGCTTCAGCCCCACGACTGGGGCGCCGACCCGAACGACTGCTGGTTTGTGGACAGCGGCCTGAGCTTCGACGGCGGCCCCGCCGTGCGCGTGACCAACGTCACGCAGGCGGACCCCGCCCAGGTCACGGTCTGGACGTGGCCGGTGGACGGCGACGGCGTCGACCTGGCCAACGGCGATCAGGTGCGCTTTACCGAGGTGGGCGGCATGATCGACCTGAACGGCAACGTCTTCACCGTCGCCGACGCCAATGTCACCGCCGGGACCTTCACGCTCCGCGACGATGCCAACAGCGTCGCCATCACCTCTACGGTATACAGCCCCTTCACCACGGGCGGCTACGTGCAGCGCGTCGAGAACACGTTCGCCGGGTTGGAGCATCTCGAAGGAAAGACGCTGGCGGTTTGGGCGGACAGCACGGTACGGCCGGAAGTCCAGGTCAGTTACGGCTCGACGACACTCGACGGCTGGTACAACCGTGTGGTGGAGGGACTGCCTTACACGTCTACGCTCGAAACCATGCCGCTCCTCATTCGGACCGACGCCGGACCCATGCTGCGCGCTCAAAAGCGCATCATTGTGATTGGTGCTGATTTCTATCAGACCATCGGGCCGACGATGGCCGGTGATGAGATTCACTTGACCCCGGTGGTCAAACAGGACGCGATCAGTGAGGCCGTGCCCGAGCTATACAGCGAGTGGAGGGAGATCAATAACCTCGAAGGCGGGTGGTCCCGGACGCCTACCGTCTGGATCAGGCAAAGCGACCCCGCCCCCATGACCGTTCGCCAGATCGAGGCCGACGTGAGGATAGGACGCTGATGATCGGAGCGGCGGCACAAGTCGGCGGCGCCATCCTGAAAGGTTTCGGAACCTGGAACGAGACCCAGATGCAGGTGCGCGGCTACGAGCAGCGCGCACAAATCCTTGATTGGGACGCCGAGGCCGTCAAGAAACGCGGCGACTATGAGGCATCGCAGATCACGCTCGAAGGCCGGCGGCTGCGGGCGCGACAGTTGGTGCAGTATGCCAAGAGCGGGGTCCTGATGGAGGGGACACCCAACCTCGTCCGGGCCGAGACGAAGATGGAAGTGGACCGCGACGCCGCTTTCACGGCGGACACCGCGGCGCGTCAAGCGGGAACGATGCGCGTGCAAGCCGCCTACGAGCGCTGGATGGCCGCCAGCGCCAAGATCGGGGGAATATTCAGCGTACTCGGCGGCGTCGCCAGCTCGGCCTACAACATCTCTTCGAGCATTAAAAACGCAGGTTCGTGGAGTAACTGGTGGCACACATAGAGACCTGGAAATCCCGAGGCGGACCGCCCGCCCAGTCCGGTAACAGCCCGATCCCCTGGCCCTACTACATGGGCACAGGCGATCGCGCCATGGCGCAGTTCGGCGCGACGTTGGAGGATATCGGTACGGACCTCATCAGCCGGGAGGTCAACGACAAAGCTACCGAAGAACTGAACGACCTCGACATCAACCTGCTGCACGGCTGGGACAATTACCAGAATTGGGCGCGCACCAACCCGAACACGCCCGACCTGGACGGGAGCGTTTTCAAACAGCACGCTGAGCAGTGGAACCAGGACTTCGTCGCCCGACTGAGCACCACGCCCAGCCGCCAGACGGGAAGCCGCACATACGCCACCTTCGTTGCCGAACACGCCAGCGCGGCCCGCGCGCAGGCCCTCAAGCAGCAGCATACCAACGCCGCCGCCTCATTCGCCGCCAATGTCGAATGGCTCAAGCAATGGCCGAAGCAGCCGGTGAGCCTGGCGGGTATCGAGGAGCGCCAAAACGCACTGGCCCTGGCCTACGACCGCGCCGCTCAGGACGGCTTGACCGACCCCAAAGACCTTATCAAGAACCTGCGGACCGACCTGCAGGCGCTGTGGAAGAGCGCAGCACTCAACGCCATCAAGTACGGGGCGCTCAACGCCGACGGCGAGCCGGAGGAACTCGATGCGCTGCTGTTCCACCCGGACAATCCCCTGGACGCGGGACAGATCCGCGAACTGCACAACCTGTCCGAAGATTACGCCACGCTGGCTTCGGACAGCCGCGACGCCGCCCGTCTGGCCGCCCTGGAAAAACGCCAGGACGAGATCGAAGCCGCGCTTCGCGCTGGCGACGCCGAAGCCGCCGCCGAGCAGGCGAGCAAAGCCCCGGAACTGGCCGATGAGAAGGCGACGCAACAGAAGTGGCTCGATCGCGCCGTCAACAGTGCCAAACCCGCCGAGACCACACCCGCCGCTTTCAACGAAGCCGCCGAGGCGCAACTGCAAGGCGCCGCCGGCGAGAGGAAACCCGGTGACGCGCGCGAGGCGGTCGCCCGACTCCGCTTCGATGACCGCAAGTTGTCGCCGGATGACTACGCCCAGATTCGCTCATGGCAGGACGTGGACCCTGTCACCGCGAAGATCATGCTCGGCGCCATCGACAGCGTCAAGCGGCAGGTCAAGGTGGGCTTGCGCCACCTGGGACTTTTCCAGGCCGACACGGATAAGACGCTGGCGGCCACGACGCGATTCATCGCCGAGCGGGCCGCGCAGGCCAAGGAAAGCGGCAAGCCCCTGGACCCGGCCGACTTGGACCAAGCCGCGCGTCAGTTCGCCGCCGCGCAAGGTCAGCAGGCCCTGAAGGACTTCGCCGCCAGCGCGCCGCCGAAAGAGCAGGACATCGACATCACCGGCGTCCCCGCGCCCCAGGCCAAAGCCAAGCCCACCTATCCCCAGATGCGCCGCGACACCCCGCCGGAGCTGCGGGCGCGCATCAAGCGCCTCATCGACGCCGGGGCCGATCCCGAAGAAGTCTTCAACGCCGACGAAGTCAAACCATACGTGCTGAGGGGGCAATGACATGCCTACCCTG
>CAZGRL010000195.1:0-5956 GCA_964528155.1 uncultured Anaerolineaceae bacterium
GTTGCCCAGACCCGCGCCCGGTACTCCTCGCCCGTCTCGGCATCGGAGGCCGTCGTCGTGATGCTCGCGACCGTGACCGTGCTCTGGACGTTGGCCGGCGTCCCCGCAAATGTGAGTTCGTCTCCGACTTGCAGGTTGCCTTGGGTCCCTACACCGCCGGTCCCATCTTGGTCCCCGTTGGCGCGGATACTGACCGTCACGGTCGCTGCGTCGAGGTCCACCGCGGTCAGGGTCCGGTAACTCACCCCGGTCTCGGAACGCAGACACGCGGTCTGAGCGGCCAGCGCCCCCGTCTGCTCGGTCACTGTCACCGTGATCACGAGTTCGGCGCGCGTTGCAGCAGTCGGGTCGCTGACTCCGATCCGCCGTCCCAGTTGCACGAGCGGTCGGATCCGCTTCCCGTTGATCGTGACCTCTTCGAATGTGGCGTAAGGGATCAGGGTCTGAAGGAAGATCCAGCTCGCATATTTCCACAGAATTATGTCGACGCCGGCTTGAACTTTCGCCCAGACGTGACTGAAGCTCTTCGGCAACAGTGGGACCGTGATCGATAACTTCGATTCGATCTGAGCAATGATCGCGTCCGCCAGTGCGGAGGTCGTGGGGATCGTGAGGCTCATTGCGTCGTCCAGGGAGCTGTAAACGTGGGGTTGTACTTCTGCCCGTCGATCTCAAACGCGATCGTCAAGGCAACCCAATCCAGGCGCGGCATGGTGGCGGTGGCCGTGATGTCAGTGGCGCCAGAGCGACGCATCCAATCGACGTCGCGCGCCGCAGCTTCCTCGACCCGAACGAGATTCCCAGTTGTCGCCGGTAGCTCGTTCAGGAGGTACTGCGTCTCCGACCGCAAGACGCGATCCGGGTCGGACTCGATCAAGTTACCCCACCATTGCAGGCGATCGTCCGATGCCTTGCCGGAGTCTTCCTCGTTGCCGCCGAATAGGCTGATATAGACCGCGCTCTCCGGGCTATCGGACAGCACGAACTGGCCAGCGGTGACGTCGACCTCTCCGCCGTCGATCGTGTGGTAGAGTCGGACGTCAGGCATTGCTTAGCCGGTGTAGAAAATGTTGCCGAATGCGGACCACGCGACCGGACTCGATGCTGCAATGACGAGCCCGTAGGTAGGATCGCCGGCGTCTCCGGTGCCGATGCCGTTGAGCACTTCGGATCGAAACTCGCTGCCCAATCCCTGCGCCGTACCCGAGTAGGTCCAGACCGTCAGGCCAGTGGTCGTGAGTTGGACCTGAAGCTCGGCGATGAGAGCAGCGATCAGGTTGATCTTGGCGTTGACCCAATCGATCTGAGCGGCGAAGTCGGCCGAGACCAGAATGTCGGCCAGGCTAACACTGACCTCGATGTCGAGGATTGCCTGTGGGTCCGGAAGGCCGATCCCAAGAGTGAAGTCGATCTGGATCTGAAGCGCGGCCGCGAGCCCTTGGAGTTCCTCAAGCAGTAGCGCAATCCGAGCGTAGACACTCAAGACGCCGGTGTTCAGGTTGAACCCGTTCAGTTCCCCGAGACTGGTCAGGACCGATAGAGTCGTCGCGGTTCCAAGGTCCTCATCGTCTGAGGTTCCGACATAGCAACCGGCGCCAAAGGTTGCCCAGGTCGAATGCTCCGTTGCAGCAACGATGACCGCGTTGACCGTTCCCGTTGGACCTGACCCGCCGATCCCGTATTGCGTCGCCGTCGCTAGCGTCGTCCCGAATCCGCGTGCCGTGCCTGCGTAACTCCAGGCGTAGAGTCCACCCGTGGAGAGCCCGGCTTCCATCGCCGCTGCGACCGGCGCGACGATTGCGATTAGGCCGTTGATGATTCCGAGTTGGGCGGTCAGATCGAGGTTTGCCGTCGCGCCAAGAGTGATCCAATTGAGCGGGTTCAGTTGGTTCGTCAGGGTCGCGATGTTGGCCGCCGCCGCGAACTGCAGGAGGATCGCAGGATTCGGCGATAGGCTCGTCGTGAACGTGACTTGAGCCGCCGCCGCAACGCCGATTCCGCTCAGATCCTCGCCGAGGAATGAAACCTCAGCGCCGAGTGCCGTGACGCCAGCGGCCAAGCCGAGATTGACCGCGGAGACAGGCGCAGTCGTCGGAGAGGAGAGCGCCACATCAATCCGCCTTCACCTTGCTCGACCCGGAGACAATACGACCGACAGCGGGGATCGTCCCGTCAGGGTTGACAATTACCGGAGGAGATACAGCTACCGGGTTCGGCGGTGCCGTCGATAGCAGGATCGGCACGGCCACGACAACCGCATCCCCGAGGCATGCAACCTTGCGCCCGGCATCGTTGCAAAGTCGGACGTCGTCGCCGAGCAGTGAGATCACACCGGCGGGCGAAATCTGAATCATCGCGTTCGCGTTGCCAGCTTGGATCGATCCGTCAGTCTTCGCCCACACGTACCCGACGACGAGCCCGTTCTCGTCGCGCGCGTAGAGCCGCTTGCCACCGGACGATGCTTCCTTCGTCGTCGCGTCCGTCGTCCCGATCGCCTGGTAGGTCCCCTTGCCCTCGTTCGGGATCAGCGCGACCGAATCACCGGCCTGCGGCGGGCAGTCGTCACCCCCAGGGGTGATCCACTGGGCCCGGGTCGTATTGCCGCCGCCCAGGTCGACGTGGACCCATTCCCCGTCAGAATCACGCTCGAAACTAACGACTGTTGCCACTTTTCGCACGGGGCAGATCCGTTCAGTTGCGCTGGAAAACCGTGGTGGTTAAATTGAGGAGTTGGAGGACGAGATGACCAAGACGATTGTAATCGCGTGCCTGGCCGCCCTGTGCGGCGCGTGTGGCTCCGAGAGTCACCGGCAGTGGGATGTCAACCCGGACGGCTGGGAGCCAGTAGCGGGCGGCTCCGGTGGGTTGGCGGGCAGTCCCGAGGGTGGCTCCGGTGGCGAGACTGCAGTGGTGGTCCTCGCTGGCGCCGCCGGTGAGCAGATCCGGTGTCCGGCTACTCAGCCCAACGATGGCGACCGATGCTACGCCGATCACTACGGCTGGCTGTGTCAATACCCCGACGCGCTCTGCAATTGCTGGCAGCCGCAACCGGTCGAGGACTCGATGCAGTGGACCTGCTATGGGCCGGACGCTGGGGTTGGTGGCGCCGGCACATCCGACGGACCCGGGGACGGGGGAACCGTAGCGGCTACTGGTAGCACTCCGGGAACCGGTGGGACCGAGGTCTGCGAGTGCGACGGCGGGCCGTGCTGCGACGGGTGCCACTATCTAGGACCGGAGGTCGTCTGCTTCAACGGCGTCTGGTCCTACTGCATTCCGGATGCGCCACCATGCGCCGTCGGCTCGTATACGCTGACCACGATCCGCGCAACCGTGTTCTGTTCCGGACTCTCGCCGCTGTGCGTCTACTATCCGGGGGGGTCTGAACGGGTCGAGGAGCCAGAATGTTGCCCGCGCGGCACCGAGTGCCAACCCCACGAGTTGGTCGAGGTCATGCCCAACGACCCACCCGACCCGCTACCACATGCCGAATGCATTTAGCCCGCCCACGGCAACCCCGGCGGAGGCTCCCCACTGAACGCGCCCGGCAGCACAACGTCGAGGCTTGCGGTCGCGCTCTCCTTGTTCCGAGCAATCGTCACACCGCGGATCAGCATCTCGGTCTCGGTGTAAACCATGGCACCCGGAGCCGTGAGTTTGATCGTCTTGTTCTCCTCCCACAAGTCGCCCTGCGGATCCCTGATGGTTGGGAGCCCCTGAATCGCATACGAGACGGTGTTGCCGAACATACGCCCGAGCTTTGCCTTGGCGGCTGCCGGCGCGTCTGCTGGATCCGTGTCTTCGATCTCGAATGCAAACGGGCGGATCGCGGTGGCGAGGTAGGGATTTTTGATCCTGAACTTTGAGCCGCCGCGGCCGTGCTTCGCCGAGGGGAACGCCGTGATCTCGGAGTAGTACTGCTGCGGCTGCGAGGTCTGCACGACCTGAACGACGGGGCGATCTTCCTTGAGCTTCGCGATCGGGTTCCCTGGGCTCACTGACTTCTGGAAGACGACCGCGCCGTCCCGCGAGTTGCTGATCACCAGGCCGCGTTGTTGCGCGAGGTCCACCAGGAACGGCTGAATCTGTCCGCCGGCGTCGAGCTTGGCCTGCTTGAATTTCGCGCCGGGCTCGGCGAGGAATCGGACGGTCAAGTCGAACGCGGCAGCGATCTCGTTGGCGATGTGTCTCAGGTCAACGTTGCGCCACTCGTGCGGGACCCGTTCTCCGGGCATCGTGCAATCGGCCCAGACTCCTGGTAGCGAGTAGCCGGAGCAGCGGATGATCGCCTGCTCCTTGCTGATCTCCGGGACGATGTCGATCAGGGTTCCGGTGAAGACGCGGGTTGAGCCAATATCGAGGTGGAGTAGTTGATACTCCCGCGGGCGGAAGGTGTCCCGAAAGACCTCGTCATCGTAGGCGAACGGTGCCGAGAATGCGATCTGCGAGTATTCGTCGATGTGGGTGTTGAGCGTGACCTCGGTCCAGTGCCGCCACTGCTGCCCGTTGATCAGTAGCGTGAACTCGTCCGAATCGTCACGGGTCGCGAAGCTGGCAACGCGCGACATGGCTCAGGCCGCCTTGTAGTAGAGGATCTCGCGGCCCGGCTGGAGTTCGACAATCTCGTCTCCAGTAAGGTTGTTTTCGTTCACGATGCGGTCCAGTGTGTCGTTGTCCACCTTGCCATAGAGTTCGCCCGCGAGGTCGAGGAAGGTCCGGCGCCGGGTCACGATGTGCACCCGCTGCGGCAGTAGCTCGAAGCTGACCTCGACGAGGTAGCCCGCGGTCAACGCAACGGAATCGTGTAGCGCCTGGTAGGTCTCTCCCGTGTCGAGGTTGCCGGCGTCCGCGGTGTAGATGTCCGCGAACGCGCCGTCACGCCACGCGACCACGGTGTCGAAGAGATCGACGACGGCCTGAGCCGCATCGGTTGCCTGCTGGCGAGATTCGAAGGTTCCGGTGGCACAGGCAGACACGGCCGCGGCGACGCAACTCGACGCCATCAGATCCGCGGCGTGGTACGCATTGACGACGGCGCGGGCCCGGTCGTCCAGCACGACGGTTGGCAGCAATCCGATCTCAGGGTTGCCCGCGATCGAATCCATGATCGCATCAGCTAGCGCCGTGAACTGGGCCACTGCATCCATGACCGCATCCGAGACCGCATCCGCCGGAAGCATGATGAGGTCGACGAGTGCGCTCCCAAGGCTCTCGGGGTCGGTCAGCGCGGAGTCGATACCGGTCACGATTCCAGACAAGGCATCGGCGAAGTCCTGCGAGACGATGAGATCGAGAGATGCCGTCGCGCCCATGGCATCGTTGCAGGCGGCGGCCATCGACTGGATTGGGTTCCGCAACTGCGCCTGATCGACGAGGGTCCCGAGTGAGGTCCGTTCAGCGAACTGGGACGCGCAGGCGAGCTTGTATGCGGCAAGAGCGTCTTCGATCCCACCGGTGGGGTCTCCTGCTGCGGAGGGGTACGCCGCGCGTAGGGTCGGCCAGAATGAGACCTCGACGACGGTCTGATTTGCAGCGGCGACGAGGTTGTCATTGCGCTTGACCTGTCCCACCGGGACGACGTCGAAGGTCCCATATAGCGGGTGCTCCAGTCGGCCGATCCCCTTCTGAAAGCACGCCTCCTCGAAGACCGTAGCAGCCAGATCGCATTGCGGACCCGAGAAGTAGCAGCGCAACGGCAACGCCTGCGAACCGCGCTTGTGCTGCTGGACGAAAGCGCCCTCGACCCCGGGGAACTCGAAAGCGGTGTTTCTGAGTTCGGTCTCGCGCGAAACGTCCTCGAAGTCGAACTCGATCCGGGAACCACTCGGCGAGATGTAGGCGCCCTTGCGGACTCTGTCTCTCCAGGTGGGCATGGATCAAAGTGCTCCGCTTGGCTGCAGTCGCAACTTGACGTTGCCGCCTGCCTTCGGTTTCTTCGGAACGTCGACGCTGTCGG
>CAZGRL010000196.1:0-5947 GCA_964528155.1 uncultured Anaerolineaceae bacterium
TAGCCGTCGACTAGAGTCGCCCCTCTTAGACTCTTGGTCTGGCGGAGCTGCTCCAAAGTCACGAATCTCGCCCCTTGCAGATCAGCTTCCGACAAGTCTGCCTTCAGTAGACATGCTCCCTTCAGACCTGTCCCGTGTAGACCAGTGCCTGACACTAGCGCTCCCGCCAGATTCGCTTCGAACAGATCGGTCCATTCCAGATTGCTTCCGACTAGGTGTACCTCTTGTAGATCCGCGAACGGCAGCATCGTCCCTTCCAAGTCCGCATTGTACAGATACGCCTTGCGCAGTGAGCCGTCCATTACCCAGCCCCTGTCATCCAGTTCGCGGATTGCATTCACGGCCGTGGGGTTATCTCCACTTCCCATCCGAAGGATCAGCGAACGTTTCTCTTGCACCAGCGCGTTCCAACGAATCAAGGCATCTACGAACGTGAGGGTAATCCCGATGCCTACAAGCTCAGAAGCCACACCTCGGTATAGGTCCGTCAGGACCGGCACATGGGGAATGGGTCCTTCAAGCAGACCCAGTATGCCGAACAAAGCAACTAGCAATCCTATCCCCATCACGATCCACGACATGTGGCGGATCATGTTATACGAGCGGGAAGTCAATAGGCGTCCCCGCATAGTCACTTTCTTTGACATTCCTTCCTCCTGCTCCTGGGCCGCTTGCGCACCTGTCAGCCACGCCAATCTCATCTTGAACGCCGGGAAGCCAGACACACGACTAGGATGGAGGCCACCCCAGCAATGGTCAGCACCCTGCCTAGTCCGCGGAGCTCTTGCACCGTCGCTGCAACTCCGCCTCTTGCTCCTCCCAGTGGCTCGTTCGAGCTTGGTCGCCTAACAGCTTGATCAGCCGCTCAATCTCCGGGACATCCATCAAGGCCTGGTCGCAGTGTCCTAACCGAGCTGCGGCTAATGCCCTGTAGGAGAGCACATCAATTGAAGAGTGAACGTGAATGTCTCCCGCATTGACGATCTCCGTGCGCGCGATCTCGAAAGGCTGAAGGATCCAGTTGGCCACCTGCCCAAGCCTAGTGCCCAGCCAGCCGAATAGTCCGAGGCGGAGTCTCCCCAGGTATAGATTGAGCAGGGCCTCATGCAGTGCTACAGATTCCTCCGAAAGGGACGCCCGTCTCAATCCCTCGATGTGACGCCCATACTCGCGAAACAACCTCGGAGTCCTTAGCAGCACCCATGGCCGAGACCTTCCAAGAAGGATCGTGTTGGACAACAGACCGAAGTCGACATTTAGTATCAGCAACAGGTCCGACTCCGCCTTCAACTCGTGTCCGGCCTCATCGACGAGAGCCACCACATCAGCCCGGCCCGATTCCCCCTCCCTTACGCTTGTCAGCAATGCGATTTCCTGCATGGCCGCGGCCCGCTCTCCGGGAGTTGACGCGAGGTCCCTGGCAGCTTCGAGAGCCTCGGAAGACGGGCCGAACAGTCCACCGCGCCGAAGGACAATCCCCGCGAATCTTGCCAGACCAGATCTGGGGCATGACGCCACTGCGAGGCCGAAGTCAGGCTCCTCGGGCTTGCGCCAGGAGTTCTGAGCCCGCGATAACCCCACCAAGGCTAGTAACTCCCCGAAGAAAGCGTCGGCCTCAGTCAGTATGGGCCGGTCTGAGGCGAGCCTGGCCAGCTCCTTTGGTACCCTGCGTAGGGCAGCCTCAAGGGACGTCAAGCCAGAGTGCCTTCCGTCATAATGGATCCAGAAGACCGGACCCGCGAGACCCCTGCTATCGACAAGCCCACTCAGAAGGGGTGGTATGTCCGGGTCCGCGCCTCGCCACCCTACGAAGCACACGGGTCTCTCACCGAGGATGCGTTGAAGAAGCTTAGCGCGATCTCCGATGAGGCAGGTACTGACGTGCTCCAACGCCCCGAGACAGCTTCTCGAGTCATCGAGTGATCCGTGAAGCTTGAACAGGCGGTGGCCGCGTTCGAGGTCGTCCTCCCAAGTCTCGAAGGAGTTCTTCCCCATCATTCGATACCGAACTGCAGGGACGGTCGCCAGCTTCTTCCACTCGTGCTCGATTAGTCGGTCATAGTTCGTCGTCAGCACGGTGCCGCCGGTGGACAACCAGTAAGCCAAGAAAGCATGTGCACAGTTAGGAGTGCACCTCTCCTCAAGAGATGCCAATGCCCCAAAGATGCCAAAGACAGACTCGCGGCAGATCTGCCAGAAGTCATTCAGTGTGATCTCGAAGCCTAAGTCGCCGGCAACCGGACCAGGAGGATCCCCTCCTCCGTCGTGGTTGTGGAATCTGCCAGTCCCTGCGAGAGCGTCCGATATGAGACGAGACATGATGGCCCCAGTAAGAGGCATGCCCGAGTTCCCAGCAGAGGATGCCCCGGCGCCAATGAAGAAGACCAGAGATCGATCACTCCCAACCATCAGTGAGCGAAGCAGCCGTAGGCTTGCAGAAGAGCGATCGCGGTCCTTCTCGGATATATCGGGGTGCAACAGCCCCTTGTCGTCAATTGCAGCTGCTACCATGGGATTGATGCGCTCTTGTCGAGAACCGTATTCCTATTCCGTTCGCCAGCCTTCGTCCACAAACAGCGGAACGTACTCCTCAGGCACAAAGAGCCTATCTTCGAGATTGGGGATGGTGAAGTAATTCTCCGGATGCAAGAGCACGTTTGTGGCGTTGTTCGACAAGTCGATCGCCCACCGCGAGGGTGGTCTCCTCTGCGCCAGGAATCGAAGCTCGAACGGCTGCAGTCTTAGGGGACTGCTACTCTCGAATATCCCTCGGTCGGCCTGCCGCGCAGCTCGCACCCATTGGCGCGCCAAGCCCAGGCCATCAGCTCCATTCGCGACTTCATCGATGGCACCCGCAGGAGGGACGGCCTCTCGAAGCGATGACTCGCGCCGGAAGGGATTCACATTGGGCCAGATGAAATACGGGCTGGCCATCCCCGCTTCCAGCATCCTCTCGTTGTACGACCTCGGTCGAGGCTCCGGGAGATTCGGATGCTCCTGATTGCGGTTGATGAAGCAGAGGAACCGTCCATACCGGTCCATGATCTCATGGGTGAATGCCATGAAGAAGTGGAAGGTGGTCCGGTTCTGTACCAGGGTCTGCATGTCCTGGATGACCAATTGCTCTAGATGCCGATGTGCCTGCTCTGCGTGATGGGCGTGGTTCGCGGCGCAGCCCTGGCCGGTTGCCCCCTGGAGGTGTTGAAGGAGTCCGTTGCCCAGGCTCGTCGCAAACTGTTCCGGAGCGTCCGCAAACGGGTCGTTCAGGAACTGATCCCAGTCGGCGCCACCGACACTTCGAAACTGATTGCTTCTGGGGAGAGTGAAGCTGACCTCGGGCGTGTCCACACCCAGGAACCGGACCGACATGTTTCCCGCAGCTTCAATCACAACCGTATCGCCATCGTGAACCTGCTGGATCGGAGAACCACGTTCATCACCATGCCGTCCAAGCATGGCCAGTCCCACTCTCATACCCGATGCGAGGATCGTGATCGCCATCGCCATCTTGTCCTCCCTTCAGAGACCCTTCCCTGTCCTGACCCTCGAAGGGCCGCCAGGTACTTCCCTCCGTCAGCTGCCCTTGCGACCTAGACGCTCCGATTGGAAGCTCTCATTTAATGGCACACAAGATCCTTCGGGATGAAGGTAGAACCGCTCCCCGCACAGATGATGCCTCCACTCCACCTCGGAAGGCCCATGGCGGTTCTTCTCGATCGCCAGCCGAACCGTGCGCGCCCTACCCCCGTCTCCGACTGGATCCAGGTGTTCCTGGTTGAGGACCCATCCCCCATCCGGCTCATAGGTCATGGTCACCGGTCCCCAAAGGTCCTCCAGATGAACAGGTCCTCGGCGGCGGATAGCTTGCTCATCCACGGCCCCAACCGCGACCACGGGGATACCCCGCCGCATCGCCAGCGCCTTGAGCGAGCGCACAACGTAGTCAAGATCCAGCTCCGTGGCCAGGCCGGCGAGCTCCGGCAAAGGCGGCACGCGCTGGGCATAATCCCCGCCCATTTTCCATCGGCGGCAGGAATGGCACAAGCTCCACCGTTCTCAGGAAGCCTAAGCTCAGGTGTCGGCGCGGTGCCCTTGTGCTCTCTGGCACGTGAGAGGTGAGGGCCCTCCCGATTCCGGCTGGGACAACCCTGGGACAACCCAGGGTCTTCCTTCACCTATCATTCCCTTGCGCCTTGCAGCGGACCTGCTTCAGATCCGCAGCGCGGACCGTCTCGTATCATGCGGCCGCTGGCCTCGCGCAAAAGGGATGGGGCAACAGCACTTGCGAGATGTGATCGAATGATGGATCAGGTAGGAGGTGCGTGAACATGGCGAAGGGGCTGACCAGGGTTGCAGCGATTGTTCTCATTCTCGTCCTCATGGCGAGCTTCTCCCAAGGCAGAGTGTTTGCCGACGATGGCATCCCCAGCGCGTTCGACGACATCGTGGAACTCGTCCAGGATATCGCGACGGCCGTTGTCAGGCTCATCGTGGTCGTTGGCATTGGGCTGTTCACCCTAGGAATGGTCCGAGGGGCATTCGATGGCGTCCTCGGTTCAGTGCTTGGAAGCGCGTTCGCTACCTCCTCAGGCTTGTACAGAGCAATTGGCGCCGTCGTGGCCTTCGTTGTCCTGCTTTTCGGCATCGGCTTTTCTCGCAGCTTCGTTGAATTTCTGGCAGACAGATTCCTTTCCGAGCAGGCGATGGTCCTGCCCGTCGTGCGGGTTCCCGAGGGCGGCCCCTCAGGGGCACCGATGACCATGGACGAGGCACTGCAGCTTGATCCCGTTAAGGAGGTCGTGGCAGAGTTCGTTCTGGCGCTGATCAGGGTGATGATCGGAGCCGGCATAGCGCTGTTCACTGTTGCAGTGGCAACAGGAACTTTCGACGCGCAACTGCCCTCTGTCTCTATGATGTATTGGACACCGACCGCCTATGATTTAGAGTAGGGCGGAAGGAGACCAATGTGAACCAGGATCCACTCACGGATGTCTTGATCGCTGCCCCGCCAGAGGCGACCAGCGAGGTCATTGTCCGTCCGGTGCGACGACGTTTCACTGCCGAGTACAAGCTGCGCATCCTGCAAGAGGCCGACCGATGTGCTCCAGGAGAACTGGGCGGACTATTGCGGCGCGAGGGGCTGTACAGCTCGAACCTGAGCAAGTGGCGACGGCAGCGCCAATCCGGGCAACTGGCAGGCCTGAGGCCCAAGAAGCGTGGGCGGAAAGTCGACGCACGAGCCCAGGAACTGGCGCGGCTGGAGCGCGACAATGCCCGATTGCAGGCCCAGCTCGAGCGGGCTGAGTTGATCATCGAGGCGCAAAAAAAGCTGCTCGTGCTGCTCAACCAAGAGATCCCCGAAGTGCCCGAGCCGAAGTGATCGGGCAGGTGGAGAACTTGGGTGGGCAGATCGGCGTGACGAGTGCGTGTGAGGTGCTCGGTCTGCCGCGCAGCAGCCTGTACGCGGCGCGCAAGCCGCGGCCGGCCAGGGTTCGCCAGCCGGGCGTGCCGCCTCGGGCACTGACCGCCGAGGAGAAAGCGCGGGTGCGGCAAACTTTGAACAGCGAGCGGTTTGCTGATCTGGCGCCGCGGGAAGTCTACGCCACGCTGCTGGACGAAGGCCAGTACTTGTGTTCGGTGCCGACGATGTATCGCATTCTGACAACAACCGGGGAGATTCGGGAGCGCCGCAACCAGCTGCGCCACCCCGTCTACGCCAAACCCCGCTTGTTGGCCACCGCACCCAATCAGGTTTGGACCTGGGACATCACTCGCCTGCCCGGGCCGGCGAAATGGGTCGGCTTCTGCCTGTACGTGCTGCTGGATCTCTTCAGCCGCTTCGTCGTCGGTTGGCTCGTTGCCGAGCGCGAGAGTGCTGCCTTGGCCGAGCGGTTGATCGACGAAAGCGCCGCTCGGCAGGGCATCACCCCGGGCCAACTGTGCCTGC
>CAZGRL010000197.1:0-5890 GCA_964528155.1 uncultured Anaerolineaceae bacterium
TCAGCAAACCGAGCCATAGGGCCGCATCGCGTGGCTGAGCGCCGCGCCCCGATCGATCTTCGGCTTCCCCATGCCATGGACACGTTCGATGGCGATGGCAGTCGGCGCGCGGAAGCCCCCACCGGAGCATGAACCGCGCCACATGATCCACATCGCTCATCCGAGCTGATCTAGAATAGATTGTTGGGCAAGTCTACGCCGGCCCAGGATGCATCGAGGCGAGCCAGCCGCGTGTGACCAATGCAGGAAAGGGGCAAACCGATGTTCTATGAAGACTTGATGACCGACGAAGAACGAGCGATCCAGCAGGAGGTGCGGGCTTTCGTGCGCGACCAGGTTCCGCACGACCTGCCCCGGGCGCTGGATCGGGATGAGATCCAATACCCGCGCCACTTCGTCTTGCAGCTGGCCGAGCACAATCTGCTGGGATTGCGCTTCGACCCGCGGTGGGGCGGGCGCGGGCTTCCCTGGACGGCGGAGGTGATCGCCGAAGAGGAGATCGGTGTGCTAGGCACCACGCTGGGCTGTGCCTTCGTCATGCCCTCGATTGTGGGCGAAGCGCTGAACATCTTTGGAACCGATGCACAAAAAGAGCGCTATCTAGCTCCGATGTTGAAGGGCGAGCTGATCTCCGCCGAGGCGCTCACCGAGCCGCGCGGCGGCTCGGATTTCTTCGGTGCCACATCTCGCGCCGAGTTGCAGGGTGACACATTCGTGATCAATGGCCAAAAGCGTTTTGTCGTGGGAGCCACCGAGGCGGATTACTTCCTCGTCTACTGCCGCACCAATTTCGACGAGTCCGCCCATCCGCATCGGCGCATCAGCGCCATCCTGGTCGAGCGCAGTCCGGGGGTGAAGACCGAGTACCAGTATGGACTCATGGGCACCCGCGGCGGCGGCACCGGCCGGATCGTCTTCAGGGATGTGGAGGTGCCTCGCCACAATCTGGTCGGCGAGTTGCACGGCGGAGCGGATGTGTTCAACCAGATGATGATCCCCGAACGCCTGACCTCTGCCGCCGCCAGCCTGGGGGCGCGTGCCGCGCTGGAAATCGCAGCCCGCTACAGCGACAAGCGCCACGCCTTCGGAGAGCGGATCCGCCGCTTCGAGGGGGTCAGCTTCATGATCGCCGACGCGATCACGCGGCTGGACGCCGCCCGTGCGTTGGTCTACATGGCCGCACGCGCCGTCGATCGAAACGCGCCCAACTGCCGGCGTCTGGCAAGCGAGGCCAAGAAGTTCGCCACGGATACAGCCTGGGCGGTCTCCAACCTGGCGATGCAGGTCATGGGCGGGATCGGCTACACGGATATCTACCCGGTGGAACGCATGGTCCGCGATTTACGCCTGACGCAGATCTGGACCGGCACGAACGAGATCATGAACCTGCTGATCCAACACGAATACTACGCGGAAGTGCTGGAGGAGGCGGCGAATCGGCGCGACGTCGAGTTGGATGCCATTTCACACGACGCCCAGGCCGAAAAGGTCTTCACCGACGAAGATCAGCTGCGGGCTCTTTGAGCCTGGGAGGGGGTGCCCGGCGGACGTAGAGTGGAATGTCAGTCGGCTGTAAGTCTGGAATGGGTCGCGGAGACCGATAATGGAGTCACCGGAGAGAGCGATGCGACGCCGGTCCTTGAGTGGAGCAAGCGGGTTGCCGAGGTCGAAGGAAATTCGTCCAGCGGCCGGGCCAGCTGGGAGCCAAGACATGACCTGGATCCTGGTCGCCCTGCTGGCATACGCCCTACTTGGAGCGACCCTCGTGGCGTACAACATGAGGGAGATGCAGGTTTCCGCAAGCCCACGCGAATGGGCGCTTCTCATCCTCCTCTGGCCTCTTATGCTGCGGTTCTTCCTTCAACTGGCGGTGCTCCAGGCGGAAATGCACGGGTTGGAGCGTTGGGGAGAAAGCCGGGCCAAGAAGCGATGACACCGGGCCGCACCTCAATCTGATCCACCGAAGCTGAAGTCGGATGCAGCCGAAATGCAAGGCGGAGGGTCGTATCCCTCCGCCTCGATGCGCCCCGCTGAATAGAGCCGTCTGTCAGCTCTTCATGCTGCCTATGCCTCCAGGCGGTCCTTCAGATTTGCCAGTACAGTTTCCGCCTCGCGCTCATTGAACCTGAGGACAAAGGCCTCCGCCACTTTGCCTAGGACCGGAACAGGCACCTTATAGTCCACGTCCACGCTGACGCGTGTGCCTTCACCCTCCGGTTTGTATTCGTAGGTGAATGTACTCTCGATGCCGCCTTTGGACTTGGTGACGATCCGCTCGTTCTTGACGAGCTCCATTGTCTCGGTCAAGCCCTCCAATCGGATCCCGGCCATCTTGTAGGTCCAGCGGTATTTCATGCCGCCCCCTGGAAGCTGCTCGACATCCTTGACTTCCATCATGCTGGGCCAGTATTCAATTTGGTTGGCGGGATTGGAGTGATAAGCGAAGACCTCGTCGACGGGCGCGTTGATGAGAATGTCTCGGGTGATCTTTGCCATAACCGTGGCTCCCTTCATCGAGCTGACGACAGGAAAACTCCCTGCAACGGGGCAGGCGGAAGGATGCCCACACGCGAATCATGGCAACGGTAAGGGGACAGGTAGCGGTGCCAGATCGTGGAGGAGCCTGCCTGGATGGAAAGGCTCGACCTTGCGAGGACCCGGACTTCCTTCATGTGCAACCGGATTGAGCAGCTGCGGTATGGCTGGCGGGCCTCGCCCGACGCCAAGCCTGAACCTCCCCCGCCATCCGGTTTGTGGGACCCATATCCCGCCTTAATCCATCATACAGCCGGAAGCAAGTCGGTTCAATCCGCGTCGTGTTTCGGAGGCGTCTCCCCTGACTCCGACTGTCTCCCCCATTCGAGCGAGGCGACGAATCGACGTTGACCCCGAGCCCCACGCTCGCCAACCAGATCTATGTCGACGACAGACTTGGGAAGGTCGCCGGATGCTCGTGGGCCTGATGGCCAGGGGCCAGACACCCATTTCTTTCGCCTCTTCATGAGAACGGCCGAATTGATCGGATCGAGTGATCCCCGGGCTCTCAGCTTGGGGATCTTCTTCCTGGCCCCCGGTTGACTGCGGGGCCCGCGAAAGTAGACCGATCCTGGACAAGAGCTTGAAACCTTATACAAAAGGTTGAATAAACCTTGTGTGGATGGGAAACTCCTTGCGTAGTCACTTATCGGGAACCTCGGCAACGTTGTACAAAGGAGAAGAAAGATGAAACGCATGTTCGTCCCCGCCCTGCTGGTTGCGCTGAGTTTGCTTGCAACCGCCTGTGGCGCCGCCGCCACGGCCGTGCCCCAGCCGACCGCAGAGCTCGAGCCGACGGAGGCCCCTTCGATGGAGAGTATTGTCGACGTGGCCGTCGCCGATGGCCGCTTCACCACCTTGGTCGGCGCACTGCAGTCCACCGGATTGGCCGAGGCGCTCCAGGGTGATGGCCCCTTCACCGTCTTCGCCCCGACCGATGATGCCTTCGCCGCGCTGCCGGCCGGAACGCTCGAAAGCCTTTCGACCGAGCAATTGGCCAACATCCTTCGCTACCACGTGGTCTCCGGTAAGGTGATAGCCGCAGACGCCATGGGATTGGACGGCCAAAAAGCGGACACGCTCCTCGAGGGCAAGCAGGTCTCGATCTCCGTCGACGGTGACACGGTGCGCATCAACAACGCCGCTGTCATCATCCCCGACATCGAGACCTCCAACGGCGTGATCCACGTGATCGATCAAGTGCTCCTGCCTCCGGCGGATGAGCCGATGGCCGAGATGGGTTCGATCGTGGATATCGCCGTATCCGATGGTCGCTTCACCACTCTCGTCGGCGCCCTGCAGGCCACCGGACTGGCCGAGGCGCTCCAGGGCGAGGGCCCCTTCACCGTCTTCGCCCCGACCGATGACGCCTTCGCCGCGCTGCCAGGCGGGACCCTTGAAAGCTTGTCCTCCGAGCAGTTGGCCGACATCCTGCTCTACCATGTCGTCTCAGGCAGGGTGATGGCCGCAGACGCGGTTGCCCTGGACGGCCAGATGGCCGACACCCTGCTCAATGGCAAACAGATCTCGATCTCCGTCGACGGGGGCACGGTACGGATCAATAATGCGGCCGTGATCATCCCCGACATCGTGGCCTCGAATGGTGTGATCCACGTCATCGACAGCGTGCTTCTGCCTCCGGCGGGGTAAGCAGACCGAATCATCCCTGAGGGCGCAATCCGATGGAAGGTGGCGCCCCCAGAATACCTGAAGCGAACGGGCCGGTGACAAACCACCGGCCCGTCTTCGTGTTCTGCTCATCGGATATACTTCGGGGGCGCCGTCCCCCTATCGTTGGTCACCAATCCGAGGGCGTTCGATTTGCAGATCGGATCGAATGCCCTGCCCCCCCTCACAGACCCGTGAGCGAAACAACACCTCCCGGGGGTCTACTACCGAGGTCATTCAGGAGCCAACACACAGAGAATAATCGCCTCCTTCCCAGTGGCTTTTTCTCCTTGTTGCCCCCTCCGGATCGGCTATACTTGCGCCTCAATCCCCTGTGGAATGTCAGCATGGCCATCTCCCCCGGTCAGACGATTGGTCAGTACGTCATCAAGAAGAAGATCGGCGAAGGCGGGATGGGGTCGGTCTACCTGGCCGAACAGCCGGCGGTCACTCGAGAGGTCGTGGTCAAGGTTCTGGCCGCAGACTTCGCAGCAACGCCGGGTGCGGTCGATCGATTCAAGCGCGAAGCCGACATGATCGCCCGCCTCGAGCATCCGCACATCTTGCCGGTCTACGACTTCGGCGAGATCGACGGCAACCTGTATCTCGTCATGCGCTACATGCGCGGCGGATCTCTGGCCGACCGGCTGGAGGCGAAAAGCCTCACACGCGAACAACTCTTGGCCTACCTCGATCAGGTGGCCCAGGCATTGGATTACGCGCATGAGCGCGGGGTGATCCATCGCGATCTCAAACCGGCCAACATCTTGCTCGATGAATTGGGCAACGCATACTTGGCGGACTTCGGTCTGGCCAAGTCGATGGAGGGCACGCGCGACCTGACCGCCACGGGGAGCATCCTCGGAACGCCGGCTTACATGTCGCCTGAGCAAGCGCGCGGCGAAAAGCTCGACGCCCGGAGCGATGTGTACTCGTTTGCACTCCTGCTCTACCGCGGGTTGGCCGGCCGACTCCCCTTTGACGCCGGTGATCCGTGGTCGCTTATTCAGAAAGTCCTGACCGAACCACCTCCGTCGATCCTGACTTATGCGCCGCGCTTACCCGCCGCTGTGGATGAATCGCTGCAGCGGGCCATGGCCAAGAACCCGGCGCGCCGACCGGGTCGCGCCACGGAGGTACTGGACACCGTTCGCATGGCGCTCGAAGGCGCGGGCGGTGCGCCTTCGGTCACGGCACAGGTCGGCGGGGTGCGCCCCCCGGTGTCCAGATCACCGAGCGCCGGTGTGGCCGCTGTCTCCACCCCGGCCGCCCGCCCGCGAACCGGCGTGCGCTGGGCGATCGCCGCGGTCGGCGTATTGGTGATCGGCGCGCTCGCCGTCGGCGGTGTCGCGCTGGCGATCTCGTTGATCTCCCAGGGCGGCAGGCTTGCGCCTCGGGCGAGTGTCTACCCCACGGGGGACTCGCCACGCAGCTTGATTTCCGACGGTCAGTCGATCTGGGTGGCGAACTTCTTCGACAACGACATCACACGGGTGACGGCGACCGGTTGCGACGCTAGCCCCGATCCGTGCGGCAAGTCGATCGGTACGTATCCAGTCGACACTGCGCCGGTGGCCTTGGCGACCGACGGGGCATCGCTGTGGGTGGCCAGCGCGGCCAACAGCACGCTCACCCGATTGAGCCTTGACACAGGTCAAGAGCAGGCGCGCTACAAGCTGCCGCACGT
>CAZGRL010000198.1:0-5833 GCA_964528155.1 uncultured Anaerolineaceae bacterium
GATGTCTTCCCTATCGATCGAGTGAAAACTGTCCCGCCCAATGGGTCCACCGCCCACAGCTCCCCCACCTCCCTTCTTCTATTCTATTTCTCCCCCTTCCCCGATTTCGGGGGAGGGGGTAGGGGGTGGGGGCCAGGCGTGCGATCCGAAAAAACGGCCTCCCGGTGCATTGTCCGCGCCGGGAGGCCGTCCACTCTCCAATCTGAGGCTCAAATCCCCAGATACGCCTTCTGCACCTCGGGGTTCTTGGCGATCTCCTCCGCCGGCCCGTGCATTGCGACTCGCCCTTCACTCAACACGTACACATAGTCCGACACAGACAACGCCATGGCCACATTCTGCTCGACGAGGAACATCGTCAGCCCCTCGTCCTTCAATCGCATCATCGTCTCGAACAGATTCAGCACCAAAACTGGCGCCAACCCCAGCGACAACTCATCGATCATCAGGATCTTCGGCTCAGCCATCAGGCCACGGGCCACCGCCAGCATCTGCTGCTCACCCCCGCTCAGAGTTCCGGCGCTCTGCCCTCTTCGTTCTTTCAACCGCGGGAACAGTTCGAAAACCCGTTCAAGATTGCGCTCCAGCCTCGGCATGGCGCGGCCGTTGGAAGCCCCCATTTCAAGGTTCTCACGCACCGTCATGTCGCTGAAGAGCTGCCGTCCCTCCGGCACGAGGACCAAACCCAACTCCGGCTTTCGATGGGGCGCCATGTGCGTGATGTCCCGACCTTCATGCGTGATCTTCCCCTGCCATGGTCGCAGACTCCCCATGACCGTACGCATCAGGGTTGTCTTCCCGACGCCGTTCCCACCGACCAGCGACGTCAGCTGCCCGGCCTCGAGTGACAGATCCACGTCCCAAAGAATCTGCACTTCTCCATAACCCGAGCGCAGCTGCGTGATTTCAAGCATGGGCATCTTCCACCATCCCGTGGCTTGCGTTAGGCCGAACGCCGGGCCAGCTTGTCGGCCAGCTTCGGGTCGCCCAGATAGGCTTCAATCACTTTGGGATCCTTCGACACTTCGACCGGGCTGCCTTCGGCGATTTGCATGCCGTAATCCAGCACGATGATCCTCTCGGACACGTTCATCACGGCGTGCATCACGTGTTCGATCATGATGATCGTCACGCCTTGATCCCGGATCTGGCGCACGATCTGCACCATGGCTGCGATCTCGGACGGATTGAGACCCGCCAGGACCTCGTCGAGAAGAAGCAAATGAGGGCGGGAAGCGACCGCCCGGGCCAGCTCGAGCCGCTTCTTCTGAGCCACATTCAGACTTCCGGCGAGCTGGTCGCCGCGTCCGGTCAGGCCGACGAACCCGAGCACCTCGTCGGCGATTCGCGCCGCCTCGACCAGTCCGTGATCTTCACGTCCAAAGCACGCGCCGACCATCACGTTCTCGCGCACGCTGAGCTCGTTGAGCGGCTGAACGATCTGGTGGGTGCGGGCCATCCCGGCTTTGGCCAGTCGCTGAGGCGGCCAGCCGCTGACCGATTGACCGAGGAACGAGACCGAGCCCTCGTCGGCCGGGTAGATCCCATTGATCACGTTGAATAAAGTCGTCTTCCCGGCGCCATTGGGGCCGATCAGACCGAGGATCTGCCCCTCAGGCAAATCGATGGTAATGCGGCTGAGGGCCTGAAGGCCACCGAAGCGTTTGCTGACTCCTTGAACCTGCAGGATCATTCGAGCACCCTCCGCAGCACCGGGAAGCGGCCACGCAGCCATCCCACGACGCCCGCCGGGACGAACAGGATGATCACCAACAGCAACACTCCGGCAACAGTCAACTGGATATCCTTGAAGATCGGTGTCACCAATAGCGTGCCGCGGAGCCGTTGGTATCCGGCTCCTCCCAGGACCGGGCCAAGCACGGTGCCCTGACCGCCGAGCATGACCATGACAATCATCTCGATCGAGAGATGCAACCGGAAGGCATCCGTCGGCTCGATGTTGCCGTTCTTGAAGAAGAACAGCACCCCGATAATCCCCGGGAAGATCGCCGAGATCACATAGGCCCACGTCTTGGCGTTCGGCGCGAAGACGCCCATGACCTGCGCTGCGTCTTCATTCTCGCGGATCGCCAGCAGGCTCAATCCGAACTTGGAGGATTTCACCAGATAACTCACCGCCAGCACGATCAGCGTGAGCAGGACGAGGGCGATAAAGGTGGTCCACAAGGCATTGGCCGCGCCGCCGTAGGAGTCATAGAAGCGGAAGTTCAGTCGCATCCCGATCGGTCCGCCAAACGGATCGAAGTTGTTGACGAAAGCACGGGCCGCTTCATTTACGCCGATCGTGGCCAGCGCGAAGTAGGCGCCTCGTAATCGAAGGATGGCTTTCCCGAGCAGGAATGCCAGCAATCCCGAGCTCAAGCCGCCGCCAAGCGCGGCCACATAGAGGGGAAGTCCGAGGGCGCTCATCATGTAGAAACCGACGTAGGCCCCCAGGCCGAAGAAGACGATGTGACCGAAGCTGACGTACCCGGTGTAGCCGAGCAGGATGTTCAGGCTCGAGGCGAGCGCCACCGACATGAGTGCGGTGAAGATCACCTCGCGCGTGGATTCCTTTCCGGTGATGAGCGGCCAAGCGCCCGCGGCCAACACGAGCACAATGGGGAGCCAGAAGCCCGGCTTTTTCCAGGCGTTCATGTGCGCCTCCCCAGCAGACCGCTCGGGCGCACAAGCAGGATGAGGACGAACAAGACGAATTCGAAGACGGGCACCCAGGTCGTCACGGTGAATACCGGGATCACGCCCTCGAGCGTGCCCAGGATGAGTCCGCCGATCAGCGCGCCCAACGGGTTGCCCAGGCCACCCAGCACAACGATCACGAAACTCCGCAGTTCGTACCCCCCGCCAGAGAGGATCGTGATCGGGAAAAACGTGGCGATCAAACCCCCGGCGATCGCCGCCAACATGGTCCCCAGCCCGAAGCTCAACGCCAGGACCCGCGCCGAGGGGATCCCCATCAGCTCGGCCGCGGCCCGGTTATTCGCCACAGCCCGGATGTACTTCCCGGGTCTCGACCGGTAGAGGAACAAATAGAGCAGCCCCGTCACAATGATGGCTGCCGCCGCGGCAGCCAGCCTGCTCACCTGGATCCGGATCGGGCCCATGGTAACGCTTCCCAGGGTGAAATCGACGTTGTACGGGCTCGTGCTGAAAGCCGCCGTCCCCAGCCCGATGATGATCATGTTCACCGCGAATGTCGCCAGGAGAGTCGAAAGGTGGGGCGCATTGATCACCCGGTGGACGGCCACGGCATAAATCACCACGCCCGCCAGCAGACCGCCGACGGCGACAAGGACCAACGCCAGATAAGGGTTCAATCCGAGATGGGTGAAACTCAGGTACACTCCGAACATCCCCAGGGCGATGATCGGGCCGTGTGCCAGGTTGATAACGTTCATCACCCCCCAGATCAGTGACAGGCCCATTGCCGCGATCCCGTAAACGAATCCCAGGAGCAACCCGTCGACCAGGGAGGGGAGGAGAACTTCAGCCATGTGCAACTCCTCGAGGGATTGGGTCTGTCCCCGCAGGCGCATCGCGCCTGCGGGGAACCTCACGCGCTTGCCGAGATTGTCAGCGGATTGGGTAGAGCGTCTCGGCAGTCTTGCCCTCAGGCGGCCAGACGACCTGCTTGGCTAGGTTGCCTGAGGCGTCCTTTTGCCACTGGATGTAGACCATGCTGTGACCGATCTGGAGGCCGTGAGCCTCAGCCGATGTGTCGAACTTGATTCGGCCGTAGAAGGTCAGGATGTCCATGGCGTCCAGTGCGGCCTTCACCGCCTCGGGATCCGTGGATCCGGCATCCATCATCGCCTTCTCCAGAATCATGCCGGCCGCGTAACCACCGGCAGAGTGGTACGAAGGCTCTTCATTGTAGGCTGCTTCGTAGGCGTCGACGAACTCTTGCCCGGTCGGTCCGAACCACTCCAGGCCCGCTGCGTCAGCCGCTTCCTTCGTGTACTCGGCCAACGGCTCCCACTGGCTCGGCCCGACGATGCCCAGGGCGGCATCGCCAAGCTCGGCGAAGTCCGGCTCGGGGGGCGCCACCAAGAGCGAGATGTACTTCAGGCTAACGCCCTTTTCATAGAGCTGGCGGGCGAACGTGCTGCCGTCCTGGAAGTGACCGCCGCCCATCAGCGCGCCCGGTGCGGCGGCAACGATCTTGTTGATGAACGGTCCGAAATCTGTGGTGCCGGTGTCATAGCCCTCGAACAGCACGACATTCAGCCCCTTGGACTCGGCATAGTCCTTGGCCGCGGTCACGACGTCCGTCGAGAACTTGTCGTTCTCATGCACGAACGCGACATCCGTCAAGCTCGGGTCCAGGGAGATGAGTTGATCGACGGACCCGACCAGGTAGCGGCTGGCTGGCGTGTAGGTCTGGTAAACGCCCGTGTATCCCAGCTTGTACGTCGAGTCGGAGGCGGCGCCGGTCGTGACCATGACCTTGCCGTACTGCTCGGCGATCACAGCCGCCGCGTCGGCCAAGCCGGAGGAATACGGGCTGATGAGGAAATCGGCGTTGTCTTCTGTCGCCAGCCGCGTATACAGCTCCTGCACACGGTCCTTGTTGCTCTCGTCGTCATAAGTCACCGAATCGAAGCTGACCATGGTCGAATCACCGACCTGGAAGCCTCCCATGCCATTGACCTCGTTCATGAACAGTTCGAGGCCGTGGTTCTGGCGGGTCGACGAGAGATTCTGTGAACCGGTGAGCGACGAGGTGAAGCCCAGGGTCAAGGTGACGGGCTCCATCATGACTTCCGTCGGGGCCTCCGTGGCTATCGGTTCTTCCGAGGTGGCTTGCGGCGGCGGCGCGGGCGGCTGCGTCGGCGCCGGTGCGGGCGTCGGAGCGGCGCAGGCCGTTGCCATGAGCGCAATGACCACCAGGGCCATCAATGACTTCCATCGTAGGTCTTTCATTCTTGCTCCTCCATGGATTGAATGGGACCTCACGCAAACGGCGTAATACAGGTTCGGTGTTCTCGGGGAGAGGGCCTCCTTTCCGCGCGGCGCATTTCGCGCGCAAAGCGCGCCTGCGAATCGGGCGTCGTAATCCAATTCTCGGATGAGTTCATGAATTGGGCCTAAAAGGGCGGGGAGGTTCATAAATAGAACGTAAACGGGCTAGGGCCGGGAGGGTCAACCCCCACCCCCTGCCCCTTGCTCTGGCCCTCCTTCGAAAGGGGCCGGACATTCCTGCCGCCGCCCTGGCATTGCCCCCCGTAGGGGAGCCGGCCTTCCCCGCCGCCGCTCTGGCTTGCCCTGGAAAGGCAGCCGGTCATCCCCGCCGGCCGCTCTAGCGTTGCCCCGAAAGGGAGCTGGTCATCCCCGCCGCCGCTCTGGCTTGCTCTGGATAGGGAGCCGCTCATCCCCGCTGGCTGCTCAGGCTCTCCCTCGAAAGCGAGCCGGCCTTCCCCGCCGGCCGCTCTGGCCTGCCCTGGAAAGGGAGCCGGTCATCCCCGCCGGCCGCTCTAGCGTTGCCCCGAAAGGGAGCCGGGCATTCCCGCCGCCGTTCTGGCTTGTCCTGGAAAGGGAACCGGGCCTTCCCCGCCGGCCGCTCTAGCGTCGCCCCGAATGGGAGCCGGTCGGCCTGGCGGGATTCTTGCGCATATCCCCGGGAGGGAGGTGGGCGCTGCCGCCGAATTTTCCCCGGATGTCTCAGCCAATGAAAGCCCGTCCGCAGTCGATGCTCCGCCAAATTGGGGAGCCGGGTCAGCGTAGCTGACCCGGCTCCCCAATTTGGCATATTATCCCCCTCCCCCATGCGCTTAGCGCATGGGGGAGGGGGTCGGGGGGTGGGGGCAAACCC
>CAZGRL010000199.1:0-5825 GCA_964528155.1 uncultured Anaerolineaceae bacterium
GAGAACGTGGGCGGTATCAAAATCAAAGCGATCATCTTCGGACAAATCCATGGGAGTCCACAAATCAACCTTTTCGCCTTCTGGGTGTCCACATCCACATGTCAATAGGGCATGCTCATCCTCAAGGTTGGAGAAATAACGATCCGACGCAATCAATTGATCATGCTCTGACAATGAGGCAAGTTTAGCAGCCATGTTAACTGGTTTACCTGCCCAGACTTCATTCTGGCGATCTGAGCGTCCCCGATATCTTTTGAAACCCAATTTCCTGACTAGAATAGTGTGTTGATCAATCCCAATATGGGAGCCGACATCTACATCTGTGAGATCTTTTATCCTGCCGATGAATTCACACTTAGCAAAGGTCTTGAATGTAACTGCTGCAGCCAATGCTCTGTATGGTTGATTACTATCGAATAGAGCGAAGACACCATCGCCCCTAACATCTATGTATGGCGCTTCAAATGCGCTAAAAAGCCTTACCGCCGTACCTGTATAAAGTTGATAAGCACCTGCTGTGTCTTGATCATGAGACTCAGCACTTAGACGCGTAGAGCCCAGCATATCAACGTAGACGCATATGACATCTGGGATCCTAAGCCAATGCTTGGGGTTCTCGATTGGTATCTCAGTGGTATCGGGAATTGTGTTTCTTACTTGGATAGAGCGACCTTTTTCAAATATATCGATCTGCTCTTCAATAACGTCTCGAAAACGTGAAGGCATTTGATCTTCTGTGATCATCTCAATCCCCCCTTTCTTCTTAAGAATCGGTAGAGAAGCAACGAGAAAAACGGAGTAAGAAGGGCTGTGACATCAAGCCATAATGCAAGGTTGAACAGTTGATATTTCCTCAAGGCGATTCGTGAGTTGATAATTGCTTGCTCTGCCAAATCTTCTTCAAAAGGATCTATTGTCTTCAAGATAGTTCCATCCTGAGCATGAAGAGCCCTTACGTAGGAAGATGGATCGTAACCAGAAATATCCCCGTAAAAGATGAGGTTGTCTTTCTTATCGGATAAAGAGGTCGGCAGGAGCCAGGGAATTTCAATCTTAGGCACAAAGGAAAGAAGGCAAAGAACTCCGCTCAGTGCAAACACCCCAATGGAGAAATAGAAATAATGCTCAGCCCATTGAAAGAGAAAGACTTTACCATCAACCAGACGCAGAGCACCAATAACTATGGCACTGTTGGCGGCCAGTAATGCGGCATTCTTACCTTCAGCAAACTTTAGCCAATCATTTACATTGGATAGGATGTAACGGAGACGATCTTCCATTACGGTGAACCCCCTCACCAGGTAGATTAACGAAGCGCCATCTAACGACTGACGGTTCACCCGCCGCACGGGTGCAGGAAAGAGCCTCCGCCACAAAACCAACCTGAAAGCGCGTGTGACCGCCGATGTGTGCGCGCGATAGGGCGGTCAGGTGCAGCGGGGGTTGGATGGCCTGGAATACTGAATACGACACTCGCTAGGCTAGGCTTGTTTCTTCATAGATGCCTCCGCGAATATCTTTAGCACTTGCGCTGAAGGATAGGTTGACAGAGATGCAATCGAGTGGGCTAGCTCAACCGGCAGGAGTGCGTTTTCGTGACGGCTGCTCAGAAGCTTAGGTAGCGTGGTCAGAATGCGATCCAGGCCGATCATCTGTGTCATGTCTGGTGCTTGAACAAAAGAGTCCATGCCTGTACCCACTGGGATGGTCAACACAAGGTGATAGCGTTCATTCAAGGCGACGAAGACCTTTGCTCCGTAGTTGGTGTCTCGACCATATGACCCACCGCTGGACGGGCGATGTTGGATTTGCTCGCAGATATAGGTGTGGTCAGGGATGAAGAGATGCTCACTAGGCGCGTCTCGACCAATCAAGTCTAAATGCTCAACGAAAGAACCAGTTTTCTCTTGCCCTACTATGCAAACCGGCGTACCCTGTTGTAGGGCGTGGATCAGGAAACGGCGAATGGGACTCACTAATTTAGAATACTGCGCTCGGATTTGGAGGGGACCGTCCTTAACGAACAAGCAACGTTCGAGAATCCTACGGTTAGTTTCCCAGAAGTGGCGAATGCCGGTAAAGAGCAACAGTGTCTCGTGGATATTCATGTAAGCTGTAGCAATGCTGTCGGAAGCTGCCTCTTCAACCATGTCCAGATGAAAACCAAGCATATCCGTAATGAAGAGTTCTTCGCCACATTGCGGGCAAGTGCCTTGCTCAGCATCGTACGGAAGAGTTGCATGGTCACTCTGGCAGTGCGGGCACTGAAAATCGGGCAGGTGCTTCTTGACACCAGACCATTCTTCGTAAACCAACCATTTGAGTGTTTCCATCGGCTCTCCGTCAAGAGAGTTGTCTTTAACCGACTCAAAGATGGTTTGCCGGATTGCATTGTAGACGGATAATCCTGGTACGTGCACGTGACGGAGCGGGAAAACAGTTGCGTGGTAGAGAGCGGAGTCGGACATAAGATCTCGCAAAGCAAACGGATGAGGGGTGTCCTTGTCGATGCGATTCAGTGCAACTTGGTCAATCCGCATGAGCGCTGTCTTAACAAATGCCAGCGCTTTGTGAGGTGGTCGTTCATCTTCAATCACCTGAATTGAGCCATCAACACCGAAAACCAAATCAAGTGCCTGCCTAGGCGGTGGCACTGGTTGCCAGTTCACTTTATAGGGGGTAACCGACACAGCAGGTTGCTCAAAACTGTGGACAAGTTGCTGCACCAGGGGACTACGTAGAACCTCTAAATGACCAAGTTTACTTGCCCGTTCACCGGGCAACTTGTTACTTGCCCTGTAAGGCATGCTCACTCCTTACAACAGTTACGGTTGTGAACTAGAAGATTCACTGCCTTTGGGTTCAAACTTGTGAGCTTGAACCGAAACCACAAAGCGATGCGACCGTGTCAACATTCGTATGTAACCGAGTGTCTTCGCGCATAGAATGTCATCTTTCAAACTCTCGTAAGCCACGTTCGTTCTAGCGAGAGCATTGACTTCATCTTGGGACGACATATGTGCGATGAAAAAGTTCTCCGTTTGAGCCAGTAGATCTCTGCTGATTGTCGTTGGCGATTGAGTTGAGTATACCATCCCTATGTGGTATTTTGCTCCCTCTTTCGCGAAGCGGCTGTAGATGGTAGTCACGTCTTCTTTGCTTGGGAACAAGTTGTGAGCCTCTTCAAAATACAACTGAATGTAGTGGTCTCCCAATTGGTTATTACTGAATTTGTCTAGTTGATGTGCAAAAACGGACTTGGAAAGCATCTCGGAAAAGTAACTCATGACTGTTGGATGCGCATTGCCCAGATCCAAAATTGCGGTCTGGCCTGAATCCAAGAGACTCAGAATCTCTTTCACGAAGTCTCCTGCGCTCCGGTCATGGTAGATTCTGTAGGGTTGAATTACCGCGGGGCCGCTCCATCCTGGCGGCGGTTCCAGGAATTCAAGAAGCGCTTCATCGTCAGGATCGAACAGTGGGTTGCCACTACCTGTAGTTAGGCTTGGATGGCTTCGGTTGTCCCTTCGGAAACGATTGACAATCTCAAACTCTCTGACCAACTCAGTGAGCGTGTTAGGTGGTGGGGGTGTGGATGTTATGCCGGAGGAGGGATATGCGGCATCCCTGAGTGCTTGAGCGAAACCGGGATTCAGTCTGTTGGCTGGCTTGCCTGGTGGTGCTACTGATCTGAGGCGTGGTTCGTTGATGATGTATCCCGCTTTGCTCAGAATGGCCCAAAAAATCTGGATTTTGCGTAAGGCTCTCGTCTGTTGACTCCCTGGTTGCAGTCTCCTAACTTCCTCCAAAGATGGCAGTTCCACACTGATAAACCTTCGTATGTAGTTAGAGGTGTCTTTGCTATCCTGGGTCAATAGACTACCGATTATTCGATGAGCACTATCCGGCTGCTCGTAGAAATTCAGTTTGAGTGGCTTTGAGGGTGTTGCTTCTTTCTCAGTCAAGGCGTAGACTATGCATTGGTCGGGGTAAGCACTACGCAGTGACTTGCTATCATCCTGCGGATTGTCATTAGCATACTCTCCATTAATATCAAAGATTAGCTGACCCACATTCTTTGTCTCTTTCGTTGTCTCGATCACACTTTGGGCTATCAGCTTAACTACGTTACTCTTGCCCAAACGAGTCTTGCCAAACATAGCAGTCCTCGCACCTAGGAAGTCACGTGTGGAAACATAGACACCCACTTCGGGCTGCGGTCTGTTGGGTAGAGGTAAACGACACTCAGTCAGGCGTAATCTTCCAATCTCAAAGCGGTTTTCAGCAGGTACCAGAGTGTTCATTACTAAATCGAGCAGGGCTTCATTTGGGGCATACACTCGATACTTGTGCGCGCTGACGAAGTTGTTCATGTCGCCTGAGAACTCAACAACATCCTGCTGGTCTGGGTTCGGGTAGAACATGCCCAGCACAGCAGTATTCAGTGCCCCCCACTGCAACTCCGACTGGGTGAATACGTCAAGCTCAGGCATAGATTTCTTCTGAAGTTCGAAGTACGTTTGCTGAGTTTCCTTGCTAAGAGGAGTTGGAGCAGCATCCAGCACGCGGAGCAGAGTGAAATGCGGTGTCACCATCGCCTCCTGCACTGCCGGGGTCATAATTAGCAAAGAATTGCGAGGCACGCCACCTACAGCCATCTTGAACGGGTCAGATGTGATAACTGTCACTGTGTCATAGTTGATGTCCAGTACATAGCCGACAAAGCGCAAATCGTCGTACCTCTTTGCAGTCTCATTGGCTACCTCATGTTCAAGAAACTCCTTGAGTGCGCGTAACGGATGATTTTGCCGGGCTGCTTGATCAAAAAACTCTTTCATTGCTTTTGTCCTCCTCTTGCACGGTAGCTAGTAATCAAAACCTCACCGGAGTTGATCACAGTGATACCAGGCCTACGTCCTGTTCCGCGTGGGACTTTGATAACTTGATTGCCCCCGAATAACGTGACTATATCAGGGTGTGCAGATATGGTCAACGCCCATTGTACTCCCCGCTCTTTTGCGTTCTGCAGAGCCAATGCTAGCCGGCGATGATCCTCAAAAGAGAACTGTCCACTCACATAATGATCATTCACCAGTTCTCTCCCTCCTGGTCGATAGGGAGGATCAGCAAAGATGAAGTCACCTGCTCGGCACTCTTCTACGACTTCTTCGAAGTCACGGCACCGGAGTTCAGCACTGCGCAATGCATGCGCAACAGCTACTAGGTCGTCCAGACTTATCACCCACCGACGATCCTGTCCCCCATACCCGACGTTGAACTTGCCCTCTTGATTATGCCGCCACATACCCTTAAAACAAGTACGGTTTAGAAAAAGCACACGCGCAGCGCGGTCCACAAGCAGTTCAGGCCGGTCAGCATCACGAACTCTATGATACTCGGTTTTACTAGAACCAAAGGCACAATAGCGATTCCAAACTTCCTCAGAGGATTGTCGGATGCCACGGTACAAATCGATCAAATCCGGATTGATGTCTGAAAGTATCGCTCGCTTGGGACTAAGCATGAAGAACACTGCGCCACTACCTACAAAGGGTTCGACATAGTACCCTCGCAAGGTATCTGCTGCAGGGAGGTGTTGTCTGAGGAATTCCAGCATACGCCTCTTACTACCAGGGTAGCGCAAGAAGTTCACTATCATAGCGTGACATTCCGTAACTCGTTGTGTAATGCCTTGCCACCAATTTTGAATGACAGAAGGCTATCTAACTATAGTTGTGCCATATGGCAGGTGCCTGTAGAATAAGGGACTGAGTCTGGCTTGTAACTTGGTGTTCAGTTTTTGCACGAATTCGTCCTTGTTGGGT
>CAZGRL010000200.1:0-5762 GCA_964528155.1 uncultured Anaerolineaceae bacterium
GATCGCCTCCAGCAGACCGGACACCATCATTTCGTGTTGGGGTGCCAGGCTCTCGAGGCGTGATCTTCCGAGAAGCCATTCGCGTGCACTATCGCCATCGCTCTGGTGGACCACCAGCGGCAAGTTTGCTTGTCCTGGTTCAGCTGCGCACTCCTTGAGCACCCCGGCGAGGCCATCAAGCCTCGCCATGTCGGGACTCGTGAACCCGCTGTAGGGTGCCATCCGAAGGTTCACGCCGATCAGATTGCCGCGTTGGCCGTGCCGCGCCCGAAACGCGAGTTCGAGCGCATCATCACCGGTGATCGGGATATCGCGCCGGGTGATCCCGAGCTCATCGGTCAGAAGCCGGGCGCTGACTGGGTCGCGGACGCTGACGAGGTCCGCTTGCGACAAGACACGCTTGACCGCTCGTCTGAGCTCCGGGGTATTCAACGGCCCGATGCCCTGACCAAAGAGGGCGGTAGGTTTTCTCGCCCCAATGGCCTGCTCGAACAAGCACAGCCGCCGGATCGCAGCCGGAACGAATGGATCGGCCAGCACGCCTGCTCCGGAGTGCACAACCACGTCGGCTTCTCCGACCGCTTTCGCCAAGGTCGGGCCGTATACTCCAGCGAACTGCCGGCTGAGCAGAACCTCAAACCGGGATCGAAGAAAGTTGTCTCCCCGAAGCAGTCGATCTGAGGCCAGTCGCCTGAGCCTGAGCCAGAAGGATGGGTAATCGATGCGGACATCGGATACGCCCTGGACAAACTCCGACAGTGGCGTAGGCGAACGTGTAATGACCGAGATCGTCCCCGAAGGCCACAAGGCGCGCAGGCGTTCGACCGCCACCTGAAGCATGGCGATATCACCAAGGTTATCCAACTTACTGCCACTCTGCTCGACAAGGATGTGCATGAAATAGCCAGCATGTTCGGACGCCCAACCCCGAAGTGCGAGGGCATCCACGACACGTACAGGACAATCGTACCAAGGGTGTCCTAGAAGAAGAAACGATATGAAGGAATACGAAAACTCCGCTGGATGGGCGGGATCATTTCGGCTCAATCCCCTACCCTGACAGCGCCCCGGGAGAATGACCCGGATTTCGCCGTAGTCTCGGCATCAGATGATTGTTCCTCCGCTATCCTCGGCCGAGTGTCGCTATCCCCATCTCTGCTGAAATCCCCGCGTCCGGACCGATTGACATGTGAGGCAAGGCGAAGTGGTTCTTCCCATGCCCCCAGGCCAGAGTCCTCCGGCGGCGCGAGCTTCACCCCACAGCGATCTTGAAGGCGAGGAGCTTTCCATACGTACAAGGGGATTCGGCATCCGCCCATCACCTCATGGCGTCCCCTATCACCCCACCACCTTTGCTCGACCGCCCGCGCGCAGGGTCAAGCAGCGTCTCTCCTCAGGAACCTCCGGCGGTTCAGGCCGGTTCTGGCCATGCCGAGCATCGTCTCACGCCGCTGGAGAAGAACAGCTGCCTCACCGTGAGATGACTCATTGCCGTTCAAGTGCCCGTCTGCAGCTAGTTGAGCTCCCTGTACTCGGCTTGCGGTCCGGGCCGGACGATCGACCAGAAGAACGCCAGCTCTTTTCTGCCTACCCCGCCAAGGGCAGCCAACAAGAGCGTGTAGGTCGCCGCGCCCGAGGCGATGCCCAACAAGATCGCGGGCAGGCCATCTCCCCGGATCACCAGCACAACCAATGTCATGCCGACGGTGGCGAGCATGGCCCTTAAGGTCGACATGATCGGGAGCGGAAGGCGCAAGCGTCGCCAGGCCAAGGAAAACGTGATGATCAGATCGAGGCAGTAGCCAATGGACGTCGAAACAGCCCCCCCTATTAGGCCCCAGCGAGGGACGGCAACGGCTACCATTGCCACGTAGGCCGCTGCCGACAAGGTCTTCGAGATGGCCAAAGGACGGGTGTCTTTGCCGAGTTGCAGCAACACGCTAAACACCGACTGTAGATTGCTGAGAAGGAAGCCCAGGCTCAACCATGGAACGATCCACCGGATGCTTTCCGGCGGGACTTGCCTGGCGAGCAGCGCCAGGAAGGCCGGTCCAAGCAGCGCCACGCCAGCGACGGCCGGGATGGCAAGCATCAGATAGTAGCGCAGCGTATGGGTGAGGAGCCGTTCACTCTGCCCAGTCGCAGCTCGATCCCATAGGCGGCTCGCCGCTGGTACGAGCGCCGCTTTGATGGGTCGAAAGATCTCCGCGACAACCCTCGCCAGACCGTACGCGGCCGAGTAGATCCCCACGGCTTCCGGCCCCAATCTCCAGGCGATCAGCAAACGATCGGCCATATTCAGAATCACTCCGCCATAGTAGCTCGGCACGAGCGGCAAACAGAAAGCGAGGCTTCCTCGCAGGCCGCCCATCCCCGGCCACGCTAATCCAACTTCCCGGAGTCCGAGCCCCAGGACGGCAAAGGCCACGACCCCTTCGAGGAAGATTGCCGCCAAGACCGCTGCTTTGAGTTGCCGAGTGAGCAGAATGACCACCGCCACGACCACGAGCTGGACAATCACCTGTGCGGTTGTGAGCAGACCATATCGTTTGACATAGTGCAGCCCTCGCTGCAGATCCAGCCCAAAGCCGCCAATGGTCGCGAGCGCAACCCACAGACCCAACCACCCGGCGATCGGAGCGTACTTGGCGTCGCCGAAGAGGACGGAAGCCAGCCCTTGTGGCACGAGTGCCGCTGCGAAAGCAACACCGGCACCAATAACAAAGAGGACGACCAATTGAGGCATGACGATTGAGCGCTGCTCTTTGCGCGTCTGACCGCCCGATACGAAACGAACCAGAGCTGCTGGGAGCTGCATCCCGATGACCGCGCTCCCCATGGCGACCACGAGCAGCGATTGAGTCCAGACGCCATAGGCGGCCGTTCCCATGAGACCGGCGATCACCGGCAGCAGAATCAGGCCTCGCAGTCGGCTGACGGCCTGCAAGATCCCCAGGACGCCAACGTCGCTTGCGTAGCTGGCGGCTTCAGTCTGAAGCAGGCGTCCATTCCCGGTTCCTGCCAATGGTCTAACTCCACAAAGGCGGTGCAGCGCCTTCTCAACTTCGCGTGCATCCCGAGCAATGAGGGACGCGGCCCGATTCTACAGGCTGGCCTTCCGTCTCATGCAGGCGGTTCAGGATGGAAAACCGCTCCTTGACGTGGATCCTTTCAGAGCCGCCCAGGTGATATCTCGTCCGGTGACAAGTCTCGATGGCAGACAGCGAAGCACCTCGCTCCGCTGCAGGAGCCGTTCGACGATTCCGCCTGCCCTACCCAGCTCGAGCTCATCGAGGAAAGACACAAGGCGAAGCATCACATAGCGGCGAGCGTGGATGATATACCCCTGCTCAAGGATCTCGAATCCACTCTCCTCGAGCGTGAGCGAGCCACTTGCGTGGGTCACAAGTGCGCCGAGAGGCGATCTGTTAGCTCCAGATCAACATTTCATCCAGCCCTGCGTTGTCCGCGAGCCAGAACGCGGCCTTGCGAACCGGCAACCGGATCACGACAACCCGGATCGCGCGGATCCGCATCCGACCAAACCCAAAGCTTGAGCACGACGCTGCGGCTCTCAGCAGCAAGGCATCCCCGGTATCCAGGGGCGGGCTCGAGATCGATGAGCTTCCAGCGCGAAAGGCGGAGCATCTGCTCTGGCGCGGTGATCGCGGCAGACGTCGGTAGGAGTTCTGCCTGCTCTCGAATGATGTCGGGGATCGTTGCGTCAGACGACATCTTCTGGGCCTGTACCACTCGTTCACTCGTGTCAGGTGTGGGGTCCTGCAGGCAGTTGGCTATGGCCCTGCCCAGACTCATTTGAGTCTCCGGGCAGATCCCCTTTCACCAAACATCCGCTCTCAGCGTTTCTTCCTCGAGTTGATTGCGAGCCCGTGCCGGCCTGCGCGCAAGTCTCGAGCCCAGCCCGTCCCCGCCCGAGCGGCGTCAGTCCCATGTGGCGCCGGTCGCGACGACCTATGGCCCCGCATCCACACAGCAAACAGAGCCGCGCTCAGCAACATGGCGATGTGCTCTCATCGCCACGCCGGGGTGGCAATGATACACGATCCTTCCTGCCTGACCCGCCAGGCGGCGACCCGCGATCCGCAGAACCACCTCCGGACAATGACCCGCCTGATCACGTCGACCGACTCGCCCCCAACCGAACTGCCCGGTTGAAACTGAGCCAGGCCATTGTGCCGAAGACATGCATGATTTCCATCACCCCTTCAAGAGACGTCTCGCCAGGGCGGATAGCGAAGATCGCCAAGCGCTGGAGTTCTTGTGTCAGATCACTCTTGCACATCACATAGAGAACCAACCCAACATGGTGACCATGTGATGATCAGATGTTGTGCGATAGAGCGGCGCAAGCGTTCCCGAGCGCACACACGCGCAGAAACCGGCCGGGCATACTCCGATAACGAATTCTTCAATGAGGCGTCCTCGACACCCTGCTCCCCCGCGTCGGCAGAACTCATGTCCTCTTTCCCGCTGGATCGCAGATCATCTTGACCTTGCCGCTCAGGCAGCCTCCGACTCTATTGGCCTGGTTGGCACCTCCGGCTCGAAGGTTCTGATCTCACCGATGGGACAATCGTTGGGACGGGAGACTGCCGCACGGATCGTGAGCGCGGGACCCGGCTTGCAGCTGTCATCCAGCCGGACGGCACTAGCCTGCGGCCAGAGCGACAGAGGCCCTATAGTGGACCGACGGCCGGCACGACCCCCGGAAGCAGGAGATGAGCAAGCTGGTAGACGAAATACAGGGAATACAGAAGCTGGTTCGAGGCATACCACACCGTCGCCGCAACCATGACTGCCAACACCAACCAGGCTTCGAGCGTAACCCTACTCTGGCTCTTTGACGACATACAAGCCTCTTGCCCTTTCACGAATGACAGATCCCGAACCAGCACACTTCGCGAGCATCGCCCTGAGTTCATCGTCCGTTTGCTCAGGCGCAACGAACAAGTAGCGCGTTCCATGACCATCCAGGGCCAGGGCCACGTCGTCGCACGACTCATCTGCCGAGAGCGGGATGTACGCTAGATGCTGCGAGAAATCCGCTCTGTACAGAGGATAAACGAAACCGTTGCTGGTTACGTTGTAACCAAGGACTGCGTCGCGGGGGACAAACTCCAACGCGTTCGCATACTCCTCAGGTACCGTCAACCGAAGGTAGGCCGCCTGGCGGTCCCAGATCGACCGACCGAGCATCGCCTGAAAGTCCCCCGGTCCGACTCGACCCTCGTTTATGGTCATGACGAAGTTGAGCCCGAAGGATAGCACCGTCAGGCCGATGAGCATCTTCGAGTAGCCCGGGCGCATGGCAGGCAGCCAGTCAAGGTATGCCGCGAAGGCAAGAGCGAATAGCGCGGGAAACCAGATGGCGTAGCGCATGCTCCACGGACTTGGCCGGTCAGATAGGAAGAGCGCCAGAAGGGAAAGCGTGAAACCGGTAAAAAGCAGACGTGTGTCGGACCTTCGTACCAGCATCCAGGCCAGCGCCGGCAGGCCAAGTCCGTATGCGAACCAGCCCCATCCCGTCGTCTCCGGCAGATCCGGGACGATCGGGGACAAGCGATCGCCGAACTTGTGCCCCATCTGCTCCAGGTTGGCAACGAGCCGCTCCAAGCCTAGATGCGCCGTCCGGTCGCCACTCGGCAGTACTTGCTGGTCACCAATCGTCACGCCGTACGGAAAAAACGGATTGCCGGTCAGGATCCAGTTTCGCACATTCCAGTAGCCCCCGACGAAGACAC
>CAZGRL010000201.1:0-3220 GCA_964528155.1 uncultured Anaerolineaceae bacterium
CGCATCCCCGGCATATCTTCCTAGTTTGGCGCGTCAGATTCATTCACACGCTCTCTGGGGCGACCTACCGCTCGTCGAACGAGGGAGCCGGATAGGGGAACTCCGCTGTTGCCTGGTCGACAGGCCAGACAAGCTCCTGCTGGCCGTCGATCCACATCACCACCGGGTTGAGGACATTCCCCGTTCCGTCTCCGTTGAAGGTGACGGGGCCGATCACCGTCATCATGTCCGTGTCTGCCAGAGCGTCTCGGATCGCCTCCCGATCGAGGCTGCCCGCTCTCTCGATGGCATCGGCCAGGATCTGCACGCAGGCATAGGCCGGCCCGACCAACACATCGGCGGGTCTGCCAAACTCGGCCTCGTGCGCGGCATTGAGCTCGTCTACCCCGGGGAATTTCTCGCCATGGTGCCACCCGGGGAAGAAGGCGATGTAGTCACCGATCGTCCCCAGCGTCTCGCCCCAGGTGATCCCATCGGGGGCTCTGACGAGCATGGTGAACTTGGGAGCCCATCCGAGCTCGCTCATCCCGCGGACCATGGCGATGCCGTCGGGCGTGTTTGGCATGCTCAGGAGCATGTCGGCGCCGGCGTCCCTGGCCGCCAGGATCATGCTGGAGAAGTCGGTGGTTCCTGGCGCATACTCCCCGTAGTACACGACGGTGTAGCCGTTGAAGGCAGCATCGGCCCTGAACATCCCGCCCAACTCGATGCCCCAGTCGGTGTTCTCCTGGAAGATGGCGACATTGGTCGGCCTTTGGCCCTCAGGCACCAGTTCGTTGAGGGCCTGGTAGACGTTGCGGGCCTGGTCCGGTGACTTGGGGAACGGCGAGAAAAGGTATTTGTAGCCTCGCTGGTGGATGTTCCACCAGGCGAAGGAGACTGCGAGATAGGGGACCTTGTTCTTCTCGGCGATGCCGATGGTTGCGGCGTGCATCGGGCTGGCAGCACCACCCAGATAGGCAACCACGTTCTGCTCGGAGTAGATGGTCTCCATCCTGCTCACAGCCTTGGTCGGATCGGACTCATCATCGTAGTAGGTGAGGCGAAACGGGATGCTGGTACCATATTCCTCGACATAGACGCCGCCCGCGGCGTTGATATCCGCCACGGCATACTTATAGCCGGCCAAGCACCTGACTGCCGAGCGATCCAAACTTGCCGGTCAACGGGATCGATCCGCCGATCTCGATGAACTCCGGCGCTGGCGGGTAGGCCTCCGTAGGCGGAGCCTCCACCGGCGTGGCTGCCTTGGTGACCTCCGGCGCGGCTTCCTCGGTGACCTCAGGCGTGGCTACGGGTGCAGCGGTGGCGCAGCTGGTCACGAGCATGGCTAGGACCAGCAAGGTCACGAACAACACTGCCGATCGTCTTGCGCTCACGACTTTTCCTCCCTGTCTGTCTTGCACGATCGTTTCCGGAGTGGTTGCTTCCCCTGAAGGGTCACATCATAGGCAAGCCCCTTTCTGCTTCGGTGGGACTCCAAGATTCCCAAGGTCAATTCGGCTCTGTCAGACCCAAATCGCGACTCCCGGCCTGTGCCCGGCGGCGCAGGGCTTTCTGGATCTTCACCCAGGCCTCTACGAGCCCGCCGGGCAGGAAGAGCACCACGAGAATGAACAATGTGCCAAAGATGATCAGGTGGTATTCGCCGACGTTCAGGACGAGGAGTTCCTTGATCAAGACGAAGAACACCGAGCCCACGATGGGACCGATGATCGTGCCGGCACCCCCGATATAGGCCATCATGAGTGGATCGAAGGTCCACAATGGGCCGAATGGCATGTTCAGGTAGTAGCTCACGTGGTAGTAGGCAAACGCCCCGCCTGCCATGCCAGCGAAGAAGGCGCTGATAAGCAACGCCAGGAGCTTGTGCTTCAAGGCGCTGACTCCCAAGGACTCCGCGGCGTCCTCTTGTTCCCGAACTGCCTTCATGCCCAATCCCAGCCTGGAATGGACCAAGACGTAGGCCGCCACGATCGTGACCGCGGTCAGGGCCAGGAAGAGGTAGTACCGAGGCACGAGTCGGTATTCCGCAATTGCCGGGTTGTATGACATCTCAGGGAGCACGTTCCCCACTGTGACATTGAGGATCTGGGCGAGCGCCAACGTGCCAATGGCGAAGTAGACTCCCCGCAACTTGAAGGCGGGGAAACCGATGAGGAGAGCCAGGGCGCCCGCCGCCAGGCCTCCCAGTACGAAGGATGCGATGAACGGCCATCCCCCGATCCATAGCTGTCTGGTCACTAGCGAGCCGAGGCCAAAGAAGGCAGCATGCCCGAGGTTGACTTGGCCGGCGTACCCCCCCAAGATGTTCCAGCTGGAGGCCATGATCACATACAGCAGGACAACAACCAGGAGGTTGATGCTGCTGTCCTTCTTGATCACCAGGGGGACGCAGGCCAGGACGGCTACGGCCACAACGACGAGAGCGATTCTGGCGGCCTTGCTCCAATTCATGGGCTAGGCCTCCTTCGTTCCAAACAGGCCTTGCGGCCTGAAGATCAGGATCAGAAGAAACAGCACAAGGCTGACAACCTCTCGGTAGTTGTTGCTGATCAACAAGGAGGTGGCCGATTCGGTGAGCCCCAGGAGCAGACCGCCGACCAGCGTGCCTGTGATACTCCCCAGTCCACCCAGGACCATCACGATCAGCGCTTTGAGGGTCCAATTCAATCCCATCGAGGGTTCGATGGAGTAGTTGACGGCAACCAGCGTGCCCGCCACACCAGCCAGAGCGGCCCCCAACACAAAAGCCAAGAAGTAGACCTTGTGGATGTCGATCCCCATGAGCGTGGCTGCTTCCCAATCCTGCACGGTTGCCCGAATCGCCTTGCCGGTGTAGGTGTTGCGCAGGAACAGATGAAGAGCAAGCAGGAAGACGAGCGCCGTAGCCAGGCTGGCGATGCGCACCAGAGGGAAGCGCACGCCGAGCACGGTGAATGCCACCCCGGAGTAGGAGGCCGTGATCCCGCGGTCATCAGCGGTCCACAAGCGCAGAGCCACGTTCTGCAAGATCACTGAGAGACCGAAGCCGACCAGAAGGGTGTTCTTAATCTTGATCTCCTCGGGGAGCTTCACCATGTGGACGAAGAACACCCTGTACAGGATTGCCCCAATCAGCAGGAGAGCGATGATGGTCGTTGGGATCGTCAGGAAGGGATCCACACCCCACAGCGAGACGGCCCAGAAGCTGGCATACCCCCCGAAAATCAGAAGCTCT
>CAZGRL010000201.1:3230-5758 GCA_964528155.1 uncultured Anaerolineaceae bacterium
CGTGAGCCACGTTTAGGAACTTGGTGACCCCGAACACCAAGGAGAGACCGAGTGCCGCCAATGCGTACAAGGCACCCACAAGAATGCCAAGAACCAAGGTCTGAGAGACAGATTCGAGCATCGACGCCTCGCTCTCAAGCCCTATGCGAGATAGGCGCTTCGCACAGATTCAAAGGTCAGCAGTTCCTCCCCGGAACCTTCCCCCACGATCCTGCCGTTTTCGAGCAAGTAGGCTTTGCTCGCCAATTCCAGGGCTGCCCGGACGTTCTGTTCCACCAGCAGGACGGTGACCCCCTCCCTGTTGATCTTGGTGACCATTTCAAACGTCTGCTCCACCAGGATCGGCGCCAGCCCAAATGAGGGTTCGTCGAGCATGAGCAGTCTCGGTTTGGCCATCAGGGCCCTGCCGATGGCTAGCATTTGCCGTTCCCCACCGCTCAGGGTCCCCGCCAGTTGGCGCTCTCTCTCCTGCAGGCGGGGGAAGATCTCGTAGACCCACTTCAAGCTTGAGTCCCTTTCCTTCCTGGCATCGGCCACGAAGGCGCCTAGTTCGAGGTTCTCCAGCACGGTCATCCCGGTGAAGATCCTTCCGCTTTCGGGCACTTGGGATATCCCGAGCGCGACGATCTTGTTGGCTGGTTGCCTGCCCAGAGCCGAACCTTGAAATCGGATGTTGCCGGCACTAGGCTTGAGGAGGCCGCTGATCACCCGCAAGATCGTCGTCTTCCCCGCGCCGTTGGGGCCGACGAGGGCAACAAGCTCCCCCTCATCGACCTCCATCGACACCGCCCACAGGGCCTGGATGTCCTCGTAGTAGACGTCGACTTTTTCAATGCTCAGCATGGGCCTTCCCAAGGTAGATATCGATAACATCCGGGTTGTGGACGATCTCGTCTGGAGGTCCTTCCGCGATCTTCTCGCCCATGTTCAAGACAATGACACGGTCCGAGAGCCCGCAGATCGCCTTGACGATATGCTCGACGACGATGATCGTGATCTTGGAGTCGCGTATCCGCCTGATCAGTCCACAGGCTTCCTCGGCCTCTCGCGGGTTCAGGCCGGCCATGAGCTCATCCAACAAGAGGAGTTGGGGCCTGGTCGCCAGGGCTCGGGCCAGCTCCAAACGCTTGCGTTGCATGACGGTCAGGTCCTTGACGACGACCTTGGCCTTGTCGGCCAGCCCCACTCGGCCGAGCAGCTCCAGCGACTCCTGCGCCGCGGCCTCCATACTCCTGGCCGGCGCGTGTCCGAAGGCTCTTCCGACCATCACGTTCTCGAGGGCCGTGGACTCGAGGAACGGCTTGACCAGTTGGAAGGTCCGCGCGATCCCTTTTTGACTGACCCGATGGCGGGCAAGCCCAGTGATGTTCTCCGCGCGGAAGGTCACTTTGCCCGAGTCCGGCTTCAGGAATCCCGTCACCAGGTTGAGGGCCGTTGTCTTGCCCGAGCCATTGGGGCCGATGATGCCGACGATCTCCCCCTCATCGACCGCAAAGTCCAGGTGGCTGATCGCCGTCAGCCCCCCAAAAGACTTGCACAATCCTTCGACTTGCAGGAATTGCATCTCGCTCTCCACGTCCATCCCCCACGGAACCCGTTGCGCCGAGTCGCTCTTGCCGTCGGCAGGCTCATCCGCCAGACATGTGCGGGAAGAAACACAGGCGGCAGTCGGGAGGCACCGGATCTTGCATGTCGCCCTGGACCCCGTCAATGAAGATCAGCCCGACCTCCTCGGGCTGCACCCCGAGCGCGGTCGCCAGCTCCCGGACGGTCATGCAGCCCTCCAGGACCAGCCGCTGGCGGCGCGGCTGGCCAGGCGAAAGCTGCCCAAAGAGCTCAGTGTCGACACGCATCGTCACCTACAGGTCATCGAAGACAGCATCGAGCTCCGAGTCCGGGACGTCGAAGGTCGTACCGTGTGGGGCCAGGGGTTCCTCACGCATGTACTCAGGAATGCGGTGGTCAGCAGATGTGATCCCCGCCCGGCGATTGAACTCCAGCTCATCTCGCAGAAGCGCGCGGTTGGCAGCATCCAGGTCCTGCTTGGTCCAACCCCAACCGTAGCGCCCGTTAAGCATGTCGACCATCAGTTGTGGGTCCGAAACCACCGGCGGCCGAGCGAAGAGGCACAACCCGGTGCTATCGAGCATGGCAGCGATGATCTGCAGCCGGAGGGATAGCTGGCGCTGGCCCTCAACGCCCAGGGGGTTCACTTCCTTGCGCGCCCCAAAGGCGTTGCCAGCGGTGTGATCGGCGCCCTGCGGTGAGGTGGCATAGGTGACGCCGTTCCCCTTTAGGCTGCGCGGATCGTAGCCGGGCATGGCCTGACCCATCACGGCTGGGACGCGCCGGTTCCCCAGGACCCGTCCTGTGGTCACTGCACCGGATCCGATCAGCCTGCCCAGCGGAGTGCGCTCACCAACCTGGCGCAGCAGTCCGGCGATGCTGTCGAAGTCGCCGAATGTCCCTAGTCCAGCTTCCAGGGCCACACCGAGCGCCGCACCCGTCTCAATCGTGTCCAATCCGAA
>CAZGRL010000202.1:0-5687 GCA_964528155.1 uncultured Anaerolineaceae bacterium
GTGCAGGCCAGGGCCTCGGCTAGCGTCGTCAAGGCAGCGGCGCGATGCTCCCCATCCCAATGGCCCCGGCGGCCTGCAGAGCCTCGCGCACCGCTTCCCAAGCGGCAACGTCTAGACCTTTCTGGGCAAGAGCCCGCCCCGTCGTCGCGATGGAATAGGCACGATACTCGTCATCCCCGATGGCCTGGGCGGCCTGCAACGCTTGGTCTAAATACTCAAGCTGAACGAACGCTTCGACAACTGCGGCCAGGACTCGGGCTCGCAGCCCTTCTTGGCCGATCGCGTGGGCGGCCCCCAGGACGTGATGCAGCCCCTCTGGGACCCCGACCTGGGCCCATGCACGGGCTATCTCTGCCAAGGCTCTGGTGCGGTCCCATTCCTCTTCGATCGCCTGGGCGGCTTGCAGACACTTGTGCAACCCATCCGGGTCGTCCGCCTGAGCTAGTGCCCTGGCCACAGCTGCAAGGGCATCGGCGCGTTTCGACTCAATCTCGATGGTCTGAGCCATCCGGAGTGCCAGGTCAAGCGGGCCAACCTGGGCCAGGGTTTCCACGACCGCCCCAAGCGCATAGTTCCGGCTCTCTTGATCCGCTATCTCCTGAGCGACCTGGAGAGCCTGCAGCACGGCCTCTCGGGCAGGCGCCTCTTCTCCTGCCTCCGCCAGGGCCTCGGCTATCCTCACAAGGCTGTGGCAACGACGATAGTCATCCTGGACGGAGTCGGCGGTCAGCAGGACCTTTCGGATTCCCTCCGGCTCTGCCAATCGCGCCATGGTCTTCGCGACCGCGGCGACAGCGCTGTCGCGTAGCCCAAAAACGTCGAGTGCGTGATCCTCGATGGACTGAACGATCTGCAAGGCCTGATGGGCTAGTTCCCGGGCAGGCGTCTCTTCCCCCACCTGAACCAGGCAGCCGGCCAACTCCGCCAGCAGCATCGCGCGGCGGGGTTCATCCACAATATCCGTGGCGGACCGTAGTGCCGTATGCAGTGCCTCTCGGGCCGTGGCCTCCTCGCCTACCAGCGCCAGCGCCCCAGCCACCACGGTTAGGCATTCGGGACGGCGGCAGCAATCCTGATCGTCCTCGATGGCCTGGCGGACCTGCTGCAATGCCTCGCGGTCCCCCAGCTGAACAAGAGCACTCGTTATCGGCGCGAGGTCATCGGCGAACCTTCCAACGATTGCTTCGTCGACGTCGAGAGCGGCCTGCAACGCGTGTTGTAGTCCCTCTCGGTCCCCCAATTCAGCCATGGCTTCTGCTATCCCTGTCAGGGCCTCCACGCGGCGTCCCTCTTCCGCGATGTCCCTGGCAACCTCCAGAGCCTGACGCAACCCCGCCCCGTGCGCAACCTTGACCAGGATCCCAGACAATTGGGAAAGGGCTTTGGCACGATGGGATTCATCACTGATAGCCTGCGCGGCCTCCAGCGCTCGGGACGCCACATCTTGCGCCGTCTGACTCTCTCCACAAGCGCTCATTCGTAGAGCAATTCGGCCGAAAGCCTCTGCTTGTAGCTCGGGGCCATACATGAGCGCCGCGTAACTCAATGCTTGGCCCAATTGCCCCAGCATCGCTAGGGCCTCCAGCGCCTCCAGAGGTATGCGCGTGGCCTGGGAGCGGACTCTTGCATAGAGCAGGCTCCAAGCAACCACCGCGGGCAGGGCGCGACCGCTCTCGCGGTGTTCGAGGACTTGTCGCTCGGCCAGTGCAAGGGCGCGGCCCACATCGCGGGCGTAGGCGCTGCCGGTGGCGTCGTACGCTGTCTGTGCCGTGTACCAGGCCGAATTCTCCACAAGGGACCCCAGCTCGTCCAGCATGCCTGCCTTCGCCAAATGGCGACTCAAGCGGCGGAAAGGATAGCCGCCGTGGGTCTTCCACCGTTCCGGCCCTTCCAGGTAATACGCCGCCACTTGGCGGTGGTATGGGATGAGCTCCACTTTCCCAGCCAAGAAGTCGCCGAAGGAGCCATGGATGATGTGCCATAGCACTCGATTGTCACGGCGCTCCGCCCGCAAGAAGCGACGCCATGGTTGAATGATGCGTTCGGATAGCTCGCCTGCATCCGCTTGTGCATGCGCAGCCAACCAATCCAGGTCGACTGCCTCCCCCGCAACGGCAAGCAGAGCCAGAATAGGTTTATACAGGCTGCGCCATTCGCCCCACCCTTCTGCCTCTTTGGCTTTCTCCATCCGCTTCCAGAAGAGGTCGTAGTATCCCGGCAGGCCGCGAGGCAATACCTGCAGCTGCAGGGGATCGAAGCCCGGCTCGCGACGGGTCATGTCCTGGAGAACGTATTGCAGATACATGAAGTTGCCCTCACTGGCCTCCGTCAGCGCAGTGACGAACCGGTCACTGGAGATGGGAGGCTCGGCCGTCGCGAGTGCATGCTGGACTTCGGGCCGCTGGGCTTGGCGTCGAAGGTGGCGCTCAATGTCCGCTGACTGGCGGGGGTCGTCCCAGGCCAGGTCCAGGATCACGGCCTGGGCACCAGGGAGGGAATACTCGCCCGGCCGATGTGTGATCAGGATGTACGCCCTCTTCGGGAGAGGATCGGGCAGGGGAATCCAATACCCGCTAGGAGCGCCGCCCTCTGCCTCGTCCAGCGCGTCTATGATCATGACTACCGGGTACTCTGCCTTCTGATGAGCCTCCCGCAATAGGGCACTGAGGAAGTTGGCATCCTCTCCGGCCCTGGCGGGCAGGTGCCGGTGGTCGAGTTGGAAGCGGGCGATGAGATCCGCACAGAGGTGCTCAAGACACCGAGCTGGGTTGGTACTCCCGTAGTGACCAAAGAAGAACACAGGGGCCTTGTAGAACTTCGCCAACGCTGCAGCAATGGCCGACTTGCCTAGGCCCGCATCCGCCACTAGGCGGAAAAGGCCACAGTCATGGCTACGTATGAAGTCCTCAACTTCGGCAAAGACAAACTCACGGCCCTCAAACCAACGGGTCAAGTCGTCCATGAGGCCGGTGAAGTCGTATATGTGATCGGCGAGGGCAGGGTAGGAGGAGATAACGGTCTGATTAACAATGTTGTGCTGGCCGGAAATCAGCACGCTGCCCGACACGCTGCCCTGCACGGAGAGTTGCGTCGAGGTCACTGCCTCTGCCAGCGTTTGCAGCCTCACGCGCAGAAGCGCTGCTATCCCCTCTGCGTTCTCGGATATCTGCTCCAGGGTCCGGCTGTCCCAGATGGGACGCAAGGCCTCCTGATTCTTCAGCTCCTCCTCAAACAAGCCCAAGAAGTCGGCTAGGACACGGGTGCCCTCTACCAGGTGATTGCGGACTCCAGACAGCGGCAGGTACGCGGCCCAGATGTCCGAAAGGACCGCAGGATCGGGATGCCCAGTCCGGGTGAGGAAGCGACCCAGCTCCCGGGTCACATCCTCCCGGCCGAGGAAGGTCTCATCCATCAGGCTTGCCGTCCACGTGGGGTGCTGCCGCGCGAAGGTGGTATACGCGCTGATAAAGGCGGCTTGGAACGCCAATCGGGGAGGCTCCTTCTTCAGCCACGCCCGCAACGGGTCGCCAGCCACGGCAAGTCCCTTGTCAAGAAGATGAGCGAACACGCGGGCGGTGAGCTCGCTTACGACAATAACGCTGAAGGGATCCGGCATCGACCCATTTCCCCCGGGAACTAGTGCGACTGGGAGCAGGGGTCGCCAGTCTGCGTCCGACATGCGTGCTGCCCAGCTTGGGTGATTCTAGGTCAGATCGCTATATGTGAGCAATCGCCAGTGTGTCCTCCACATGCGTTGGCGCCAAGCGAGGGAGAAGAAGCCCTGACGGGTGAGTGCCCTTATACTCTCGGCGGCCTTTTTGGCGAACGGGGGAATGCAACTAAATGTCTCTGAAGTTGCACTCGCGCTCCCTTGCGAGGGGCGGTGGCGAACGCGATACCGCCCATGAGCCGCGCCATGTGCTGGCCGACCCGCGGGATCTCGTCCGCAGGTCATCCTGAAATCCCGTGGCTAAGCCGTGGCCAACTGTGGCACTACCTGTTTCTGATGAAATACACGACTACCGCGGCGATTGCCGCAACGCCAGCAGCGCAAGGCCAAGGCAGTTCAACACCCAGGACCCGGGGAACCAGGAATTCCAGGGCGACAAAAAACACAAGAGCCGCGAGCAAGTACCATGGAAGGTCTCGAGCAGAGGGAGGCCTTCCCGGAGAACCTGTCGGTAGCATAGTGACTCCTATCGGCTGCTGTATGGATCCACAGAAGTTGTGTTTCCGCAGTTGTCGTATAAGGAAGCGGAGATGCCGAACGGGCTTGTGTCAATCAGTGCATCTGCCCGAAACCGAATCTCCTTCTGGGGATGAAGGAGCAAGAGCCTGTACACTCCGTTTGTATAGTCGGCTGTAACTTCGGAGGGATCGAGATCGAGAATGCGAGGAGGAGGATCATTGTCCACGTTGAGGAGATTGGAGAATTCCACTGACATGATCAGCCCGGTTGGGCTTGTAGCCGAGCCCAAGACAAATCGTCCATCACCGTCACTGTGGAATTCAAGCAAGGCACTGGGCGGCGGAGAGGGGCAACGGTTCTCCAGCGTAGAAGAAGGACCTTCCATGCTGACAGCGATGCTCAAGCTGAACGTCTCTTCGAGAAACACCTCCGCCGGCGGCTGAGTAGGAGGTGTGGCCTCGTCGTCCAAGATCCCAGGTGGGGCCGACATGCGCCTAGCCGCATAGACAGCGAACGCCACTAGCCCAACAGCGAACAACATCACCTGTGCTCCAGCAGTGAGTCTCAGACTTAGGTCCTTGGCAAAGCGGATTCGTCGGCCCAGGGATCGATGCTTGGATAGCATGCGGACGAGCTGTCCAAATACGAATACGCCGAACACTGCTGAAATGGCCCAAGCGATCTCAGCAACTCCCAGGAGGCGGAGCCCAAGAGCGTCACCTGCCACTGGAAGAAGCACGTCAGGGAGCAGGGAGGTGGTTACAACTAGAGCCCCTGTGGCTATTGTGATCAATTGCTTCGTCCATTCACCTACAGTGTGGAGCTCCGCGTCATCAAAGGGATTCAGCGCTGGAGCTGGTCTCTTCGAGGCGATAGACGCTGGTAGGTATCTCCTTCGTGGCACCATGATCAACTCCCGTTCTGAGTGGCTCTCCCTTCGGGCATCGCCTCAACAACCTACCTTTTGGTGGCAGATCCCAGTTCGGATTCGATGGAGCGCTCCAGGCGCGGGAAAGAGGGCTGTGTGCTTCTCGTCTTCGTCAGGCAGTCCCCCCGACGTATCATCGGATAGTGCGTCGCTGATGACTCCTACATCTACCCACGAATGGTTGAAGAAGCCTACTTGAGGAGCAAAACCGTCTTCCTCGGTTCTATTCGTTTCTGGGCCGTCTCCCAGTCATGAAGTAGCTCCCCTTGCAGCGACCTATCGGCCCCGGGGCAATGTGGCCGGGACCTCAGCCAGCGCTGCCGAGTCTATGGCATCCTACGGACCAAGACAAGTGCCGACGCGCGCCCCCATTGGCGCGGTCAAGTACAACGATCTGTCAGGCAACACCTTTCTGGCCAACCAGCCTCAAAATGGGAGGGGGCACTCCCTATGTCTTGGTTCGAGATGGAGACAGCCGTACAGCACCTGCTCTCGCCGCTGGCCCATCCCTGATGTGAGTCGGGTTGAAATCCACATGAAGGAGGAATGCAACTAAATGGACGCTAAGTT
>CAZGRL010000203.1:0-5671 GCA_964528155.1 uncultured Anaerolineaceae bacterium
AGGCGAGGTTGGGTTTGTCAGGCGGCGAAGCCGCCTGACAAACCCAACCTCGCCTGTCGTCCAGGTACGGACCGACAAGATGTCGTCTCACTTGATCGCCCCCAGCAGGTCGTACATCGGCAAGATGACTGAGATGGCGACGAAGCCGACGATGACGCCGACGACGATGGTCATCGCCGGCTCGAGCATGGCCGTCATCTGCTTCAAGGCGCGATCGACCTCCTCGTCGTAGAAGTCGGCCACCGTTGCCAGATGCGAGTCGAGCGTGCCGGTCTCCTCGCCGACGCGCACCATGAAAGAAAGCATCTTGGGGAAGTGTCCAGACTGGGCGATGGGCTCCGAAAGCCCGCGCCCCTGCAGCGTTTCTTGACGAACGTTCTCCAGCGCCTCGCGCACGACGACATTCCCCAGGGTCTCCTCGGTCATTCCGATCACCTCAGGCAAGGGCAGGCCGGCCTGAAGTAGAGCCGACATGGTGCGCGAGAGCCGCGCCACCATGCCTTGTGTGTTGACCTTACCGATGATCGGAAGCTTGAGCATGATCTGGTCGAGGAGCCTGCGGCCGGCAGGCTGCCTGACATACAGGAACGCGAAGAGGGCCAACGCAACCAGGCCGGCGAAAACGTAGACCCCGTACTGGGACGAGAACTTGGTCAGCGCAAGCAAAAGTCGCGTGGGGAGCGGAAGCTCCGCGCCGAACTCCTCGAACAGGCCGATCATCGGCGGCATGGTGAAGTTGATCAGGATCAGGACGACGAAGACCGCCAGCGCCAGCACGAAGGCCGGATAGGCCATGGCACCGCGGACCCGGGTCAGCGTCGCCTGTGACTTCTCGAGGTAGGTAGCGAGTTGACGCAAGACCAATCCGAGGTTGCCGCTCCTCTCGCCGACGCTGATCATGCGGCAATATAGCGGCGGGAAGATCAGAGGGTGTTTGGCCATGGCCTCGTTCAGCGACGTCCCCATGTGAATGTCTTCTTCAATCTCACCGATCACACGCCCGAACTCCTTGTTGGTGACCTGCCCTGACAGCAGACGCAAGGCTGAAGGCAGTGCTACGCCGGACTCGGACAGCGTCGCAAGTTGGCGTGAGAACAGGATGACATCCTGAGGTCGAGGGCCGAGGATCGTCGGGAACATGGCCGCCAGGTTAAGGCGCGTGCGAGCGCGCTCCAGGCTGGCGATCGTCAGCTTGCGATCCCACAGGATCCTCTCGGCCGCCTGCTCGCTCTCGACGTCAAGCGTCCCCTGTGTTTCCTGACCGTCGGCGGTGTACGCCAGATATGTGTAGGGCATACGCGTTTGCCTCCGCCCCAGCCTCAGTCGAGGCTGTAGACGTTGCGCATCACCTCTTTGGGAGTGGTGATGCCGTGCTTGACCAACAGCATGCCGTTGCGACGCATCGGGATCATCCCCTGACGGATGGCTTCCGACTTCAACTCGGAGGCGCTGGCCGGCGCCATCAAGAGCTCCTGCAGGCTCTCTCCCATCACGAGAACTTCGAATACGCCGATCCGCCCGATGTGCCCCGTCTGGCGGCAGAAATTGCATCCCTGCCCGGTGTAGAAATGCGCCAGCTCCTCTTTCATTTCGGCACGGTAGGCGGCCTGTTCCTCCGGTGTCGGTGTGGTTTTCGTCTTGCAGTGCGGACAAATGCGGCGGACGAGGCGCTGGGCGACGACCCCCAACACGGCCGAAGCCTCCATGTAGCGCTCGATCCCCAGGTTGGCCAATCGGAACAACGCGCCGGGAGCATCGTTGGCATGGACCGATGACAAGACCAGATGGCCGGTCAGAGCCGCCTGCGTGGCCACGTCGGCCGTCTCGTGGTCGCGGATCTCGCCGACCATGATCACGTCTGGATCGAGGCGCATGATCGCCCGCAGTCCGGAGGCGAAGGTGATCCCCGCCGCCCGATTGACCTTGATCTGGTTGATCAAATGGAAGTCGGTCTCCACCGGATCTTCGATGGTCATGATGTTGAGTTGCTGCCGTTCGATCTGGTTGAGTGCGGCGTACAGGGTAGTGGTCTTGCCGGAGCCCGTCGGTCCCGCCACCAGGATCATGCCAAACGGCGCCTGAAGCATCTTGCGGACCGACTTGAGCGACTCGGGCGGCAGGCCGAGCGCGGCCATGTCGAGGGTTTCTTGAGAGCGGCCGAGCAGGCGCAAGACGGCCATTTCGCCCCATGAGGTGTCGCTGGTGGCGACGCGGAAGAAGATTTCGGCATCGCCGAACATCGCCGAGAATTGGCCGTCCTGGTGGCGGCGTGTTTCGGCGATGTTCATTTCGGCCAGGACCTTGATGCGCGAGAGCAGCGGCTGATGGATTCCGCGCGGCAAGGTCAGACTCGGCTGGAGCAATCCGTCGACCCGGTAGCGAACGACGACGGATTCCTGGGTGGGGGTAATGTGGATGTCGGATGCTCGATCGCGCACGGCCTGCTCGAGCATCATGTCGACAGCGCGCACAATCGGATCTTCGGCCGTGACTTCGATCTTCCGTGGCCCCTCGCGTTCGGTGGTGTGATCGAACGTCGGGGCAAGCTGGGCGAGTTGACGTTGGATCTCGCCGCTGGCCTTGTAGTTCAGGCCGATGGCGGTGTCGATCTCGTCGCGGATGCCGACCATGGGCATGATCTGCATCCCCGATCGGGCAGTCAGCTCCTCGATCACCTGGAAGTCCGTCGGATCGGCCATGACCACGACCAGCGAGCCGTCGAGGATATCCAGCCCGATCAGGTGATGCTTGCGGGCGATCTCCTCCGGAACGTGCCGAAGCACGCTCGGCTGAACCGAGTGGCGCTTGAGGTCGATCAGGGGCAAGTTGAGGTACAGACTGAGCGCCATGGCCAGGCTCTCCGGACTGACCCAGCCGCTGTCGACCAAGATGGTCCCCAGCGATCCTTTCCCTTCCTGCTGGAGCTGCTGCGCCTGCTGAAGCTGTTCCGGCGAGATCAAGTTGGCCTCGACCAATACCTGGCTCAAAGGAACGTTGGTGGTCTGTGGGGTTGCTTCGGAAGCCATCAGCGTCGCTCCACTACTTGCCGCGTGCGTCTTCGAGCAAGGTCTCGATGGTTGACATCAACTGGGACATCGCCAGCGGTTTGGCCAGGTAGGCGTCGGCGCCAATCCTCAGAGCTGTGGCGCGATCCTCATCACGCGCTTTGGCCGATACCATGACGATCGGAATGGAGGCCGTCTCGGGGGCCGAGCGCAGCCGGTGGCACACCTCGAAGCCGTCCATCCCGGGCAGCAGGACATCCAGGATCACCAGGTCGAAACGCTGGGCCTTGGCCTTCTCCAGGGCCTCGAGCCCGTTCATGGCCTTGACGGCCTCGAAGCCTTCCTTCTGAACGGCGTACTCGACGAGCAGACCCGCGTGCGGGTTGTCATCGACGATAAGCAGAAGACCTCGCTTGGACAACTTCGGCTTCAGGGGAATCGATAGCGTGAAAACCTTGGCCTTATCGGCCGCCCCTTCCGTGGTCAGGCTCCCGTCGTGCGACCGTATGATCTGGTCGGCGACGAAGACCGCCAGCCCCATGGCGGAGGCGTCCTTCTTGTCCGCCGAGGAGGTAGGAGCCTGGGTCGACGACCGAGGCTCCCCGCTGTTGATCCCCGCCAGACGCAGCTTGAGGCTCGTGCCGTCGGATGAAGCGCTCACGTCTATCTCGCCCTCGCGCTCGGTTCGGCGGATGACCACGTCCAGCAAGTCGGTCAGCGCCTGGCGCAGGAGGGCGTCATCCCCCTCGATCGTCGGCAGCTCTTCGGGGGGCATTGCTCCGAGGCGAAGGCCTTTGGCGGTGGCGGCTTCGCTGGCCGCGCTCATGACGACTCGAAAGACCGCTTCCATCGGGACGGGGCTCGGTTTGAGTCTCATCTTTCCGGCGGTGATGGTGGCCGCGGTCTGGAGATCCTTGACCCGGTTGGACAGAAACTGGCTTTCACGGTAGGCAATTCCCAGGAACTGCCTGGCCTGCCGCGCATCCGGGACCTTGCCTTCCATGAGCAGTTCGAGGAAGCCGGCGATGGTTTGGAGCGAGTCGCGGAACTCCTCGGAAGCCGCCACCAGCACCCCGGACTCGGTGGACGCGGCCGCTGGTGGTTCTTGCCCGGCGGGCTGTGCCTGCGCCCGGCCTGGCCCCCCGGGGACATCCGTGGCGCGGGCAGCGGCGATCCCGCGCTTGAGCTCGCGGCTGATGGTCTTCGGGTCAACTTGGTCAGACTTAGGTTTCTTCTCTGACTCGCTCATTTGGCAACCGATCTCCCTCTCCGTTACTGGGCGTGTTCTCCATTACCAGAGCTTGGGTCGTTGAGTCCCCCGTCCTGCTGACGCCGACCTGGGCCGCGGCGCGTCGTCTCAAGATAGTCGTCAAGCATGGCTTTGGCGTAGCGCCGGTGACCTCCCGGGGTTCTGAACGGGACGAGCAAGCCTTGCTTCTCCATCCGGTTCAGGGTGCTCAAGCTGATGCTCAAGTACTCAACGGTTTCACGGGCGGTGAGCAGGGAACCCCTGCGATCCCACGTCTGATTGCCCGAGCCGGTTGTCTCTTCCCCCGTAGGTTTGTGCATCGTCACATCCTCGTATAGAGGTGTTCAAGAGAATGGGCGGGAATTCTGAAACGTGACACGTGAAACGTAGGGCGTAAGACGTGAAAGACAAGACCTAAGACGTGAAACGTGAATCGTGACAAGTGATGGTCTCTCCGGCGTGTGTGGTCGAAACGGTCCGATACGGTTAAAGAGCGTTTGACACGATTTTGAATGGCTTGGCACGTTCGATTGTATGGGCAGGGGCGAGAAGGAGGCCTAGTCTTGTGGTCCTAAAGGGGCATTTGTAAGGCCTGTGTAAGGTGGGGGCACGGGGACGACCCGGGTGAAGCAGGCAGGATTGCCCCACGAACAACCGGGCACATTGACCGAGGCGAACCCACTGTGCTAGACTTTGGGTCAGACCAGTACCGCGGTACCGCCAAGGAGAACATGCGTGCCCCCGAGCATTCTTGACGGTGGTCCGTGGGATGCGCGAGAGCCTCTGCGCACGGACGAAGAAGCACTGTAGGGGGACAGGCGGGCGAAGCAGGATGCCCTTCGGAGCACTTACAGCCTCTGCGGAACGACACCTGCGTCTGGACAGGGACGGCGATGCCCACTCCAGACGCGTCTTCTCATGTGGCCCATGCAGGCGACATGGGCGCTTCGACCACAGGCCCACAGGCCGAGCGCAGCGCAACCCGGGCCGGGGGGTGCAGCGCACAGCCAAGCAGAGACGCCTGTCGGATAGCCAAGGTCGCAGTTGATCACGTGTTGGGGGAAGGCCCACCCAGGAAGGTATTCGATGCCGGCCAAGACCCGCGTGCTGGTCATCGATCATGATCCCCTCGTTCTGAACTTGCTCGGCGTGCTCCTAGAAAAGGACGGCTATGAGGTCCTGACAGCCGCAAGCGGCTCGCTCGGACTCAAGATCGCTCTTGACAGAAGACCTCGGGCGATCATCCTCGACATCAAGATGCCCGGCATGGACGGTCTTGAGGTTTGCCGCCATCTGCGCGACAAGAGCGATGCCGTGATCCTGTTCGTGAGTGTCAAGGGAGAGAGAGACGACATCGTGCGGGGAATGGCGATAGGCGCGGACGATTATCTCGTCAAGCCCTACACATATCAGGAAC
>CAZGRL010000204.1:0-5605 GCA_964528155.1 uncultured Anaerolineaceae bacterium
ATGGGAACGGACTGCGTGCCGGGGCGGGGGAACGTGGGGGCGGGGCAAGGTCGCCAGAGACATTCGCCGATACACAGCGGGCGGCCACTCACTCCATGAGATAATGAGGCTGGACGCGCGAACGAAGAAGCTCGATATGCGCCGCCTGAGAAGTCTTTCTGCCTTGCAGTGGACCGGGATAACCGTCGTGCTCGTGGCGGCTGTGGCCTGGTCAGTGCAGCTGCTCACCCCGCAAGACGTGCAGGCCCCGCCCCCATCGAACTCATACGCTGAGTTGCGGGCGAAGCTTGTCGCCCAGGGGATCGTCGGCCTGGGCATCGACGACCCGGCTGTGATCGAAACGATGGGCCGTGTCCCGCGCCACATCTTTGTACCGTCCGAGTACCTAGACCAGGCCTACGAGAACCATCCCCTCCCCATCGGCTACGGCCAGACCATCTCGCAGCCCTACATCGTCGCCTTGATGACGCAGGAGGCCGGTATCGAGCCCGGCGATCACGTGCTCGAAATCGGCACGGGCTCCGGCTACCAGGCGGCCGTGCTGGCCGACCTGGGCGCAACCGTGTACTCGATGGAGCTCATCGCTCCCCTGGCCGACTCGGCCGCCAAGAGACTCGCCGATCTTGGCTATGCGAACGTCCAAGTCCGCCACGCCGATGGATACAACGGCTGGCCGGAAGAAGCGCCGTTCGACGCGATCGTCGTCACCGCCGCGCCTGATCACGTACCGCAGCCGCTCCTGGCGCAGCTCAAAATCGGGCGCGTTCTCGTGATCCCCGTCGGTCCGGTCGGCGGCTATCAAGAGCTCTGGAGCATCCACAGGGTGGCCGAAGACAAGTACGAGTCCTTCAGCCTGGGAGGCGTGCGCTTCGTCCCGCTGCTTCGACAGGAGCGCTCGGAGTGAGACGCACGTTTCCTTCCCAGCCTCAACCTGTCGGGATAGGATGACGACCTGATTCCGGCGCGGCCAGGACCCACCTGCCGGCCAACACCGCTACAACGTACGCCAGCAGCCCGGCCGCCATCGCCGCCCTCAAGCCCCACGTCAGACCGATCATCGCCGCCAGCACCCCGCTCACCCCTGATGCAGCGCCATTGATCGCCCATGCCCATGCAACGAAACCTGATCCGGATCGGCTGAGCGCTCTCAACCCCGCCACGAAGGGCATCCCCATCATGAACCCGACGGGGGCACACAGCACCCCCGCCAAGGCAATCCGGATTGGAAGGGTCCATCCCAGCGCGGTGTGGATCGCGACCGGCGACGCCAGCAGCGTGGCCAGCAACACGATGACAAGCCCCAATCCGGCCCTTCTCGGATCGTACCTTGAGGAAGCCAGGCTGCCCAATCCGGAAGCGAGAAGCAATGTGAAGAGCACGACGGCCAGCGCGATCGAAGGTCGATCGAGCAACAGTGTCACTTGTTGAATGAGCGGAATCTCCACAAGGAGATAGCCTGCTCCAAGTGCGGCGAAATACGTCAGAACGGACACCTGCGGTGACACCAGGTTTGCGCGTCGGATCAAGATCAGCCGAGGGGCGATCGCCAGCGGTAAGCTGAATAGGGTCATGACCGCCAGCAGGATGATCAAGACCAGATACCCGCTTCCGCCGAACGGCTCCCACGCGCTTCCAAGTGTGAGCAGGATGTCGGGGATCTGGCTCCAGCGGAAGAAGTGGAAGAAGTAAGGCCGGTCGTCGACCGGAGGCCGAATGTCGAATGGATAGGATGCCTCAACACTTCTCGGATCTGTGAGTAGTGCCTCAAAGAGCTTGTTGTAGCTATCCTCGGGCAACCGATTGAATCGATTGAGCTCGGCCGGCTGGAGGTCCGGAAGCACGATTGGATCGAAGCCGTTCTCCGCGAGGAATCGCCGGATCGTCACGAGCGCCTCCGGACTGAAGGCTCGGCGCCCGGCGATAACCGTCGCCGTCCTCATCCCCCGATAGGCCAGCACCTGATCCCGCGGTTGATCCACTCCCGACTTGACGAGCGCGGTCAACACGGTATTGAACAGCCTGGTTTCCTCGCTGGGCGGCGTGCCAAGCCAGCGAGTCACGATCATCAGACCGTCCTCATTCAATCGCGAGAATGCCTCGGCAATAGCCTCCACAGTGAGGGTGTAGTTCTCACTCAACGTGTACGCGCCGGCCGTGACCGGTCGGTAGGGGTCGCTCAACGCGAAATCGATCACGTCGTAACTGCCACGCACCCGGAGTGCTCCGCGCGCCGAGCGACGCAGTACAGTTATCTGCGGACGTTCAAGAAGATCTCGGGAGAATGACCTGTAGCTTCCCTCGAGGACATCCAGCACAAGAGGCTCATCCAGGGCCATCACAACATGTTGCGCGCCGAGTGTGAGTGCGACCAGCGCCTCCTGGCCGGCGCCGGGGTCGATGATCAATGTCTCAGCCTGCGATCGGAGCAAGTAGGCCAGGCCTCCCGGCATATGGCGCGCGATGTCTTCAGCCACGGTCGAGTCCGTTGCGAGCCCCGTGATTGGAAGCGGTCCGTCGCCGTCCACGTAGAGGGCCACCTGGGGCGGCGGAGCTGCAGTCGCGTTCAAGCTCAGCCCCGGATAAACGTGAATGCTCTCGCTCTCGATGACATCCATCCGCTCACCCGCCCCATACAATGTCATCGTGCGGACCGCCCCCGGAGACAGCAGGACATTCGAGAGCGGCTTGTACGGCGAAAGACGTAGTTCCAGCACGGCCGGGGGACGCAGGCCCACAAACGCTGCGGCGACCCCAGCCAGCGCGAACATGATCACGTATTTGCGCCAGCGCGAGAAGGCCGCCGCGCCCAGGAGGGCCAGGCCAACAGCCGTGCCCAATCCGGAAATCGGTCCGTGGATCGTGTGGGCCCCCAGCGCCACGATGCAACCGGCCCCCGCGCCGACCAGGTTCGCTGCATACGGGAGATAGGCTCGTTCACCGGCTTCGGCCAGGCATGCGCCCGTTGCCCACCCGACGAAGAAGAAAGGCAAGCTCGCCGTGAAGAAGTACAGCGCGAGCGCGGCGATCTGTCTCGGATCCCACAGGATCACATATGAATCGAACGGCACGAAATTGACCACCAGAAAGCACACACCCATCGCGACCGCGCTGGCGAACGCCAGGCGCGCGAGGGGGGACGGGTTGGGCTGGAGCGACAGCGCGACCCCGCTGGCCGCGGTCCCCATCACGGCCAGACTGACAACGACAAAGGCGAAATTGTGGAATTGCTGAATGGCGAAGATTCGCGTGAGGCTGATTTCGAACGCCAGGGAGCCGGCCGCGGACAGTCCCAGCCCAGCTATGACGCCCGTTGAGCCGACGACGATCACATGCGACCGACGAGGATTTTGCATCCCTCGCTTCAAGTCACGACTGGGGTAGCTCATGCCACACGATCGGCGCACAGCGCGGCGAATTCCACTAGCGTGAGGCTACAGACTTTGGCCGGGCGTCATGTTCCCTGTTTCGCACGAGAAGCGTCCGTCACGATCGCCTGCACGACCTGTTTGAGCCGCTCGTAGTGACCGCCCTGCCAGTACACCCGGCCACACGTCTCGCAGCGCGTGAAATCATCATGTGATTCGGCCACGCGGGGCGGGAGAGAGTCGGCGACTTCGGCCTTGGTGGAACGTTGAAGCACACCGTTGCAGGCCATACAGCGCGAGAACGGCCGGATCAATCCGACCAGGTCGAACCGGGACAATATCTCGAGGACCTGTTCTCGCGCGTCGGTGCTACGCACGCAGTAGCCGCGCGTGATCGCTGAACGCTTGAGCAGACCGCGGTCCCTGGTCAGCAGAATCCGCCCGACCCCGACCGCTAGATCGGTGAGCTGGACGTCATCGTAGGAGTTGGCGTAGTCGGCATCGAATCCCAGAAGGCGCAGGAATGTGGCCAACCGGCCCAGGTGAACGTCGAGCACAAACCGGGGTTGTCGCAGCGGATGAGGCCGCAGGCGGGCGACGGACCCGATGTCGAGCGACTCGAAGACGGGATACACGCTGACCCGATCTCCGTCGCTGAGCTGTGTGCTGAAGGCCGCTTCCGAGCCATTGATCAGGATCAGATCGACCTCGGTGTGCGGGACGCCCAGGGACTCAATCGCATCCTTCACCGCAGGATGCCCGCGGAAACGATGCTCAAATGCCGCCTGCCGTCTTGCCGGCGGGAGGAAGTCGTTCAGTTCGGCATAGAAACGGAAACTGGCTGCGTACAGCGCGTCCCCCGTCGCAGTTCGTCCCTGAAGAGGCTGAGATCGAGCCTCAATCCTTGTCCGCCTCGGGCTCACCGGTCGCCGCTTGTGTGGCCGAGATCGCCTCGATCGAGCGGTGAGCTTCGTCGAGCCGGCTTTCGAGTGACTTGACGGTCCGGCGGAGGTCAGCCGATTGAAATCGGCCGCGAACGGCCGCCGGGATCATGAGCATCAGACCGATCAGAATCCCGACCGAGAACGTCACCATCAGGATCAGCGCCAGCGAACCGGTGACGTTCCAGAACAGGAGCTGGATCGCCGCTGGCGCGATGTTCTGGACGGCGAACACGGTCACGAGAAGTGCCAGAAGCACGGCAAGGATGATCAGGACTCGCATGAGGCCTCTTTGGTGTCGGGCGGATGTGGGTCACTCGTCTCGCTTCATCCTACGGAGGCGGATGGTGACTGTCAAGTGGGTCCGGCCGTCGGGTGTGTTCCGCCCTTTTGGGGGCGTTCTGGTAGCCGTAGATCTCCAACCTGCGCGCCCCGCCTGCGATCGTGGACGCACCCATAAAGGGTGCGGCTTACAGGACCCTCCCCCCGCGCTGGAGGGCGCACCTGGTCTCAACCGAGCGCGGTTCCCAGGGCCCAATACACCCCTGCCGCCAGCAAGGCGCAGGCGGGGATGGTGATCAACCACACTTCAGCGATGTGTGTCGCCAGACCCCAGCGGATCTGATTGAGTCGATCGGATGAGCCGACACCCAGGATCGAGGTCGTGATCACCTGTGAGCTGCTGACCGGGCCTCCCACGAGGGCCGCGCTCAGGATGACCACCGCCGACGAAAGCTGAGACGAGAACCCGTGGACCGGCTGGATCCGATACAACCTACCGCCCAGGGTGCGAACTAGCCGCTCGCCACCGATCAGGACCCCGATGCAGGTCGAAAGCGCGCTGAGGGCGATGACCCACAACGGCACGTGGAAAGCGGGAAGAACGCCGGCGGAGACGAGACCGATCGTGATCAATCCCATCGACTTCTCGGCGTCGTTAGCGCCGTAGCTCAAGGCCAGAATGACGGCCGTGGCGATCTGGCCGCGTCGGAAGTCGGCGTTGATGCGCGGCGTCGAACGTCGAGAGAAGTGGTAGACCAGGCGCGTGAAGACGTAGCCGAATCCGAATCCGAGGGCCGGAGATAGGATCAGCGAAAGCAGCACCTTCGACAGTCCATGGATGTAGATCGCGTGGAGACCCGAGCCGACGCCGACGGCCCCCAGCAGCCCCCCGAGAATCGCGTGCGTCGAGCTACTGGGAACGGAGAAGAACCAGGTCAGCAGGTTCCAGATGACCGCGCCCGCCGTCGCCGCGATGAGCACCTCGAGGCTCATCGCTTTCGGATCGACAATGTCTTG
>CAZGRL010000205.1:0-5566 GCA_964528155.1 uncultured Anaerolineaceae bacterium
GAGGACTAAGATCACCTTCATCATTCGCTCCCTGCGCTCGGAAACTCGGAATCTCTTGATCCCTCGATCCTTCCATCCCTCAATACCGAAACTGAACGTGAACCACGTTATGGCACCGCAACGTACAACTCCCGCAACGGCTGCCGGTGTCCTCGAATAGGATCCTGGATGCCCCCCCGGCCGTGACGGGCTGCACGATCGACCGGTCGAAATTGATCAGGTTGCTGTTGTTGCGCGAGTTGCCCTGTCGCCTGCTGATGCCGTGGGCGTCGTGACAGGCGGAACACGGCGCGCGGCCGCGGACCACGTGCCGGTTATGCAGCGGGAAGCTCTGATCGGCAAGGATGCTCGAGCGGTCGTGGCAGCGATAGCACAGGGCGTAGGCCCGGGGGGTCTCGTTGGTGAAGTCCCGCGTCGAGTAGTTGTCGATCAACAGCGGAGCATAGATCGAGCCGTGCGGCCCCGCCGCGGCCCCGCCGCCGAACGCCACCACCGTCGCCCGGTCCGAGTTGTGACAATCGGTGCAGCGAACGATCGAACCGACCCGCCAGGGCATCCGCAAGCTGACCACCTCCGTGTTGTTTCGCGGGCCGATCACCGGATGGAAGGACGGGTTGGTCACCTGGAACTCGAGCCGCGTGTTGGTCTGAGTGATCTGCCGGGTGACGGCGCCCAGCCGGGGCCGATTGATGCCGTCTGCGTGACACTTGAAGCAGATATCGTGTTCAAAGCGGGCCCGGTCGATGACGCGCCCGAAGCGATCCAGACCGCTGACGTACTCGTTGGCCGGGCTGACGAGCCCCACGCCCACGATCGGGCTTCTCGCGATGATGCCCCGCCGGGTCTGGGCCGCATGGGGGTTGTGACAATCGACGCATTCCACGTGGCGCCGGGCCAGGCGCGGGTCCTCGTCGGGATCATGCCGGCCGCGGTAGACTCGCACCCGGTGGGCACTCCGCTTCTGGATGTCGCTGGCGATATTGGTCCGCGCCAGGCCGCCCGAGTGACAATTAAGACAGTTGTCCTCCTCCCGGCGGAAGCGAAGCAAACGCTCGTGCCCGGCGGCGGAATGGATCTTGTGACAATTGCCGCAAGCATTGTCAGCCACGGTGTGATACTTGAGGTGCTCGCGCGGATCGACCCGGCGGCCCGTGACGGCCGCCCCGCTCCGGGCATGACTGCACGCGTGCCAGCCGTCGAGATCGTGGCACGAAAGACAGATCGCCGACATGCGATCCGTAATCCGCAGGAAGTTGGACAACTCGTTGTCGTGCGGATCGTGGCAGGTGGTGCAATGGACCTCGTTGTGGGGCCCCATCGGCAATTCCCGGCTGACCAGATCGGGGTTCTTGAGCTGCCCGTCGCGAGCGGCCAGCGGCCGATCAAAGCGAAAACCGATCGGATGGTCATCGGAAAGGTCCTGCGTCAAATCGGTCGGGCCGGGCGGAATGGTCCGGCGGCTCATCACCACGGGCTGGTTGACCGGCCGGCTGGCCAGCAGACCCAGCGCCAACGCCCCGTCGTGGCAACTCAGGCACATCTTGGAAGGCCCGCTCGGCTGATCGATCCGCGCGTCCGTCGTCGAGCTGGCATAAATGCGATAGTGCGTCGGCGGCAGGTGCCGGTTCCACAGCGGCTGCTGACCGGTGGCGTTGTGCGGCGTATGGCAGAAGATGCAGACTTCCTCCTCGTAGAGCGCGTGAATGTTACCGGGGCCGCTGGCGCTCAGGTCATGCGGCGATCCGACCACGCTCTGCTGGGCCGACACGCTCCCCGTCGCCCACCCCAATGCCGAAACCAGCAACCCGAATGTTAGCAAAGCGCGTCTCATTTGAGCAGCTTGAATACTTGCAGTCTCCGGTTGTAGGTGTCGGCGACCCACAGGCGCTGTTGGGCGTCGACACAGATGCCCGCCGGCAGCCAGAACTCGCCGGGGCCGTGGCCCTCGCCGCCGAACGCCAATAATAGTTCGCCTTGCGGCGTGAAGCCTTGCACGTTTTCAAACTGGGCATCGACCACCCACAAATGGCCTTCCGGGGAGACGGCCACGCCCTTGGGCAGCGCGAAATCGCCGGCAGCGTCGCCCTTGTGGCCGAATGCGCCGAGCGGGGAACCCTCCGCGGTGAACCGCTGAATACGGAAGTTGAACGAATCGGCCACCGCCACCGTGCCGTCCGGCCCGCAGGCGATGTGCGACGGACGATTGAACTCGCCGAGGCCCGTGCCCCTGGAACCGAATCGCCACGCCAGCCGGCCGTCCTGATGAAAGGCGAATACCGCATTCGCGTCGGTGTCGGTCACGTAAAGCAAATCACTGCCGGGCGAGTAGGCCAGCCCCGCCGGGCGCCGCAACTGATCCCGGCCGATCAATGGGCCGAGACCCGACGGGCGGATGACCGCCACCGCATGGAGCACCGAATCCGCCACATACAAGACATCGCCGACCCACGCGACACCGACCGGACACTCGAATTGCGTGCCTGCGGCATCACACACATCGTGTCGCGTGTACTTCCGCTGCTGGAGGTCGAACAGGTGCACGCGCTTGCCCGTGGTATCCGCAACCGCCACGCGCCGCCCGTCAACGCAGACCGCCACGGCATAGGGCGTGACCAGCTTTTCCGGCGGCGTGGGACCGTGCAGGATTTCATGCCAGACCTGGCTGGCGCTCTTCCTGGCCCCCAGTTCCTGGCTGCTGCTGAGCGTGCCGAGGTAGCAAACCCGCGGCGAATCGGGGGGCTTCGGCCAGACCAACGGCGGATCGGACGGCGCGAACAGCGGCCGCTCTGCCGGCCGAGCACAACCGACGCCAACTGCCAATGACAGCGCCCCAATCGTTGCCAATGTGCGCTTCATCATCTGCCACCCGTCATCCGCAATTCGCTATTCACAATTCGCCATTCGCCATTCACCCCCCTCTCATCGAGGAGCCAAACAGGTGAGACAGGTCCCGCCGGACCCGCAGCCAAACGCTCAGCCCGTCCTCCCGCGAGTCGGCCAGCGAGAGCAGATCGTACTCAGCGGTCAATTCGACGGTCAAGTCGCCGCGACGGTATTCCAGTCCCACGCGTGCATCAACGCCGTGCGTCGTGCCGTCCGCCGAGTCGTCTTCCCAGCGATACGCGGTCCCGGCGGTCGCGGACAAGAATTGATTCAGTTGCATCCGATCCGTGACGTCGACGTCCAGCCACCAGACGCGCTTGCCAGGCAGATCGTACTCGCCGCCTTCGAAGTGATAGCGGGACAATTCCATTGTGGCGTCGAGGTTATGGGGGATCGTCCGGATCAGAGACGCCCGCCCGGTCAGGTGACAGGCATCATAGGGCTCGACCGTGTCATCGAAGACCTCGTACTCCGCCCCGACCGACCATTGGTCGCGGTCATACTTGAGCCCGAGGCGGTGGCGGTGCGTATTGTCCCGCGTCAGGAACGTATCCGGCGCGGCCTCGACGTGCTGGCAGCGGCTTTCCAGCGAGTAGTACGGGGTCAGGCCCAGGTTGAACCGGTGTTCGACCAACAGGTCACTCCGGTACGTATCCACGACGGATTGCACGGGCACTTCGTAGCGATAGTCCACGTAGACCACGTCGCCGTCGGCGATCCGACCCGTGGGAATCCGTTGCATCTGGATGTAGCGCCCGATCGGCAGAATGAGGTAGTCGATTCCCAGGACATAGATGCGCGTCCGGGTGTCGTTCCGTACCACGACGCTGCTGGAAATCACATGACGGTTCGTGAGAAACACCGGGGCCACGCCGCCCATCACGTGCGCCTCGCCGCGGACCACCCGCTCGCCCGGGTCACCGGTCGTCCGTGAGCGGTCGTAGGCGAAGGCGACGTTCGCGTTGAACTCGCCCAGCGACGTCGGCCGCGTGTAGGCCACGTCCAGCCCGCCACCGAGTTCGCAGGTCTCCACGTCGCTATCTACCCGCTCGCACAGCCCGTAGCCGTCGAGGCTGATCCGCCAACGCTTGTTCGGCTGATACAGGGCCTCGACGTCGAGCTTGTGCTGTTTGACGCGGATGGCGTCCTGGTCGAAGCGGTAGAAACCGTAGCGGTAGACGGTCTTGAACTTGTCGCTGTGCTGGAGCGTCAGCCGGGGAACGAACTGAAGTTCGTCCCGAGCCAGGTCGCCCTTTTCCGTACTGAAATGCAGGTAGGTGTCCAGCTTGTGTTTCTTGTTCGTCCCGAAGCCCAGCTCGTGTTCGAGCCGCACGTCGTCACGCTGCGTGTCAAAATCGTAGGTGCTGCCCTGGTAGCTGTACTCGTCGTGGACGTGGTCGTAGGAGAACCGCAGTGAGTGGTGGTCCGCAATCTTCCACTTGCTGTCCACGTAAAACTTGACCTGCCGCAGATGTTCGTCGTCTTCGTCCAGGCGATTGCCGGTGCGGTCCACCTCCCGGAAGCTGAAGCCGAACTCCGTGGTCACCGGGCCCGTCAAGGCCAGAGCGCTGAAGCCCGTCTCGGTAGTCTCCTCGTCCAGGGCGGGCAAAAACTGGCGGGAGACGCGGTCGTCCGATCGCCGGGCGTAGACGTTCATCGAAAAGGGCTTGGCTTTGAGGATGTCGAGCGATACGTCGTATTCGCTGAGGAAGCCGTTGTCGTAGTCGCCGTCCTTGCGCCCGAAGACCGACTCGTGATAGTCGGTCTGCGTCAGTCCCAGCGACAAGTCCGCACGCCAGTCGATCAAATTGGGGTCGAAAACGTTGCCGGCCAAATTCAGACCCAGCGTCTCGCGGAACTCCAATTCGTGGTTCTTCTGAAGAAGGCTCCGCTTGCCCTGACGGCGCTGGGAGGAGTACTGAACCCGCCGGTCCTCGTAGCCGGTCTCGAATTCCAGATAGGCGCCTACATAATTCAGATGCAACGCACCAGGCTTGATTCGTAAACTCGAAGTGGCCTCCGTCTCTTCGGTCGGCTGAGTCTGCTCGGCCTGTTCGACCGGCTCGACATGGCTAATCTGTTCGTCCGCGAGGGCTGCGCCCCGCCACAACGCGCTGAACAGCGGCACCAACAGCAACCGCGCTGCGGCTGGAATTCCCGCCCGCATTCCGAGCCCGTTCGTCCGCGACATCGAAGTCCAGTGAGGCTTGACTTCGTGCAAAACCCGCGCCAAACCTGACATTTAACCTACTGCATGAGCCCAGGTCAAACGATTCAATCCAAAATAAATGGCTCCCTTTGGGGGTGGATCCCCTCGAGACCGGCTGCCGCATCATCTCCCGGTCTTCCACCAGGCCGCTATTGAATCGACTCCTCAATCAGATCGCACGGAGGTGTCGTGTAGTGGTTCAGCCTGAAATGGAGAATCGGTTCTCCTGAGTCTGGGTCGGCGCTCAGGTCGTTTCCCAGCCTTGCCCTCGTGCAGGCCAGGAGACAGGCTGGTAAGGCAGCAGAATGACCGCTAGACTGGCTCGAGCCCGGGAGTCAGACTCGGCGGTTGGAGCGACCGCCGAGCCCGGTGTCAATCTGATGTGCGAGTGAAGCAATGGATGTCAGGAGACCTCCTTGTGATCTAGGTCGTCTGAGATCTTGGGCGGCTGTGTCCGTTATGCTCCTGGCGTTG
>CAZGRL010000206.1:0-1803 GCA_964528155.1 uncultured Anaerolineaceae bacterium
CGGAGAACTGGTCAATATTGTTTTGATCTACCATTATCGAGAAGATTGGTAGGTGTCCGATCGAGAGGCCGAATTTCACCTTCTCGTACAATATCATTGCTCCATAGAAACCATGGTTGAAGCACTCGTCTACGTTAATGGCCCCATACCCCGCCCTAATACCTGCCGCTCCTGGCTCCGAAAGGTCAAATCCAGTCCACTGCACATCACCTGGTTTGTACCCCAGTTCCTCCAGGGCCATGGCCCCAGCGGGTGTGCTCACGGAACCGAGGCACACTATTGCATCAACGTCAGGGGTTGTCATCAAGTAGCTCTTGATCATGTCTAGGTTCTTTGGGAGATCCATTGAGGTTTCAAGGATATCATCAGTGACGTAGCTGATCCCCGCATCATCTAGAGCCCTGAGAAAACCTTGGCGTCGGTCCGTCGCATATTCCGTGATCATCTCCGCGAAGAACTTGATCTTCACATCATTTACTAGCCCTGCGGCCTTGTATTTCTCGGCATTGTACGTACCTGAAATGTAGCCTTGAGCTTCAAAGTCAAGCCCTGTAGAAGGAATCTGTTGTGGAGTAAACTCGTGCGCTCGCATGGCGGCCGTGACTATCGGGATGCCTTTGTCAAGGCCCTCTTGGAGCAAGGGAGTGGTTCCTTCCAGATCATAAGAGAGCACCAGTAGCCCGTCTACTCCTTCAGTAATCGCAGTGTCCACAAGCTGCATCGTCTTTGCATGGTCTCCCCCACCAAAGCGCGTCTCACCCTCCACCTCTGCTCCGAGTGTCTCCATTGCTGCATTCCACCCACTGATCACTTTCGCTTCCCACTCCGACTCGGGGCCTAGGTGAGATACGAACACGAAATGCCATTTCTTGTTCTGTGTCTCTTCCTGCGCTACTACTTCCTGCGCTGCTACTTCCTGCGCTGCTACTTCCTGCGTCGCTACTTCCTGCGCTCCTACTTCCTGTATCTCTCCTTGCTCTCCTACTTCTGCCCTGCCACAAGAGCATAGAGGTATCACCAACGCAGCACATAGCAACAAACTGAGCCCGTGCGACAAGATCTTGCCTTTCATTTCCGTCCTCCTTAGCCCATCATCTTTGCTTCAACCGGGAGCGGTCCCGGTCATCACGCGGGTCCATGTGCGTGCAAGATCAATGTCTGATAGACAGTGTATGATGTCGGTTGTATGTCATCGTATATCCGATCTTCCCAGACGTCAAGAGGCTGTATGTGTTCAAGACATAAGGGACGGAAAGGCAGCGGGGGCCAAGTTGGGGAACCGCTCTCAGAGATAGCGTGCCGGAGCCATCCTGCCAAGGGAGTGGTATGGGCGGATGGTGTTGCGGACGTGCTCCCAGCGAAAGAGCGCCTGGATCAGGCTGGCCAGGCCAAGGCTGCCCTGGTAGTAGGCGTAGAGCTCTTCCTTGAGGGTGCCCTGAGCCCGCTCGACATGCCCGTTGAGTTTGGGGGAGCGGGGAGGGAGCACAAACATGTGGATCTTCCACTCAGCGCAGGCTTGCTCGAAGCCGGCCTGGAATTCGCCGCCTCCGTCCACCTGGATAGCTTTCACCGGAAGCGGCATGCGCTCGACCAATCGTTCCAAGAATTGCTTGGCCGAGGCCGCCGTGGCTCGGCTGTGGGCTTCCCCCACGTCGCAACGCGAGATCACATCCCGCGCGGCGTACCGCTTGATGATTACTCGGGGGAACGGATGCACTTCCACCGTGTCTAGCTGTATCAGATCCCCGGCCTTTGCCACCTCGCACACTCCCGGCTTACGGATGGCGTAGGCCCGTTTCCGCC
>CAZGRL010000206.1:1813-4064 GCA_964528155.1 uncultured Anaerolineaceae bacterium
CCACCGCCGTGTCACCCGCACCACCCTCCGCTCTGGCTCGACAAGGAAGCCCCGATCCTTTCGGTGCTTCAGGATTCGCCCACCGTCGAGATCGACACCATCTCCCTGTCCTCCCGCCGAAGTGGTGCCAGGTTGTCTATCCCCCACGCATGGCGGGTGCCCTGCAGGCGGCGCACCGGCATTGCCCGATCCGCCCCCCACCGCCGCTGGCGCACCCGCCTCGGCCGCCGGCTCCGCTCCACCAATCCATGCAGCCCTTCTGGCCTCAGCCTCCTCTCCCAGCCAAACAGCATCTAGTCTGTACTGTTTCGCAAAGGTGTTGACAGTGATCGAGGGTCATGTGCTGTATCCTTCCTGTTGGACAGCAGGGAGGAGCGCCCATGACCCTCGAAGACAGCATACACGCGTTTCGCCTACGCGTCATGGCGCGGGCGCAGGAGCTCGACAACATCGCCAAAGCCTGCCGCGAATTCGGTATCTCCCGGACGCTCTTCCACCGTTGGCGGCACCGCTACATGGCCTACGGAGCGGACGGGTCGCATCCCCGCCGCCAAGGGCCACGTCGGGGACGTCCCCCGCTGCTCAGCCTCCAGGACGAGCGCGCGATCCTGGCGCTGGCGCTGGCTTGGCCGACCTGGGGCCCGGCTCAGCTGTCCGACCAATTGCGCCGTCCCGAACACGGCGGCCTCCGGGTAGTACCCAGTACGATTTACCGGCTGCTCTGCCGGAGAGGCCTGCAAACGCGCTGGGAGCGCCTGGCCGTGCTCGAGGCGCACAGCGCCCAGGCGGCGGGGTCCTGACCGATCAAGGCAACGAATACAGAGGAGCCTTCGACAGGGTCTGCGCCGAAAGACGCATCCGGCACACCCGCACCAAGCCGCGGCATGCCTGGACCAACGGGTTTGTGGAACGGCTGCAGGGTACGATCCTCAGCGAACTGTGGCGGATCGAATTCCGCCGACGCTTCTTCACCAGCGCAGTAGCCATGCAGACCGCCCTCGATCACTACCTGGACTTCCCTGGACTGCCCGCCAGGGCAGGCTACAACCACCGCCGTTCCCATCAAGGATACAGAACCCGGGGCCGAACGCCCGGTGAGATCTTCTTCACCCAGGGAGGCAAACGTGACAAGCGAACGCGAGATCAAAGTGTCAACACCTATCCGGTATAGGACAATCTAGTGGGTCGGCCGCAGCTATTCGGCTGTCACCTGGCTGCTCCGGCCCTTGGCCGGCTGTGCCATCCGGGTCCTCACCCAGCGCAGGCGCTCCGCCGCCTTCACCGACAATTCAATCGGCCCACATCGGGCCACACAGTGGAAGAAGCGAGGATACTACAGCCGGCGCATCGAGGCCCTCTCCTTGACTGGTGTCCCAAACCCAAGGATGAATCCGATGCGCTCTTCGCGCCAGGGCGACTGTCTCAACTGTGTCTGACCGCAATCAAGGGGACCTCCTTGTTCCGCGGGATCGGCAGGAAGGGAATCTGGGCATTGACTAGGCCCCGCCAGGGATGTAAGATGACATACAACTGACATCCGACGTGCCTTCTTGGGAGGTTTCAGTGAACACAGAGCCAATTGTGCGAAAGCGGGTATCTATTGAAGTGGCAGAACGCATTTTGCGGCTGTGTCGGGAATCGAAGCTAGCCGCTGGCGATCGTTTGCCAACTGAGCATGAGCTTGCGAGAGTGCTCGGCGTGAGCCGAACGTCTATCCGGGAGGCAGAGAAATCCCTTGCTGCAAAGGGTGTCCTGGAGATCAGAAGGGGCGTGGGGACCTTTGTCCTAGATAGCCGGGGAGGACCGCTGCGTCATTTCGGTGCTCTCCCTGAAGCTGAAGTGGACAGGCTTTCTCGAGACATAGCCGAGTTGCGCCACATTCTCGAGCCAGAAATAGCGCGACTTGCGGCGATACGGCGGAGTGAAGAGGACCTGATTGAACTAGAACGGTGCGTGGATGCAATCAACGTGGCTGTTACACAAGGACGGGGCCGTCCTCCTGAAGATATGGGATTCCACGTCGCCCTGGCAAGATCAACACTCAACAGCGCTCTGGTGGATATTTCAGTACTACTCGAGCCATACTATGAACTATCCACTATGCTACCAAACATGTCAGATGTGCGCGCGCACAGTTCGATATACGAAGCCGTCAAGTATCGAGATCCCAATGGAGCGGCATTGGCGATGCAGGATCACTTGAGAGATGTTGAGCAGAGGAAATTCGGCGCGCAAATTGATCTAGAGAGAG
>CAZGRL010000206.1:4074-5525 GCA_964528155.1 uncultured Anaerolineaceae bacterium
GCGGCAGATAGCTGAATGATCGGTCACCAGCACTACGGGGGCTGAACGCAATGACCAGATCCCTAGAAGATCGGGATAGGATTCGCGCACTCCTCTCAGGGCACAATCAATGGAGGAGCTTGACGCTCAATCTAATTGCTTCGGAGAATGTTCACAGTCCGCTTGTTAGAGCCGCCCTTGATAGTGATCTGGCAAGTCGATATGCAAGTTATCAGAACCGAGATCTTGCATCGAGGAAGTACTGTGGGGGCAAGTTTGTCGTCGAGATTGAAGAAATAGTCTACGATCAAGTCCTTCGGTTGTTTCGTACGAATCATGCTGAACTCCGCCCGATCTCCGGGCATATGGCTGGTGTTGCTGTCATAGCTGCTTTGTGTGGAGCGGGCGATGTCATACTGGAACTGGGCAGAGATGGGGGCGGTCATCGCCAAGCCACCAGACAGAACTCAGCTAACCTAGTACCGCTTGATATCGACTACATACCCTTTGATGGGAACCGTTACAACATTGATTTGAAGGCGACAAAGGAGCTAGTATGCCGGCGAAAACCTCGAGCAATAGTCCTTGGGTCAAGCAGTTTCTTGTTTCCTCATCCCGTTCGTGAGATTAAGGATATCTTGCTTGAGGTCAGCCCGCGGACATTGCTGATTTACGACGCATCGCATGTGATGGGTTTCTTGGCAGTAGGAGAGTTTCAAGATCCCTTAACAGAAGGTGCGGATGTGGTATTCGGAAGTACTCACAAGACACTCCCTGGCCCCCAAGGAGGGATCATCTTCACCGATCGGGCTGACCTTATTGAGAAGATCAGTGCCGCTGTGTACCCAGCACTTGTGACAAGCCACCATGTGTTCAGGATGCCTGCGCTTGGGCTCGCGCTTGCAGAGATCGAGGAGTTTGGGAAGAGTTACGTGAGGCAGATTGTCGCGAATGCACAAGCCCTAGGGGGTGAACTGGCTGAAAGAGGCATTGAATGTATAAGTGTTGACGGCCAATACACACTTTCCCATACCCTTCTAATTAAGGTGGCAGAGTATGGCAGCGGAACCGACTTGGCAAATACCCTGGAGGAGGTAGATATCATTGCGGGGAGAACGAGCCTGCCAGTTGTTCATGGAAGTGAAGGCATCAGAATAGGAGTGCAGGAGATCACTAGGCTCGGGGCGAAAGAAGTTCATATGGCGGTAGTTGCAGAGCTGATTTCGGATGCAGTTAGTCGCAGAGTCAGAGCGGAAAGAATGACCTCCAGGGTCCATGAGTTTACAGAATCACTGGGCCCAATCGAGTTCACTTGGGAACAGGCTTAGCTTAAGGGGTCAGCATGAAACCATCGCCATCGATCTTGGTGATTGATCTAGGCATGACAAACTGCAAAGCCGTGGTTTTTTCTGCCAACGGGGGAATAGTCGCCGAGGCAACCACTCAATACCCAACGGCTCGAGGACAACAGG
>CAZGRL010000207.1:0-1787 GCA_964528155.1 uncultured Anaerolineaceae bacterium
TGGTAGGCTTGCCACGTTGCGGTCATTGCTCAGGCTCCTATTACTCGGGCACGTTGTTGTCGACGGCTTGCGCGATCCAGGCGGGCCATTCCTCGCGTTCGGTAGAGTCCGCGAAGGTGCGAGCGTCTGAGGTCTCAATGAAGGCGTGATCGACTTGGCGAATAGCGCTCATGACTGCTGTGTCCCTTCTGATCCTTCAGGCTCCGACGGTGTTTCAGCCGCGGGCTCTTTCATGTTTTCGACCGCGTCGCAGAACTCGACGATCGGCTTTGCAACGAGACCCCACGGCATAACCGCAACGCATTCCTGGAGCGTCTTGGCGTCGGCGTCTTCCAGGCTGATGAGTGAGCCAACTTGGACACCATCGAGAGCGGCCAAGACTCGCAAGCGTGCGCGCATCTGCTTCACGCCAAGGCCACCCTGCGGGATGTTCTCCAGCGCATGGATCGCAAGTTCAGCGTAGTTGCCTTTGAGTTGCTTTCCGCTGGCCAGCGTAGCGTCGAATGCTTCGTTGCGTAGAGTCTTCATGACTTACTCCCGGTCAGGCCAGTGTCGGCCATGGCTGCGTTGATGAACGGCGCCAACGCGGCTTGCAGCGCGTCCCAGTTCTTCTTCTGCTCGGCCGCTGTCTTGCCCACCATTCGCGGGTCGCAACGTCCGACGGCGTCTCCGGCTGCATCAAAGCGCACGCGCAGACCCGCGGTCTCGGGTTCGTCACCGTGCGCCGGTTGGCACATGATCAGAACCTCGGACGGCAGCGACGCCGAACCCGTATCGATCTCAATCGTCTTGGATAGCTTTGCCATGGATGTATCCCGCTGCGGCTCCCGTCGGAGTCGCCGTGAAAGGGTGGGAACCGATCAACTGCGCAGCAGTGCCGCGAGTTCGTCTTGCGTGAAACTCAGCCGGGTGGGTTTCCAGTCCGGGTGGTCCTCTGGGCATCGCTCACGCTTGGGCACGAGTCGGCGGAATGGCTCCGGCTTGTGCCCATTGACGACCTCGAGATCGACAGGGCCAACATCGTGCACTGGATGCAGCGTTGCCTGCGCCATCTGGTCGTCGGTGACGCGCCATGTGTGAGCGTGCCCCGGAGCCGCGTGACGACGCTGCATGAAGTTGAAACGGCTCGTTGCATAGAGCCGCGCGCCGCTCCGCGACATATTCTCGCACCACTGGCAATCTTCAGCGCAACGTGCCTCGGAGAATGGAACCGCGGATTCGGACCAACCCGAGAGAGTTGGCCCAGCGGCGTAGGTTGTGAGTCGGTTCTCTCCGGTCTGTTCGAAAAGCCGAAGCGTTCCGGCCATGGTCTCGACGTAGACTCGGGACTTTCCGATCACCTCGGCCAGCTCCGAGTGCTTGACGGCCTCGATCAGATATTCGGGGCCGTAGTAGTCGTCATCGTCGAAGCAGGCGAAAAACCCGCCGCCGTGCTTGCGGACCCATTCGATCCCTGCATTGCGTGCCTGTCCTGGACTTGGAGCACTCGTCAGGACCGCATCTGGTGATAACCTGGCCGCTTTGCACGCTCCAACTGCGGTACCGTTCTCGACGATAACAAGGGACCGCCGATCGAAGCGCTGTCGGTTGAAGTTCTCCAGCACATTGCCGAGCATCGCCGACCGCCCCAATGGGACGATGACCACAACCGATCGCGCGCGCATGACTTACGAGATCGGGAAATAAACGCAGAGGCACTCCAAAATGAACTCGTACTGATTCCCTGAGTAGCTTGGGGTAATGGTGAATTCGAGATCGTCCCCGTTGGCGGCGACGGCGCCGCGATG
>CAZGRL010000207.1:1797-5401 GCA_964528155.1 uncultured Anaerolineaceae bacterium
CACCGGTTAAGCCACAGCCCAGCGTGGCGACTGTCGCAAACACTTCGTTAACGGCGGCCTCAATCACGGCAAGGGTCGGCGTGCCGGTATTATCCCAGACTCGGATCGTACCCTCGCGCCAATATGTACCGGTCTGTGATGTTCCGTCTTCGCGCCACGACAGGATCGTCCATCGGTACTTCAGTACATAATTTGTCGTCGTTGCGGGCGGCGGTACCAGTGCGGTACGGGCAATGGTCCACGCCACGACTGGATCAGTTGCCGTTGATGTGTAGCGCGTTCGGTGTTCGAATTCACTGCTTCGCGCATTCGTGATTGCGACGGTCGGCGGTACGATGATCCCAGCAAACGCCCGGTCGTGCCCCGCTGCCCATGTCACACCGCAACCGTAGTTGTAATTGCCTGGTGGCTGCGTGCCGCTGGCGGCTGGATCGCCCGAGCAGAACTTGCCGATCCCGCCGGGGTCGCTAGTACCAGACGCGGTGCCACCGGAAACGATCAACTCATTTCCGGGCGCTGTCCCGGTTTGCGCCGCTGGGCGCACGAAGTAGTCACCTGAAGTCGCGGAGCCCAACTCCAAATATTCGCCGTAGACGTCCTCGCCAAACACTGCCGCCGTGAGTTGCCCGGTGGCCTGGTAACGCCCGACCAACACCTCGACATTGCCGCCGCTGCTCGTGCCGGCTCCGCCGTCTGCTGTGATATAGCCAGCAGCGAGTTGCAACTTCCCGGCGGTGAATGGGCCGCCAACTGTAACATCCACGTTTTGCGCGTGGACCTGCAGCGAGTCGGCGTTCTCGTCTCCGGTCTGCGCCTGTGAAATGACGGGGCCGACCACGGGATTGCCGAAATAGAGCGATGCGGCATCGACCTTGACGTAGTCCGCGCCGATCGTCAGGTACGTGGTCGCGCCCGACTTAAAGGAATGCGTCGTTGCCGTTGCGGTCCAGGCCGCGTTCGCTCCCACGTACGCGCTGACCGAGGTCGATGCGCTGACCTTCGTGTTCGTCAGGTTGGTAGCGTCGCCGAGCAGCAGATCGTTGGTGCTGATGCCCCAGATGCGCGAGTTAGCGGCAGCACCGTTCAGGCCATAGCCGGTGAAGTTCGCGGGACCGCGCACCATGCCGGTGCCGGAAACTGCGGCACCACCGGGGGAGACGGAGATCCCGGTCGTCGCGGCGGTGAATTGGGCAGTAGTGCCATTCCGGTAGATGAACCGGTTCGCTGAGTCGATCAGCACGTCGTCGACGTTGGTCCCGTCTCCGATATACAGATCGTCACTAGCGGTTAGATTTAGAACCTTTGCATCCGCTCCGCCACCGGTCAGCCCGTACAGGGAGAAATTATTGATCGTGCGGAACGTGCCCACAGTCGCGACCGTGGCGCCAACCGCCAGATAATTCGTCCCGACCCTGACCGTCGTCTGATACGCCTGCGCGCTGCCGGTGCTATAGGCAACCGCGCCCGCGGTTTCACTCACTGCCGGCGCTAGACCGGGCCTGCTTGCGTTGACGACCTGCGCCGCCTGCAACTGCCACGCGAGATCGTCGGTGTCGACGACGGCGTCGGGATCGTTGGTTGTGCATTCCCAGGTCGTGTCGCTGTAGTCCGTGCCCTCCTGCACCTGGATCAAGAACCCGCCCGCGTTGATGCCGGTTGCGAACCACGACGGCCGCGTCCACGGACCCGACTGCACGACCCACGGCCCGCGATTGACCTGCGTCGTCTGCCCCGCCGCGAGAACCGTATCCCCAACCGAGTCGAGCGTGACGCCGTCCGCTGACTGCGCCGTACCGGAGAGCGTCAGGTTCGACGTCGACACTGCGCGCACAGTCGGATGCTCGGACGTCACCGTCACCGAGTCGATGATGTCCTTGAACATCTGACCGACGCGGTTCGCTGTGTTCGCGAGCGGAGTCGTCTCGGAGTAGATGACATCTGCCGCGGTCAGCAGATCGGAGCGCGTGTGGATGGTCATGGTTTACTCACTATTCGAACGACTCGCCGAACGACGCATCGAAGACGCCTTCGTTGATGAATGCAACCTTGAGCACGATCCAATGCTGGGTTGGGCAGACCTTCAGCAGTAGGCGCTCAAGTTCTGCTCGGCGGTAGGACGGGATCAGTGGGTCGTCATCGTGTACAACTTCCAGAGCCTCACCGCTGATATAGATGAAGTATGGCCAGGTGTCCTCGTCATCCGGCACCGGCGGAGGGGCCCGGCGCGTTAGGTCTTTGTTGACGAGGTATCCCGGTTCATTGGTCAGCAGGTTGTCACATTGCCACTGCGTAATCGGGTCGCCGTCGGTCTCTCCACCGTCCGTATCGAATCCCGACGAGCACTGCGGCTGCTTGTAGTCTCCCAGCGTCAGGTCCGCGCAGCATTGCACGGTACCAACTGCCGGCTGCTCGGTGTAGTTGCGTGGATCCCGCGCCGCCCAAGTTGGCGGGCCCACTGTTGACCAGCACTCGTGCACATAGAGATCTGTAAACCCGGCGTCATGCAGCAGGTCTTCGATGTACGTTGGGTCCTGTCCGCCTTGCGCCTTCCACGCCGCGTCTATGTGCGTGCGCCGATCGTCCTCGGTCTCGCTTGCAGCGACGAAGATCCCGAACTCGCGTTCCCACTCGTTCAGGTGTGTTGTGTACTCCGGTAAGACCTCTTCCCAAACCTCATCAACGAAGGTCCGGAACGTCGCCGGGGCCTCCGCCAGCGCCCGCGCAAAGTTGCGGAGCTTCTTCTCCGCCGTGACGCTCCACGCGGTTGAGTGCGGCAGCAGATGCTGGATGACTCTGAACCAAGGCATTGGACGGCGTCACCTTGATCAGACCGTGGATTCAAACGTCGCGGTGACAGCCTGAATCTCAAGACCCGCAACGGAATTTGCTCCCGCCTCTCCCGTGATGAGTACGCTCAGAATCTCATTGGCCGCGATGTTTCGTGCGCTCAGAATCGGAGTGATAGTGTGGAGCGTTTCGTAAGCCGCAACGTCCACCGACGTGTCGGTGGCATCGCCCAGTTTCGTGGCTCCCGTTCCGATCCTGTAGACCGCAACCGCAGCCGTTGGCATCTCAGCAGGAAGCGAACTGTGACCGGTGCCAATCAGATCGACGACCACGCCGTTCTCACTCAGGCGTAGATTGGGGTAGGGCGGCTGGATCGGGATCCGGATCCCACCGCTTGCAGCAACTGAAGACTGTCGCAAGACCTGTGCGATGTAGTCCGGGGAGACGCTGGCATACTCGAACCGATCCGACGTGTTGGTCTGCATCACCAGCGGGATGTTCCAAGTCCCGAGCCGAGCCGTGACGATGCCAGCAATGATGGTGAGCCAATCCGTGAGGCCGTCCACCGCTGCATCGAATTTAGTTCCGGAAACCTCGTCGATCAGGTACTCGATCGCGTCCATGACCTGCGAGACACCGACCTGCTCGGGCGTGTTTGTCGGGGTAATGCCCGCATGCACGACCATCGCCTGACAGAACCCCAGCCAATCGTTCACCCAGTCCTTCTCAAGCGGAAACCCGGTCGTATCGGACTCGCTGACTTTGTTCTTAGCTCGACCGTGCGGATAGTTCGCGACTACCTGCACCTGTGTCGGGT
>CAZGRL010000208.1:0-5387 GCA_964528155.1 uncultured Anaerolineaceae bacterium
AGCGTATCCTGGCCGGACAGGCCAGGGAGCGGAGCGTAGCGAAGTCGAAGGACGCTGTGGGAGAGCCCCCTTCTGGATGACGCTCCGATCGCCAGTGCCGGTCCGATCCACCGATTGGGGGTGGCCCGAATCGGACAGGACTGGTATAAAATACCTATTCGTCTAGCGCTATTCCACGAGGGAATCTTCCACCGATGGCCGAACGAGCTTCCTACTCTCAACCGCCGATCCGTCTCTTCCGCTCAGACTTCCTGGAGTTCTTCAGCCACATCAGCCCGCTCACCGTGGCTATCTTGTGGACCCCGGTGGTCGCCTACTTCATCGGTGCCGCTGCGCTCGAACACGGCCGGGACGGGTGGATCATCGTCCCAGCGGGTTTGCTCCTGGGCTGGTTCGTGTGGACTTTCGTCGAATACACGATGCACCGCTTTATCTTTCACTATCATCCCAAGACCGAGAAGCTCAAGCGAATGTTCTTTGTGATGCATGGTGTGCACCACGCGCAGCCGATGTGCAAGACGCGCCTGGTGATGCCCCCGGCGATCAGCGTGCCAGTGGCGCTGGTGTTCTATGCCGTCATCCGGGTGCTGACGGTGCAACTGCTCGGTGCGCCGCAATGGTTCTACCCGGTCTTCGGGGGTTTCATCGGCGGCTACTTGATCTATGACCTGATGCATTACAGCATCCACCACTCTTCTGTGCGCTCGGGCATCTTCTTTGCCATTCGTACGCACCACCTGCGCCACCACGGCGCCTGCAGCTTCATGCGATTCGGCGTCACCTTCTCGCTTTGGGACCACGTCTTCGGTACGATGCCCAAGTCGTCCTGCGCGGAGTTGTTGCAGAAGATGCGATCCGACTCAATCTGACACGGCGTAAATCAATGAGGGCCTGCGCGAGCAAGCCCGTTCGCTTTCGCAGATTCTGGCCGTAGACCTCACCCCTTCGCAAGAATGATCGAAAGAGATGGAGCTTCAGCGAAGCTGAAGCTCCATCTCTTTCGATTGTTATTCCCCTCCCCCGTCATCCTGCCTGCCCAGACCGCAGGCCAGGGAGCGGAGCGAAGCGAAGTCGAAGGACGACGGGGGAGGGGCAGGGGTGGGGGCCTGAGAACTCCCACCCGTGTCGGCCAGCAACAAACCATCCGCAATGAATGAGCCCGCTCCTGTGCGATAATCTCTTCCATCCTCTACGCGGTGAGGCACGACCATGCAATCACTCCTCAATGACGCTGCTGGCAGGGCGGCGCGCTACCTCGAGGGACTTCAAGCCCGAAAGGTGGCACCGTTATCGTCCGATCTTGAAGCGCTCGAAGGATTCTTCCATCCTCTTCAAGAGGATCCAATCGGTCCGACGCAGGTCCTTGAGGAACTTGACCGTCTTGGATCGCCGGCTACCGTGGCTACCGCCGGAGGGCGCTTTTTCGGGTTCGTCATCGGTGGTTCGCTCCCGGCGGCGCTAGCCGCCAACGTGCTCGCCGGTGCGTGGGATCAAAACGCCTGGGGCGAAGTCGCATCGCCTGTCGGCGCGGCCCTGGAGAAGGTCTGCCGGGACTGGCTGATCGACATCTTTGGTCTGCCCCCGGGAACCGAGGCCGGCTTCGTCAGTGGGGCCACCATGGCCAACTTCACCGGGCTGGCGTCGGCCCGGCACGCGCTGCTCGAGACAGCGGGTTGGGACGTCGAAGCCCAGGGCCTGTTCGGCGCGCCGCCGATCACCGTGATCGTCGGAGATGAGGTCCATGTCAGCCTTCTCAAGGCGCTCAGCATGGTCGGATTCGGCAGGGACAGGGTTGTCCGCGTCCCGGCCGACGGTCAGGGACGCTTCATCGCCGACGAACTCCCGGCGATCAACGGTCCGACGCTGGTCTGTCTCCAGGCGGGGAATGTCAACACCGGCGCGTTCGATCCGATCGGTGAAATCTGTGCGCGGCTGCGCGGCTCGGGCGCCTGGGTGCACGTCGACGGTGCGTTCGGTTTGTGGGCGGCCGCCTCTGCCTCGAGGCGCCACCTGGTGGGCGGCATCGGCGCCGCCGACTCATGGGCAACCGACGCTCACAAGTGGCTCAACGTACCCTATGACAGCGGCCTGGTCTTCGTCCGTGACAAGCGCAGTCTGAACGCGGCAATGGCGGCGAGCGCCGCCTACCTTGTCGAGGGTGAGACGCGCGATCCGCATCTGTCCGTCCCGGAGATGTCGCGCCGGGCTCGCGGGATCGAGATCTGGGCCGCGCTGCGTTCACTCGGCCGTCAGGGGCTGGCCGAATTGGTCAATCATTCATGCGAACACGCGCAGCGGTTCGCCGCCGGGCTTCAGCAGGCGGGCTATCCAGTGCTCAATGATGTGGTGCTCAATCAGGTTTTGGTTTCCTTCGGATCACCCGAGGTCACTCGGCGCGTGATCGCCTCCATCCAGACCGATGGGACCTGCTGGTGCGGCGGGACGGTGTGGCAGGACCACGCGGCGATGCGGATCAGCGTCTCCTCTTGGGCGACGACCGACGACGACGTCGAGCGTAGCCTTCAGGCTATGCTGCGGATCGCCGAACAGGCTCGGTCTCCCGTCTGACCATCGGATCCCGAAGGACGGATCGGTGGAGGTGGCGCCGTCCGGGTTCGGGGCGGTCGCAAGGACGAAGACGAAGACGAAGACATCGCCACGTAGCTTGTCCTTTAGCTGCCGATCTTGTCGCGGAATCAGACAGGCCTCCACGCGATCTTCCTTCGGGGCGGAAGGGTGGGGGCCTGCTGCATTCAGGTCGTTAGGCGTCTAGTCAGGCAGGTCGTCGAGGACCTGCTGCATGCTCTTCTTGTACACGCGGAAAGCTGCTCTCCCGGCGTCCGTCAAGTGGATGACACTGTGAGGTTTCTTACCCCTGAACTCCTTGGCGATCTCGACATATCCTGCTTGCTCGAGTTTGGTCAGGTGTGTGGAGAGGTTCCCCCAGGTGAGGCCGGTCAGACGCACAAGAAAGACGTAGTCGACGCTGTCGACGACGTAGAGGTAAGAGAGGATCATCAGCCGGGCAGATGCGTGGACGATCTGGTCGATGTCGGCCAGTGGCTGGAGATCCACGGAAGCGGTTGGTGTATCGCTCCCGCCCTTACTCATGACATCGTCCCGACCGAGATGGGGGGGTTCTCGCGGAGCAGCCTGAAGAACGTCACCAGGCCGATCACCAGGATCACAAGCGTAGTGAAGCCGTAAGCCACTGGATAGCCATGGTGCGGGACGTGCGCGTAGATGTAGAGCAGCTCGCCCACGAAGGGTGAAAGGAACAACATAACGCCATAGACGTACAAGCGGGGGAACTCCAGCAGGTACCCTGCCAAGCAGAATCCGTTCAGCACGATCAGTCCGAAGATGGCAGTGAAGACCCAGCCGGGGAGAATGCCGAAGCCAAACGCGGCGAGGATGCCTCCAACAAGCGACACGCCGTTGAGGGCGAGCATCGCCAGGGTGAATTTCCAGAGTTTCGCTCGGCGTGCCTGACCGAATCTGACTTCCCCTATCCGAGGCATGATGACATGCTTACGAATCAACCTGATGGCCAGAAAGGCCAGAACCCAAAAGGGGAGGAAGACGACCGAACTCCAGAAGTCCCCGAGCGGTACGCTGAGGAATGGCCCAATTGCGAACTCTGCCACGACGCAGGCGATGAAGATATCCCACAGCCCGTCATCATAGGCGGCACGGAAGGCCTTGCGTTCGGCTTGCTTCAAGCTGATCGGGGTGGACATGACCCATCTCCTGAATACTTTTGAGAGCGTAGTACTCTGAAAAACAGAGTACTTTGATTTCAGTATACATGCGGATCGGGCTGATGTCAAGCACACTGCCAAGCAGGTCCACCAATCCGCGGCTGGCGCGTTGACACAGCCTCTCGCTGCGTCTATACTTCGCCTAAAGACGCACAGATCAAAGGCTGAGAAGAGGACGAGTAGCCGCCGCAGACGCGGAACAGCGAGCGAGGGATGGTGGAAACCTCGCCCAGCGGGCGGCGCTGAATGGACCTCGGAGCCGCAGGGCGAACGGCGAAAACCGCCAACTAGCCCGCGCCGGCCCGCCACCGTTACCCGGCGGGCGATCCATCGCCTACCGCGCGGATCGCAATGAGTGAGGCCGTCAGGCCTAAGCGGGGTGGCACCGCGGGAAGGTACGCCCGTCCCCATGAGGGATGGGCGATTTGATTCACACAATAGCAGCCCGGCCGGGGGGCGTTGGCCGACCGGAGAGGAGAGCACCATGGCACCAACCAAGAAGCGCATCCTGACCGGCGACCGACCGACAGGTCGCATGCATCTGGGGCACTACGTCGGCTCGCTGGCGAATCGTATCCGGCTTCAGGACGAGTACGAGTGCTTCTTCATCATTGCCGACCTGCATACGCTGACAACCAAGCCGGACAAGGATGCCCTCGTCCAGATCGAGAGCTTCGTCCACGAGATGGTGCTCGACTACCTGGCGGTGGGGATCGACCCCGAGCGGAGCGTGATCTTCTTGCAGTCTGCGATCCCCGAGACGTACGAGCTCAACCTGATCTTCGAGATGCTCGTGACCGTGCCACGCCTGGAGAGGCTCCCGTCGTTGAAGGATATGGCCCAGTCGGCGAATCTCGAGTCGATGCCGTTCGGGTTGTTGGGCTATCCCGTCCTGCAGGCGGCCGACATCTTGCTGCCGCGCGCGCATCTTGTGCCGGTCGGTAAGGACAATGAGTCACACGTGGAGGTCACGCGCGAGATCGCCAGAAGATTCAATCGGCTCTACGGGGAGGTCTTCCCCGAGCCTGAGGCTCTGATCGGAGACGTGCCGACTCTGGTCGGGACGGATGGGCAGGCCAAGATGAGCAAGTCGTTGGACAACGCCATCTTCCTGGCGGATGACGCCCAGACCGTGGCCGAGAAGGTCCGCGGAATGTACACCGACCCCAACCGCATCCGGGCCGACATCCCCGGTCGGGTGGAAGGCAACCCGGTGTTCATCTACCACGACGCCTTCAACCCGAACGTCGATGAGGTAGACGATCTCAAGGCCCGCTACAAAGAGGGCAAGGTCGGCGACGTGGAGGTCAAACAGAAGTTGACGAGTGCCCTGAACGAGTTCCTGGATCCGATTCGCGAACGACGCCAGAAGTACGTCGCCCAGCCGGATCTGGTGAGGGAGATTCTCCTGGCCGGGACACGGCGCATGCGCCGTGAGGCCGGGGAGACGATGGGGCTTGTGCGGGAGGCGATGGGCCTGCCGCGGCTCGAGGTCGAATAGTTGTCACTCGGAGCTTAGGCCCCACCCCCTTGCCCCCTCCCCAGGCTTGCAGCTCGCAAATCCGACATGATCAATGGCCTGGGGAGGGGGATGAATCCCGGAATTGAATGCGGGTCGGCTTGGCC
>CAZGRL010000209.1:0-5367 GCA_964528155.1 uncultured Anaerolineaceae bacterium
AGAACAGGGACGACAATTGACAACCCCTCCCCATCACGCGGGCGAGGACTGAAACAAGGAGATGAGAATGGCAACTAGAAAGCAAACGGGACCCTTCGCGATCGCAATGGGTGCGAAGGTCAAGGACAAGATCACGGGGTTCACCGGAATTGTGATTGCGCGGACCGAGTGGCAGAGTGGCTGCATTCGCTACACTGTTCAACCGCAAGCGCTGAACAAGGACGGAACGGTCAAGGAGACGGTCACGTTCGATGAAGAGCAACTCGCAACCGTGAGCGGTGGCGTCAAGTTGGCGGCGCGCCCAGCGGGTGGACCGAAGCCAGCGGCAACGCGACCACGAGATCCGCAACGTAGTTGAGAGGGAGATGAGAATGGCACCACGAGAACGAAAACCGAAGCCGAGCAAGAAGACCAACGGCGATGACACCCACACCAAAACGGTCCAGACGACGCGCAACGTGCGTTGTACCCTGACTGATGCGGAGGTCTTGGAACGAGCGGATCGCGCCTCTCACATCATCCTGGAGATCGATGCGAAACAGGCCAGCATCGACAACGCCAAGAAGCAGGCAAAGGCGGACATCGACGCCTTGGAAGCGGAACACCGCGCCATGATGGGGCACGTCCGCGACAAGGCAGAATATCGCGACGTCCCTTGCGATGCGGTTTTCGACTTCCGGGACTACACGGTCACAATCAGCCGACGCGACACCGGTGAGGTGTTGGACAAGCGGGCGATGACCATAGCCGAACGTGAGGAAGCACAGGAGCGGCTTGAACTCGAAGCCGCGGCGGACAACGACGCCGACACCATCGAGGAAGCCATCACGTGAGACCTGCCCGCCACATCACCCCGACCCCGTTGGTACCCTCCTGGCACGACTGCCTGGCCCGCGCTGATGACATCTTGAGTCGTCCGCCTGCGAGTCCGTATTCGCGCCGGGTCGAGCCGCGGGGTCAGTGTGTGGCGCGGTTCGTGCTCCCGTTGGAATGGTGCAAGTCGATCAACCGGGTCCGGGACGCACAACGCTGGCAGCACGCTCGCGACAAGTCCCGGATCCGGAAGACGATGCAGGAGCAGGCAATGCGGCAGGGACTGCAGCGGATCGCACATCCGTTGCCGGGCCGCCCGCAGGTCCACTGCGTGCGGTTCTCGACTCGTGCTCCTGACCCCTGCGCGGACTGGGCGAAGATGCCGGTGGACGTCCTGACGCCGGGGCATGGCGGTCTCGGGTTGCTGGTCGACGACGACCTGAAGCACTGCGACTTGTGGACGTGGTGGGAGCCGGCGAAACGAGGCGAGGGGTTCGTGTATGTCGAGGTGCGAGCGTGACTGAAGCAGTGAGGAAGGAAGGCGAGGTGAAACCATGACCGAAGCGGAAGCACTGAAGCGGGCACAGGAACTCTACGGGCCGCGCGCCTACGTCACCGACAAGGAGACAGATACGGCGATGACCTGGCCACCAGACGCGCCGGACCTGCGGCAGCGGTTTGCTGTGTGTCGGTGGTTTGAGTTTGATACGGGTGGGGGTTTCGGCCGTTGCGGCTCATCGATAGGCACCGGCGACACCTGGGAAGAGGCATTCCAGAATGCGGACCGGTTCGTCAACGGGACCCTGGTTCGGCTGAAGCGGGAGGAGTTGGAGGCGATGCTGCGTCAGGCTCCGGGCGTGAGTCTTGAACGCGAGATCCGAAGCGGGCTCGCCGCGTTGGACCGGCGAAGGAAAGAGGAGCCGAAGTCATGACTGACGAATCAGACAACATCCTGGAACGCGACTTCATCGACTGGAATGGGAGGACCCTCGAAACTGAGACCATTCAAACCGACGCCAGCGGAGCGCGCGTTGGTAGGACCTGGGGCATTTTCGACGAGGAGCGAGATGTCTTCGTTACGGTGCACAGTAAGGCAAACGGTTACTGCTCCGCCACGATCGAGAGTGATGGCATGATCGGAAAGGCAGAGGGCGCCGCTGTGACCTATGACGGACTTCGCGGTGCTCTCGACGAGGCTTTGCGGAACTGGCGCCGGTTCAAGGAAGCGTGGGGAGCATGACTCTTCCCCAACTAGTAATCTGGATTCTCGGCGCCGTCGGCATGACCGTGTTGATCGTGCTGGACGTGCGAGGGAGGCGGGGAACGTGAGCAACCACGATCCGAGGGTTTGGCTGCGTGGCGTCAGTGAAAAGGCGCGGTGCAAGATTCGGCAAACCGACGACACGCTGCCTCTACCACCGGGACTTCATTGGGCCCGCGGCGCACCCTGGATAGCCACCGAGATCGCACTGGTGTGGTTCGACCGTCGCCTGCGAGCAATCGAGGAGCGGCTCGGGCTGGATGCGGGGGAGCCGTGACGCGCCTATCAGAACGCCTGCTCTTTCGTGACTGGTGCATTTTCCAACAGTATCGGACGGAATTGACCGTGTGGATGTATGGAACCAGCGAGGCATACGAGCGCGTCATGGCGGATCTTGAAGGTATGTATTGGGGCAACGAGTACCGCATCCGCGAACTCGAACAGGAGCAGGGACGCTGATGGGAACGAACTACTACTACCACGCACCCGACACGAATCACTGCCCACACTGCGGCCGTTGCGACAAGGGCGAACGAATCCACATCGGCAAGAGCAGCGCCGGCTGGTGCTTCACGTTGCATGTCACCGACGAGATCCAATCGCTGGACGACTGGAAACGCAAGTGGGCGGAGGGTGGACACATCGATGACGAATACGGTCGCGAACAGACGCCGGAAGCGATGCTGAAGATCATCACGGACCGTCATCTAGAAGGCGGTCCAGCATTCGACTCCTGCACGTGGCACGAGCGGGAGTACGCGGAGCCGGGCCCCAACAACCTACTGCGCCACCGGGTCGGCAGGAGTTGCGCGGCGCACGGTGAGGGGACTTGGGATCTGGTGGAGGGATCGTTCTCATGACCGTTTGGGACAGTGACGGAGCGACCGCAGATCCGATTGGTGATCTGCGTTGGACTCTCGAACGCAAAGATCGCATCTGCCCCGCTCCGATCGTTGTCAACGGGATCGCGGGGATGCGGGATTTCGTCCGACTCATGGCAGCAGCATTCCCGTGCACGCAATCATTCGTCAGTATCGCTGCCAGGCTGAACCCGCCCGAGTTCCGCCGCGCCGTGCTGAGGTCGGAGATTTATAGACGGAGGGCAATGTGATGATCGCCCGCCGCTGCTCAACCTGTCGGCATTGGGACCTCCACCCGTGGGACAGCATCACGCCGCACTGCAAGAACATCTGCACCCTACTCAGCGAACGGCAGCGCGCCATCGACGGCGGTGTAGTTCTGACCAGCGTCGGCCACTGCTGCGATGAGTGGGAGGAGAGGAAGCCGTTGGCGTGGTCGGGCCCCGGTTTTCTGATGCCCATCGAAGGCGGCCGGACTTTCGAGAAGGTCAAGCTCACCGGCGAGCCGATGTTTTTTGACGAGATCGACGCCTGGCCAGCGACCAAGAAAGGGGACGGAGACTCATGACCCGCACCGCGCACGACTGGCGAGACATCGAGACCGCGACCGATTGGGGCATGCCAGTTGAGGTCTGCTACCGCGGCACCTGGCTCGGCATCGGCACCGACCGCGACGACGATGGGCCCGCCCTGGTCCTGGACAACCGCGAGGAGGTCGAGGAACTGATCCGCGTCCTGCAGGAGTTGGCACCGCGCATGCTGACCCGGGAGCAGCAGGAACGGATCGACGCCATCGAACGGGCAGGGGTGAGGCCGCCGGAGCCGCCGAGGGAACCGGAGCCGCCGTGCATGGTGACGATCATCCACAAGGACGGGAGCCGTGAAGAGGTTGACGCGGATGAAGCTTTCGGCGCTGGCACCTATCAGGCGATGGCTGCAAGGGCCGCACGGGAGGCGGGCACCAGGATGCATCTGCTCAAGGGCGTGACACTGCTGGACTTCGGCATGACGCGAGTCGAGGCGCGCGACAAGTTGTTGCTACTCGCCGACGAAATCGACGCCTGGCCAACAGACGCCCCGCGCGAGTCACCGATCGACGCTGCCCGGAAGCTCATCACCGTCAGCACGGAACCCGACCAGGGCGACAACGTGAAGCGCTGGACCGCGACGATGCGACTGCGCCCGATCGGGTGCCGGGTCACGGAAGAGCCCACCATCGCCGAGAAGTTGGAGCGGGTGGAGGAAGAAACAGACGATGCGGCCGACAAGTACCGCGAAGACAACCCAAGAGGAGAGAAGTGATGTTCGAAGCAATCGACCTTTATGATGTGTACGAAGTGACCCTCCGCATTCGTGACAAACTCTGCGGCGGAATTCCAAAGAACAAGGACCTGATCCGCTCCTGGGTCGAGGCCGGCACGAAGCACAAGGATGAGAAGTCCGAGGAGCTGACCGAGGCAGCCATGGCGGCAATGCTCGACGATGTCGCCGAGAAGTCATGGAACGGCTTCTTTCGCGATTCCGAGAAGGGCTTGTTCATCGAGTCCAGGCAGGTCAAGGCCATGTTCAAGGAGTGCGCGAGCCTGCTACGGATCACGACGCAGAAGATCGGAAGCAAGCAGATCCTGCAACATGGTTTTGAGATCAAGGCGCATGATGGCGGCCAGCGCATCTACCTCGATAAGCGGGAGCCCGACGGATTCGACGAGCAAGCGATCCACGTGACGACGGCGCAGGGGCCGCGGTCTGCAATCAAGCGCGTCGACTATGTTGCTGGTATCGACATCGTGTTTCAGGTCTGGGTGTTGACAACATCAGCACAAGAGAAGCGCCACGTTGGCGAGGCTGAGATCGTCAAGATGCTGACACTGGCGCAGGAGAACGGGCTCGGCTCGGATCGCAGTCAGGGTCGCGGGAAGTTCGATGTGGTCGGCTTCGAACGGGTCGAGACCAAGCCGAAGAAACTGGCCAAAGCAGGGTGACAAATCGTGCCGCCGCGCACCTGGCCCAACCAAACCAATACGACGACCCGGGTCCCGCCCGGTCTATTCGTGCCAACGCGACGTGCCAAATCCACACCGATCCAGCCCAGCTTGACCAGCTTGACCAGCTCATACCCCATCCATCCGACGCGACTACTCGCGTCTAGCCCGGTCGACCCATTGCGACAAGCCAAGCCCGGTCGACCCATTGCGACAAGCCAAGCCCCTTCAGTTCGAAACGAACCGACACAACGCGACGTGTCGACTCTTGCCACCCTCGCCCCAATGCGACTCACCGTATCATGGCGCACCCTGCCAACCCTGTGCGACTTTCCTAGCCGAGTCGTGACTCACCCATCCGACGCGACGAATCCTGACATGCCAACCCTGCCCTGCGCGACAACTCAAGCCATTTCCTGTCTACCTGTCCCGAACCAAAGCGACCAACCGG
>CAZGRL010000210.1:0-1758 GCA_964528155.1 uncultured Anaerolineaceae bacterium
ATGGTTTTTTTTGTGGTGGGTCTGGAATTTCATTCACACGCTTTGGGGTATGGGGGTACGGGGGTTGGGGGTATCCAAAACCAGGAGGGTCACACGTGACTGACACCGTCCGACCAGACCAAGACCTCGTGCGCATCTTCGACACCACCCTGCGCGACGGAGAGCAATCCCCCGGCGCGTCGATGAGCTCCTCCGAGAAGCTCGAGGTGGCGCGCGCCCTTGGTCGCCTCGGCGTCGACATCATCGAGGCCGGCTTCCCGGCCGCCTCCCCCGACGACCTCGAAGCCGTGCGCCAGATCGCCGATGAGGTCGGCCACGCGCCCGGGCCGAACGGCCAGCCGCCGATCATTTGCGGCCTGGCGCGCGCTACCCGCGACGACATCGACAAGGCCTGGACGGCCGTCCAGGGCGCCGCCCGCCCGCGCATTCACACCTTCCTGGCGACCTCACCGATCCACATGGAGCTCAAGCTCCACATGGATCCAGAGGACGTCGTCGAACGCGTGGTGGAGATGGTGACCTACGCCAAAAGCCTGTGCGACGACGTCGAGTTCAGCCCGGAAGACGCCGGTCGCAGCGATCCCGAATTCCTGTACGTCGTTCTGGGGGAGGCAATCAAGGCCGGCGCCACAACCCTCAACATCCCCGACACGGTCGGCTACACTACGCCCGACGAGTTCGGGAAGCTCATCCGCGGGATCGTCGAGAACGTCCGCGGGATCGAGAACGTCGTCCTCTCGATTCACTGCCACGACGATCTCGGTCTGGCGACAGCCAACACGCTGGCCGGGATCAAAGCTGGAGCGCGTCAGGCCGAGGTGACCATCAACGGGATCGGCGAACGCGCCGGCAACACCTCGCTCGAAGAGGTCGTTATGGCGCTGCACACGCGCCGTTTGTCACTGGGGCTGGCAACCTCGATCGATACCACCCAGATCACGCGCGTCAGCCGTCTGGTCAGCACCTACACCGGCATCGCCGTCGCCCCCAACAAGGCCATCGTCGGCGCCAACGCCTTCACCCACGAAGCCGGTATCCATCAGGACGGGATGCTCAAGCATCACACCACGTACGAGATCATGCGTCCGGAGACGGTCGGGCTGAGCTCGAGCCGATTGGTCCTGGGAAAGCATTCCGGCCGGCACGCGTTCCGCGCCCACCTGGAGTCGCTCGGCTACCCCCTCGACGGGGCCGAGCTCGATCGGGCCTTCGAGCGCTTCAAGGACCTGGCCGACAAGAAGAAGCTTGTGACCGACGCCGATCTGGAAGCGCTGGTCACCGACGAGCTCTACCAGCCCAAGGAGTTCTTCAGCCTGGATGGATTGCAGGCGACCTGCGGAACGATGGGCATGCCCACGGCGACCGTCCGTCTGCGCGGACCCGACGGGAACGTCACCGTTCAGGCCGAAATCGGGACCGGGCCGGTCGATGCCGCCTACAAAGCCATCGATCAGATCGTGCGCGCGCCCAACAAGCTACTGGAATTCTCGGTCCACGCGGTCACCGAGGGGATCGATGCTCAGGGCGAAGTCAGCGTGCGCATCCAGTCGCTGGACGGCGCCACGTCGACCCACGCGCAGGGCGGCGAAGAACGACAGCGCACCTACGGCGGTTACGGCGCCGACACCGACATCATCGTCGCCAGCGTCAAGGCCTACATCTCGGCGCTGAACAAGATGCTGACCGCCGAGGGTAGCGCCGGCTCGGCCGAGATGGCCTTGGTCGCAGAGGACCAGCCGGTGACCCGCCGATGAAGTC
>CAZGRL010000210.1:1858-5346 GCA_964528155.1 uncultured Anaerolineaceae bacterium
CGCCGCGGCATCGTGCATGTGATCGGCCCCGAGCTGGGACTGACGCAGCCGGGGATGACGATCGTCTGTGGTGACAGTCACACCTCCACCCACGGCGCCTTCGGCGCGCTTGCCTTCGGGATCGGGACGAGCGAGGTCGAGCACGTATTGGCAACACAGTGTCTGTTGCAGGCCAGGCCGAAGACGTATGAGGTTCGATTGGAAGGCACACCGGCCGAAGGCGTGACCGCCAAGGACATGATCCTGGCCTTGATCGCCAAGATCGGCGTGAACGGCGCCATCGGCTATGTGCTCGAGTATGCCGGGTCGGCGATCCGGGCGCTCGACATGGAAGCGCGCATGACGATCTGCAATATGTCGATCGAAGCCGGCGCCCGGGCGGGGATGGTTTCGCCCGACGACACGACGTTCGAGTACATCGCCGGCCGCGAGTTCGCTCCCAAAGGCGAAGCATGGGATCGAGCAATTGAGTATTGGAAGAGCATGGCGACGGATGACGGCGCCGCCTTTGACCGAACGACGTCGCTCGACATCTCATCGCTGCAACCGATGATCACATACGGCACGAATCCCGGCATGGCGCATCCGATCTCGGCTCCCGTTCCCGATCCAATCGAACAAGGCGACGCCAATCGCCGGAGCGCGCTTGAGAAAGCGCTGCGCTACATGGATCTGCAGCCCGGGCAGCCTTTGCTGGATCACAAGGTCGACGTGGTCTTCATCGGGTCGTGCACCAACGGCCGGCTTTCTGACCTTCGCCTGGCGGCCTCGGTCCTCAAGGACCGTAGGGTCGATCCGGGGGTGCGGCTCCTCGTGGTCCCGGGGTCGGAGTCGGTCCGGCGTCAGGCCGAAGCCGAAGGCCTCGACCGGATCTTCACCGAGGCCGGCGGGGAGTGGCGGCTGGCCGGGTGCTCGATGTGCATCGCCATGAACGGCGATCAACTTCAGCCGGGCGAGTACGCCGTCAGCACCAGCAACCGCAACTTCGAGGGGCGTCAGGGTCCTCAAGGTCGGACCTTTCTGGCCTCGCCGTTGACGGCCGCGGCTTCCGCCGTTCGTGGGCGCGTCACCGATCCGCGCACCCTGATGTCGATGAGCTGACCACAATGCCGAGATTCACACGCCTCACCTCTCACGCCGTCGCATTGCCGATGGACGACATCGACACCGATCAGATCATCCCCGCCCGATTCTTGAAGGCGGTGGATCGGAAGGCGATGGGCGACCACCTCTTCGCCGACTGGCGGGCGCTCTCCGACGGCTCGCCGGATCCCGCCTTCCCGCTCAACCGTGCCTCGGCCAACGGCGCGCAGATCCTGCTCGCCGGAAACAACTTCGGCTGCGGGTCGTCCCGCGAGCACGCCGTGTGGGCACTGACCGGCGCCGGGTTCCAGACCGTGATCGCGCCGTCCTTCGCCGATATCTTCCGCAACAACGCACTCAAGAACGGCCTGCTTCCGGTGGCGCTCCCCGAAGATGAGGTTCACGCGTTTTTCGATCTGGTCGCTTCCGAGCCGGCAGCCGCGTTGACCGTCGACCTGGCCGAGCAAACGGTGAGCGTCTCCTCGCGACCGCCCCTGCCCTTCACCGTCGATCCCTTCGCCAGACGCTGTTTGCTCGAGGGCGTCGATCAGCTCGGATACTTGCTCCAACACGACGGGGGTATCGCCGCCTACGAGGGTGCTCATGCCAGTGCCTGACAGAACGGGAGAGGAACGGATCACCGTCTACGACACCACACTCCGGGATGGGACGCAGCGGGAAGGGGTCTCGCTGTCGAGCGACGACAAGATCCGGATCGCCGTCCGTCTCGACGAGTTGGGCGTGGGGATGATCGAAGGCGGCTGGCCGGGGTCGAACCCGAAGGACGCCGAGTTCTTCCAGCGCGCCAGGGACATGGTCTGGCAGAATGCCAAGATCGCCGCCTTCGGGTCGACACGGCGCGCTTCGGCCCCTGCCGACAGCGACCCCAACCTGGCGGCGCTGCTCGAGGCCGAGACGCCCGTGTGCACCGTGGTCGGCAAGTCATCGTCGATGCACGTTGCTGAAGTGTTGCGCGCGACCCGAGATGAGAACCTGCGCATGATCGAGGACAGTGTCGGCTATCTCACCGGCAAAGGGCGGCGGGTGGTCTACGACGCCGAGCACTTCTTCGACGGCTACAAGGATGACCCCGACTACGCGCTGGAAACGCTGCGGGCGGCCGTGCGCGGCGGGGCCGAGATCGCTGTACTGTGCGACACCAACGGCGGATCGCTGCCGTGGGAGGTCGAAGATCTCGTACGGCTGGTGAGCGGGAAACTGAGTCACCCGCTGGGTATCCACACGCACAACGACGGCGAGTTGGCCGTCGCCAACACATTGGCCGGCGTTCGCGGCGGCGCGGTGCACATTCAGGGAACGATCAACGGATATGGCGAACGCTGCGGCAACGCCAACCTGTCGGCGATCATCCCCGATCTCGAGCTCAAGTTTGGGCTGCGCTGTCTGCCCGAGGGGAAGTTGAAAGAGCTGTATGACGTGTCGCACTTCGTGGCCGAGGTCGCCAACCTGGCGCCGGATGAGCACATGGCCTACGTCGGTCGCAGCGCATTCGCCCACAAGGGGGGCATCCACGTGGCCGCCGTCCGTCGCAACCCCCGTTCGTATCAGCACATCGAGCCCGAGCTGGTCGGCAACGAGATGCGCGTGGTCGTCAGTGAACTGTCCGGGCGCGGGAATCTGCTGAGCAAAGCCGAAGAGCTCGGTTTGGGCGAACTTGGCAAAGACGAGGTCTCGGCCGCGCTGGGCCGGATCAAGGCCCTCGAATCGCGCGGGTTCTCCTTCGAAGCCTCGGAGGCCTCGGTCGTGATGCTGATGCGACGCGAGGAAGCCGACTATCGGCCGCCGTTCGAGCTCGTCGATTACGTCGTCATGGTCGAGAACCGGCAGGGCCGCGGCACGTTCGCCGAGGCCAACGTCAAGATCCGCATCGATGGGGAGATCGTGCACACCGCCGCCGAAGGCAACGGACCCGTGAACGCGCTCGACGCCGCGCTGCGCAAGGCGCTGAGCCCGGTGTATCCGCAGGTGAACGACTTTCATCTGTCGGACTACAAGGTCCGCATCCTCGACGGGCGCAACGGAACGGCGGCGACGACGCGCGTGTTGATCGATACGCGCAACGCCAATCACCAGTGGAGCACCGTCGGCGCTTCGGCCAACATCATCGAGGCCTCGTGGCAGGCGTTGTTAGACAGCGTCGAGTACGGCTTGTGGGAGGTGGATCACGGCGTTGAGGCGATGCCGGATCCGTCGCTGCAAGAGAGCCTGACGGACGGGACCGATTGAGATGAAGGCGCGCATCGTCCTGCTCCCCGGCGACGGGATCGGCCCAGAGGTGATCGAACAGGCCAGGCTGATCCTGGAGGGCGTCGCCGCGGAATCCGACCACGCGTTCGACTTCGAGGAGCAGCCGATCGGCGGCATGGCGATCGACGCCTACGGGG
>CAZGRL010000211.1:0-5330 GCA_964528155.1 uncultured Anaerolineaceae bacterium
TACACTGAAACAGGAGGCACCAAACCATGGACCAACCGAAGACAGGAATCGAAGCCGTCGCGTACTTGATCGCCGCCGCACTCATCGCGCTGGGGCTTGCCTACGCATGCAGCCAGTCTGATTTTGCGGTGTCAACGACGACGACACCCGAAACGACCGTTGAACCAGTCGCTGACGAGCCCACACTTCCGAACTGCACGGCGATTTGCGCCGGCCTTGCTTCCAAGAGATTCGGTCCCGTGACCGATGATAACGAGTTCGATGTACAGGGATATCTGGCCGGATGCCTCCGAGAAGCGGCGACACATCCCGAGGCCTGCCGATGACACGACTAATCGTCCTGACTCTGCTGGCTCTGTGGCTGGTGGGGTGCGCGTTCGAGACTGGGGGGCTTGACGATCTGGCCCCGGTGACCTGGGCATCTTGGGCCGACTGCAATAGCACGATCTACTCGCTGCCTCCCAATACCGCCGTGCAACTGCTCGACGGTTGGGGATGCATTGCCGACGAGCCAGAATCAGGAAGAGGTGAGGTCGCTTGCTGGAATGGCGAAGTCATAGTGACGACGATCGTCATCTGCAACACTGGGCATGATCATGCATCAAGTCGGCTGCAAACTCCTGGTGGATCGACGTGTACCATTCAGGTCGCGTGCGACTAGAACCGGTCATGGATTGCCCAGCGTGAGTCTGACGCCATAGAAGCCCAACGAGTCCGCCAAGGCGTCCGTCCCGGTTTCGCCGTAGACGTTCACCTGATAGATCTTGTTTGCCTCGATGGCCAAGCCGCCGATGATGTCTGTACTGACCAAGTGTAGTTTGTTGTAGTCAGCAACTACGGACGTTGTATCAAATAGGCTAAACGGTTCGGTCGGCGCACCGATATCTGTTCCCCCGTCGGTTAAGGGCCAAACCTGGATCGTCACGTGCGGCAGGGTCATCGACAGTCCAGTGTGTGCGGCGGACCCATTGATCTGTCCATCGATCCACATGCCGACATTGGTGATAACGGTTCCGACTGGGAACTCAAGGCCAGTCAGGATCCCATACGCTCCCGCAACGTTGTTTTGTAACCACTCGTGACCATTCGCTGACTGTGTCCAGTGCGCGTTCGTACAGATAAATCGATGCGCTGGAATGATGAGCGGGTTTTTGTTGACGAGCTTCCCACCGCTCTCAACAGTGATGTTTCCGCCAGAAGCGACGTTGACGGTCCCCCCGCTCTTGACGTTGATCGCCCCATAGTTGTCGATCCGAGCAGTGGCAATGACGTTCATCCATCCGCCGGCAGCGATTGCGCTAGCGTAGAAGCTGACTCCGGGTGCCCCCGTGAAATTGATGACTGCGGACGGGTTGTAGTTTCCACCCGCGTACCCGTCGATCGCCCTAGACTGATTGACATCGATGGAGTTGATCTCGGCCGCGGTCAGTCGGTCTCCGGTGGAATATCCAGCAGGCTTGGCTCGTGAGAATGTCATAGCGCGTCGAATCCGAGTAGAGAGACGTCAATGTAGAAGCCAGACGCATCAGTAGCGGCAGCTGCCCAGTCGAAGGTGGCGTGCGCTGGGAGCGTGTATTTGAGCAGATCCCGAAGCTGAAACTGGACGAGATTGTCAAATTCCTGGCTGTTGAGCGCGAAATTCCTGGCCACGTACACGAGAACGTGGGCACGGCGGCTCATCCACGGTCCGCCCCCGAGGTCAAGCTGTGGTGGTCCCGCTTCTCCCCCTGGCCAGTACGTCTGGACCGGCGGCGTGCTCAATAGGCCACCGTCGCTCCAGACGATCGACGAAAATGCCGACCCGAGCAGAGCCCGGACGTTATCCTCGACTACGGACCTGCTGGGGATCCCAACGATCCGGTAACGGGCCGCGTTGCGTAGCCTGAGCTGCCAGGATTCCTCTCCGGAGTAGGTAGCGACGCCCTGGATTTTCGACCAGTCGAGCAGGTTGTCGACGGCGGTGGTCGGGAGTGAGTTGGTTTCGAGCTTCTCGGATGCTCGGAGAATCCCGCAGAACATCCGGGCGATGGCCAGATTTTCCACGTGCACCAGGCTCGTCGTGGACTTGCTGTACATCGACCCGCGCATGGCCCGCATCTCGCGGTAGACGCCCCAGGCATATGGTATTGTCTCGGTGCGGCAGTCACGCTTGTCCAGCGCCCCGCCGTAGTCACCGATCCGCGCCTGGCGGGTCCACGGTGGTTTACCGGCCGGAATGCAGGTTACCATAAAACAATCGTAGCTCCACCGTCACAAGGTAACCCGTCGCCGTCATGCAGAGCGACCGTGATCTGATGCTGTTGCGTCAGATCTACGGCCGCAGACATGCATGTCCCATCGGTGATCGCAGCACCAACTCCGTGCCGAAAAGTTACCGGGTAGTATTGCTCGTAAGGGTCGACGGCGTTGAGGTCGTAGGTCCAAACGCTCTCCCCGGTGCCTCCACCATAAACATACGTCGGTCGGTGCGCGGCAGTCAGGCCGCCCCACATGCATGACGCCTGAAGAATAGTTGCCGCAGACCCGACCTGCGTAAAGCTTATGAGCGCGAGCGGGAGCGTGCGCTTGGCTGCAGCCACGTCCGCGCACATACGAGCATGAGCAGCCGCGGACCAACCGGTCTCAGCGTCGCCGCCAAGACGAAGCGGTAAGGGGCAGAATCCGCCGAATCCTGACATCACCAAACCGCTAGCGTGCCAGCTGCGTCAGGTTGCCCGGAGCCAGTCGTGGCGTCAATGAGCGCCACCTGTACAGTCGACCCGCTGAGCAGATAGGTTGCATACGTCAAGGCCCATGCGGACCCTGGAAGACAATGGCGGATCGTCAGTTCCTCTGTGACGTTGTAGTCGTCAGTGGGGCTCGACGGAAACGTGAACGTGCAGTCTCCGTCTCCGTTGCGAGCGCCGCTTGGATACCCGGACGGAGCAGCGTCTCCTTCATAGCTCAGCGTCGTCCCGGTCATGAGATTTGCCGCAGTAATGGTCGGCGCCGCTGGGGTCCCTGAGTCGTTGCAGGTCCAGGTGATGATGGCAAATGGCGCAACCAGCTGCAGCGCTGCCACATCCGCGCAAAGTCGGCAGAAGCTAGCAGCGTCCACGTCGGTCTGGGCGTTGACCGAACCCTGACTCTGCCAATTGCGTTTGGCTATGTCTCCGCCATAGGTCGCGTGGTCATTGGCTCGGACCCAAGCCGGATGCCCATTCGGGACGATGTCGGTCATGTCGGGTAGATTCCGAAGTGGTTAGTGATGAGAATGTTTGGATCGTCGTTCACGGTAGCGGGTACCGTCGGAGTCGTCTTGCTTCGGTATGCGAAGTCCGCATCCGTGATCTCTGGGTGCTTATCGATCATGCGTTTGAGCATCAGTATTGATATCGCCAACGGGGATTCAACATCTGGCGCCGGCTCACGGTTGGCTCTGGGTAACAAGCTGGTATCAGTCGTCATCTCTGACGGTCCAAGAGCCTCCATGGACTCCAGCCATGTCTTGGCATACCCCTGGGCGTTGTCCATGGCTGGGCAGATATAGTCCCCGACCGCAGCCCCCGTACCGTTGCTGTCCACCATGTTTCGGTCGACCGTGCAGATCCACGCTCCCGACGAGCCCGTGTGACTGACCACGGTGAATGTGCGGAACATCTGGTCTACAGACGACCACCAGGCGATCCTAGTGATTCCGTCGATTGGCTCGGTTGTAGTGTTGGCCGATACCCCGACGACATTCCCGGCCATGGCAAGGACCGTAACCCGACCCGCGTCTGCAACGATCAGGTCAGGCCACGGGACTGCATCTGACCAGCCATTGCCAGCGCCGCCGATCAGTATGCTGTCCGGAAGCGTGATCTGCAACGCAACGTTGGTCGATTCGTCTGCCACGGTACGGACAACATATTCGTCGGCCCCCTGAACCTGTGACTGGATCGCTGCTCTCACGATTCCCAACGCGGCGGTGTCCAGAGCGCGGGTGTAGTTTCGGTTTGCGAAATCGTACGAGCGCGTGGCAACTGTCAGAACCGACGACGGGCCTCCGAGTGCAGAGTAGACAAAGACACCCTGTAGCGACGCCAGCGCGTTGAAGGCGATCTCGCGAAGGTGTCCGATCTTTCCCGAGCCACCCTCGGGCTTGTAGCGCCTCACGTTGAGTATCCGTGACCGCTTGCGCTCGTCGGTTTCTTTCTCGACTCCACCCGTCAGCGGTACTTGTCGGGATACCGTCACGGACTCCGCCACACCCAGCGGTGGCGAGACGAATTTCAGCTCAGACCCCGGCCCCGCGTTTCCAGCCTCGCCCAGGTCCAGCGCCGTCAACAGGATCTCGTCCTGGTCAACGGCTGCCGGATAGGTCTGGATGACCGAGTAGCGCACGCCGTTTCTGAGCAGCTGTAGCCCCTCAGCGATTGTCCTGGTGCCATCCACGCTGACCACGACGCGGCCAGTAGCGGGTGACGCTGACACAACCGGCAAACCTAGCGCCGCCCGCTTCTCATCCAGCGCGTCCCCCACGGCCGTCAGCTCGGACGATGCCGAGTCTCTGGCCTCGATGTTGGCGTAGCACATGAGGCCGACCTTGCTGATCGCGGTGCCCAGAATGTACCAATCGGTGCCGGGCTGGATCGGGGGATCGTCGATACCAACCACACGAGCCTCGAGGTCGATGTCGCTCAGGAAGTCGTCCCGGATCTCATTGCTGTTGGCGGGGGTGTAGTTTGCCATCAGACGGTAGCCTTCTCTCGTTGCCCGGTCGTGAGATCGATGTAGCGGACATGAACCGATGCCCGTCGGTTGCCGCGCTGCACGTCCACGGATTCGATCCTCACAATCTTTTCGATCTCAATCTCTTGGCGCAATGCTTCATAGACAGCTGACACGACCTTGGGAACGAAGTGCTGATCCATCTTCGGCGGCATCGCTACGCCAAGTTCCGGGAGCGACGTCGAGGATCTCCGAAGAGTCCCCAGTCGAATCATGACCCGCTGTCTGACCGACGTCGTCTGCGATAGGTGCAGCGTCTCAGTGTCAACGTGGTAATCCCGAATAACTGGGTCGATCTCTCGGCACATGGACGACATGCCGTCCGGGACCTGCGGATCGTCGTCCGACTCTCCGATTCCGGCAAGACTAGTACCTATGGGGGCCAGGCCAACTCCGAGCATGATTCAGTCCAGGGGACAGGTAAGGGAGAACGTTGGGATCTTCGGGAATGGAATCGAAAAGCTAGGGATGGGAAGCGACAACGTGGGAAGTGGTGGCAAACCAGGCAGGTCAATGTCCAGACTGAAGCTCGGGATCTTGGGAAACGGAATGGTGAAGGAAGGAAGGGGGAGCGACAG
>CAZGRL010000212.1:0-5315 GCA_964528155.1 uncultured Anaerolineaceae bacterium
AGGAAGGCCTTCTGCGGATGCTGGAGAACAACATGGAGAACGCGGAGTCCCCAGAGAGGCTGGTTGTCTACGGCGGTATCGGGAAATGTGCTCGCAACTGGGAAAGCTACCACGCCATCGTCGAATCGTTGAAGAATCTGGAGAACGACGAGACGCTGGTCATTCAGTCTGGCATGCCGGTGGCGATCTTCAAGACTCACCGATTGGCACCACGTGTGCTGATGGCGAACACGAACATCATGAAAGCGACCTGGGAGACCTTTTACGATCTCCAGGACAAGAACCTGACGATGTTCGCCCAATACACCGCCGGGCCATGGGAGTACATCGGGACACAAGGTGTGATCCAGGGTACCTTTGAGACCCTCGGTGCCGTGGGCGATCAACACTTTGGTGGTTCGCTCGTTGGACGAATCTACTTCACTGCGGGCCTCGGCGGTATGGGCAGGAACCAGCCCCGAGCCATGACCATGCATGGCGGGATCTGCGTCGTGGTAGACGCGGATGAGGCCATGATCGAACGTGCGCTCGATCGAGGGTTCTTGGACATCAAAGCCGATTCCCTCGAGGAGGCCATCGACAGAGTAGAGAAGGCCAAGGCGGATAGGGAGGCCCTCGGAGTCGGTATCCATGGGAATGCGGCGGAGATGTTCCCGAAGGCCCTTGAGATAGGCTGGAAGCCCGACGTGATATCCGAGATGTGCCCGTGCCACGACCCCTTCTCCTACATCGCCGCAGGCCACACACCGCAGGAGGCCGCTGAACTCCGCGGGACGAACCGCGCACTCTACCTGGTAGAAGCACGGGAGTCGATGAAACGCCAGTTACGGGCGATGATCGACTTCTATGACCTGGGGGTGCAGGTGTTCGAGTACGGCACGAGCATCCGCAAGGAGTGCCGCGATGCTGGCATGCCAGAGGAAGACGCCATGAAGATCCCGGGGTTCGTGGCAGCCTACATCCGGCCCCTGTTCTTTTTGGGGCGGGGGCCCTTCCGCTGGACCTGCCTCTCCGGCGAGGCGAGCGACCTGGCCAAACTCGACGACCTTGTGATCGAGATGTTCCCCCATGACAAGACGACGGTGCAGTGGATCAACCTGGCCCGCGAGCATCTTCCCATCGAGGCCTTGCCGGCTCGCGTTTGCTACCTGGGCTTCGGGGAACGCAAGGCCTTCGCTCTGAGGGTGAACAAGATGATCCACGACGGCCAGGTGGCCGGGCCTGTCGGTTTCTCGCGGGACAATCTCGACTCGGGCTCGATTGTCAACCCGACCTTCGAGTCGGAGAACATGAAAGACGGGGGCGACCTGATCTCAGACTGGCCATACCTCAATGCCCTGCTCAACACCGCCGCCATGGCCGACCTCGTCGCCATCCAGGCCAACTACTCGATGGGCGAAGCTGTCCACACTGGCGTGACGATGATCGCCGACGGGAGTGAGGAGGCCGACTTGCGACTGGAAGCCTGCATGACCACAGACTCCGGCATCGGGGTCGTGCGCCATGCGCAGGCGGGCTACGAGCTGGCTCGCCAAGTAGCGGAGGGCAAGGGCCCGCTCACCGAGGAGAAGGTGAAGGTTCCGCTGTGGTGGAGCCCAGAGGCGACCTTTGGGCCTGAGGAGGGTGTCGTCGATCGTCTTGGCCCACACACGCGAGAGGACGACTGAGATGAGCACCGCGACCGTGGCCAAGCCCCGGGCTGACCTAGTCATCGCCAGTGCGGCTGAAGTGTTGACCTGCGTACCCACCTCTGGCGATCTCGTCGGCCGAAGACCAGGCGTATCGGTAGCGATCGCCGGTGAACGGATCATCGCCGTTGGCCCGCTCGCGGAGATGGCCGAACAGGTGGACACGTCCTCAGCCGAGGTTCTGGATGCATCCGGCAAGATCGTAGCCCCTGGCTTTGTGGACTGCCACACGCATCTAGTCTTCGGAGGTTCGCGGGTTGAGGAGTATGCCGCTCGCATGACACTGAAAACGGCCGAGGTCCAGGCGCTCGGCATCCCGACCGGCATTCAGGCCACCGTGGCCATGACCCGTGCGGAGAATGTCGACGAACTAGCGGCAAGTGCCGCCGATCGGGTACAGCGCATGTTTCGACATGGGACTACAACCGTCGAGAGTAAGAGCGGCTATGGGCTGAGCTTGGTTGAAGAGATCAAGCTGCTTGAAGTCAACCGTCGCCTGCAATCCAGCCAGCCGATGGATGTGGTCAGCACGTTCCTAGGCGCCCATGACTTCCCGAGGGAGCTGCCGCGTGAGAGGTATATCGAACTGGTGATCAGCGAGATGATCCCCAAGGTGGCTGAGGAGGGTCTGGCTGAGTTCTGCGACGTCTACTGTGATGAGGGTTACTACACAGCGCAGGAATCGCGGCGCATCTTGGAGGAAGGTCTGCGAGTTGGGCTCAAGCCCAAGATCCACGTCGATGCCTATGCCGACATCGGTGGAGCGGCGATGGCTGCGGAGTTGGGCGTTGTGTCGGCCGACCACCTGAACTACACAGAGCGCGCATCAATGCGCGAATTGGCAGAGGCGGGTGTGATAGGCGTGGTCATGCCGGTGCTGGACTTCGCCGTCGGCCACACTCGTCCTTTTGATGCCCGCGCGATGCTGGCGGAAGGGGTGACGCTGGCGCTGGGCACGGATATGTGCCCTGCGTGTTGGACCGAGTCGATGCAGCTCGTGATGCAACTGGCGTGCCGCCTATACAGCTTCTCACCGGCTGAGGCACTCTACGCAGCTACGGTGGGCGGCGCACGCGCGGTGGACTTGCAGGCTGACCGCGGTTCCTTGGAGCCCGGGAGATTGGCCGATGTGCAGATCTGGGACTTGACGACCTTCGAGGATGTTGTCTACCGGCTTGGCAATAATGCGGTGGAGACGGTGATCAAGCGGGGACAGGTACACCGATTCTGAGAGGCTTGTACGATGATAGAATTGACAGGTGAAACGCTGACCATCGAGGACCTGGTGGCCATCGCTCGGCACGGGGCGGGCGTCGCTCCGCTTGGCGAGGAGGTCCAGGCCCGAATGCACCGCACCTACACTTGGGTCGAGGAGTCAATACGGCAGGGTAGCGAAGCCATCTATGGCGTCAACACTGGCTTTGGTTCGCTGGCCACGCAGCGAATTGCGCCAGAGGAGGCGCGAAAGCTGTCGCGCAATGTGATCCTAGCCTGCGTCTCGGGTGTTGGTCCGCCGCTCCCAGCAGAGATTGTGCGGGGGATGATGGTCATCCGCGCCAACGTGCATTCCAAGGGCCATTCAGGCACCCGGCCGGTTGTGGCCCAAACACTTGTGGACATGCTCAACGCGGGCGTGACGCCGTTTGTGCCACGTAAGGGCTCACTAGGTGCCAGTGGGGATTTGGCGCCGTCGGCGCACGTGGCGGTGGTTTTGACACGCGACGTCGAGGACGGCGACGGCGGCTATAGTGGGCGAGCGTGGTTGGGCGACGTACTGATGAGCGGGGCCGAGGCCATGGCCCGTGCTGGGATCGAGCGTCTTGTCCCCGAAGCCAAGGAGGGCCTGTCCCTCACGAACACCACGGATTTCATGGTAGCGGCGGGAGCACTCGCTACGCATGATGCGGAGAGACTGGTGCACCATGCGGAGATCGCGGCGGCGCTGAGTCTGGAGGCGTTGCTGGGCCTGTCGACAGCCCTTGATCCCGCCCTGCACGCGGCCGCTGGCCAGCCTGGCCAGGCCAAGACGGCTGCCGAGATGCGGGCGCTGATCGAGGGCAGTCAACTGGTCGATTCCACGCCTGAGCGAGTTCAGGATGCATACAGTCTCCGCTGTATTCCTCAAGTTCTGGGCCCCATCCGGGACATAATTGCGTTCCTGCGTGAGCGGTTTGCTGCTGCCCTGAATGCTGCCACCGACAACCCGCTCATCTTTCCCGGCGACGCCCAAAGCAGATCCTACAAGGCCATCTCGGGCGGTAACTTCCACGGACAAGGCCCAGCCATGTGGCTGGACATGCTAGGTATCTCCCTGGCGGAGGTCGGCAACATCGCCGAACGTCGCGTGTTTCGACTGCTGACTCCCGAATTGAGCTCAGGCTTGCCCTCTATGCTCGTGCCGACCAGCGGCTTGGACAGCGGGCTGATGATGCCCCAATACACCGCCGCGGCTTTGGTCTCTGACAACAAGACTCTGGCACACCCGGACAGTGTCGACTCAATCCCCTCCTGCGCCAATCAGGAGGACTACGTCTCTATGGGAGCCAACGCCGCCCGTCACGCACTGGAGATCCTGGACAACGTTCGCCACATCGTCGCCATCGAGTTGCTGACTGCGCTCCAGGCGGTCGACTTGCGTCCCAATGGACCCGCGCGCCTGGGGCGTGGCACCGCAGCCGCCTACGCCAAGGGCCGAGAGCTGGTGGCTTTCCTGGAGCATGACCGGGAGCTGACGCCTGACATCGAAGCCCTGGCAGAACTGATCCGGGGCCACGAGCTGTTGGAAGCCGTCGGGCGCTCAGCGGGGGCTGATTTCAGTTGCAGCCTTGACTTGGGCGGACCAGAGTAGCCGGAGTGCTGGCTGCAGGCGCGATGAAAGAGCTGCAGATGAGTACTAGGGGTTTGAATCGTGTGCTCATGACAGGTATGCTGTCACGCCGTGCGGATTCGTCCCGTCGCTATGACACCCTTGACCTTCTCCGCGGCGTCTCTTCGCTTGGCGAGCGTCTGCTCGCTGACATCGACGTATCGCAGAGCCTCGTAGGAGCAAAACCTGACGCAGAGAGGATCCCCGTCACACAAGTCGCATTTGGCTATCTTGCCGCTGACACTGTCGAAGGTGATGGCACCGAAGGGACAGACCGCCACGCACATTCTGCATCCGATGCACTTGTCGTGGTCAACCGTCACCCTTCCCAAAGGCTCCTCTCGGGTGATGGCAGTTACGGGGCAAATCGCCTGGCAGGGGGCTGACTCGCAGTGCGAGCAGGCTATCGGAATGCCTTCTCCTTCCATGCCCCACTTGATTACCGATATCCGGCTCTGGAAACGGTTCACGGCCCCCAAGTGTTTCGCGGAACAAGCCATTTCGCAGGTCCGACAGCCTACGCACTTCTCGTACTCAATCATCAAGACCTTGGTCATGACTTGGCTCCTTTCCTCCGCGATCCTTTCTCTGGTCGTTTCTTGGCAAGCTCCTCGTGCAAGGCCTTGCCCTCGGAGGAGAGGCCGAATCTATCGAAGGTCTCCGGTGTCGGAATACCCTCTGAGTCCCATTCCCGCAACGCATAGTATTCGTCCAACATCCCTTCGAATTTGGCCCTGTCCAGTCGTTCCCATTTGTACCTC
>CAZGRL010000213.1:0-3649 GCA_964528155.1 uncultured Anaerolineaceae bacterium
GAGCTCGTAGGATTGGAACACCATGGCGATGTCGCGATCCTTGGGCGCAACGTCATTCACGATCCGATCTCCGATGAGGATCTTGCCCTCGGAGATCTCCTCCAGGCCCGCCAGAAGTCGAAGGGCTGTCGTCTTGCCGCATCCGGATGGGCCGACCAGCACCAGGAACTCCTGGTCTTCCACCTTGATGTTCATGTCGTTCACGGCTGTGACTTCATTGAAGCGTTTGTACACGTGGTCGTAGGTGACGCTGGCCATCTCCCATCCTCCTATCTGACGAGTATCGTGCCCCAATTATAACGGCCCGCTCGCCCAATACCAAGCATTTCATCCCCAAACTGCCGGCGACCTCAGCCGCAGCCCGGGCTCCGGGTGATGTCCAGACCCACCCGTCGGCTCGGTCAAGCCTCGAGCCCGCGGCGTCATCGGCCGATCGCCACGCCGGGAGGATTCGAGACGTGGCGGAAAGAGCATGGAGAAACCGCACTCCCAGCGCAGATGGAGGAATCAGGCCATTTCGCTCCGAATCATTGAGTGATCCGCCGCCAAATTGAAGGCCGCTGACTCAATTTGAGAGCGCGGTTCACACGCGAAACACCCGATGATGATCGCCGGAGGCGCGTTTCGTTGACGGGTGATTCCATCTCTGGTATAGTGCATCCCGTGAGGCTGCCGAGCGGTCGACCGCGGGTAAACGGCAAGTCGGAAGACGGATTGCACGTCTTGTGGCGCTGGCTTCAGCCGGGCCTGGGGGTGAAGCGCTGGATCGGCCTGATGATCCTCGGCGCGGTCCTGATCGGATTGGGCGTCGCGTACTTCCTCCTCGACATCTATCGAACGTCCAGCTACTCTCCATGGCTCGACGTCGTCACGTTGAGAGCACTTCCGCGATGGCTGCGAGCGCTGCTGCTCGGGACAAGCGGCATCTCGCTTCTCTTGCTTGCGGTGTTCCGACTCAACCGCGGCCTGCTTGCCCCGTTCGTGCGCCCAGGCAGGCATGTCGTCGAAGCGGTCGCCGAGCATCGGCGACTCGAACGCGGGCCGAGGATCGTCGCCATCGGCGGCGGGACCGGCCTGTCAACCCTCCTGCGCGGGCTGAAACTGCACTCGAGCAATCTCACGGCGATTGTCACGGTCGCCGATGACGGAGGTTCGTCGGGCAGGATTCGCCGGACGATGGGGCTGCCCCCGCCAGGAGATCTACGCAACTGCCTGGCGGCGCTATCCGATGATGAGGACCTGCTCACCCAGCTATTCCAGTATCGCTTCACCCAGGAAGGTGATCTGGACGGCCATAGCTTCGGGAACCTGTTCATCGCCGCGCTGGCCGGGGTCAATGGCAGCTTCGACCGGGGCATCCTGGAGGCGGGCAAGGTTCTGGCGATTCGCGGGCGCGTCCTGCCTGCGACATTGATCGATGTGGCCCTCGTCGCAGACAAGACCCCGGCGGTGGATACTCGGGACGTGCGCATCGAGGGTGAGAGTCACATTCCCGAGATGCCGGGAAGGATTCGCCACGTGCAACTGGAGCCGAACAACCCGGCAGCCTTCCCGGAAACGTTGCATGCAGTCCTAAACGCCGACATGATCGTGATCGGGCCGGGCAGTCTGTATACGAGCGTCATCCCGAACCTGCTTGTTCCGGAGATCACCGCGGCCATCCGAGCGAGTCGGGCGTTCAAAGTGTACGTATGCAACGTCGCCACTCAGCCCGGTGAGACCGATGGATACGACTGCCTGGAGCATCAAGCCGCCCTCGACTCTCATGTTGGTCGAGGGCTGGTCGATGTGATGGTGGTCAACAACCGCATACAGAATGGGTTGCCCGAGGGCTCATCTCCCGTCAGGGAGCCGGCTGACGGTGGAGCCCCGACAGTACCCGTGTATGCTACGGATCTGATCGACGAGAATCGTGCCTGGCGACACGACTCGGCCAAGCTTGCTCGAACCCTGATCGACCTCCTCGAAGATCGGACCGGCCCTCTAGAAATCCCTGCCCGCGAAAAGAATGGGCAGATATCTGGCTTGAACTGAGCCAAAACCATCAGGAGCTACCTATGACAACCCGAATTGGAATCAACGGCTTCGGCAGAATCGGCCGTCAGGTCTTGAAGGCCGTTCTGGAATATCATCCGCAAGAGCTCGAAGTCGTGGCGATCAACGATCTGTTTGACGCCAAGACAAACGCCCACCTTTTCAAATACGACTCAAACTATGGCACATTCCATGGAACGGTCGAAGTCCTCGACGGTGACATCGCCGTCGATGGGCATCGGGTGAAGGTTTTCGCCGAGAAGAATCCGGGCGCGCTGCCCTGGAAAGACCTCGGCGTGGATATCGTGGTCGAGTCGACCGGCGTCTTCCGGGATGGCAAGGGCACAGCCGAGAAGCCGGGGGCCAACGCGCACATCGTGTCCGGCGGAGCCAAGAAGGTGATCATCTCGGCGCCGGCCAAGAATGAAGATCTGACGATCGTGCTCGGCGTCAACGATAAGGTCTACGACTCTGCCAAACATCACATCGTCTCCAATGCGTCGTGCACCACCAACTGCCTCGCGCCGGCGGCGAAGGTCGTTCACGATTCGGTCAAGATCGAGCGGGCGGTGATGACCACGGTGCACTCGTATACCAATGACCAGAAGATCCTCGACCTGGCGCACAAAGACCTGCGCCGGGCGCGCGCGGCCGGCTTGAACATCATTCCAACCACAACCGGTGCCGCCCGGGCAGTGGCCAAGGTCATCCCGGAACTCGAAGGCAAGTTCGACGGCTTCGCCCTGCGGGTGCCGACGGCGACAGTGTCGGTCGTCGATCTTGTGGCCAATGTCGGTCGCGAGACGACGGTGGATGAGCTGAATGGCGCCTTCCGCTCGGCGGCAACGGGAAGCATGGAGGGCATCCTGGGATACACCGAGGAGCCGCTGGTCTCCATGGACTTCAAGGGAGATCCACGTTCGTCGATCATCGATGGTGCCTCGACCATGGTCATGAGCGGGACGATGGTCAAGGTGATCGCGTGGTACGACAACGAGTGGGGCTACTCGGTCCGCACGGCTGACCTGGCGGCGATGATGGCCAAGGCGCTGTAGGGTCGGCGTACCTTCCGTTCAAGCTGCCTCCAGTATCCGCGCGAGCGACAATCGAGGCCGCGGGCGTGCCGACCTAATGGTCTCGCCCGCGGCCTTGTGCGGCGAGGCGTAAGTCGACCCGGCAAAGCTCCGCCAGCAAGAGGCGTGCGAATCATCGCTCCCGACTGCCTGAAGCAGCGGCGACTGCAGGCTTGTGTCTGAAAGGGATCAGGTTCGAACCATGTTCAACAAGAAAACGATTCGCGATGTGGATGTGGACGGAAAGAAGATCCTGCTGCGCGTGGACTTCAACGTTCCCCTCAAGGATGGAAAGGTCGCCGATGATACGCGGATTCGGGCGAGCCTACCCACAATCCGCTACCTGGTCGATCACCGGGCGGAGTTGATCGTGTGTTCGCATCTCGGCCGGCCGAAAGGCAAAGTGGTGCCGGAGATGTCTCTCAAGCCGGCGGCTGATCGTCTGAGTGAGCTCATCGGACTACACGTAACATTTGTCGGCGAGACTGTCGGCGCCACAGTCAGGGCGGCAGCCGAGGGAGTGCGGCCGGGCGGGATTCTCG
>CAZGRL010000213.1:3659-5201 GCA_964528155.1 uncultured Anaerolineaceae bacterium
ACGCGCTTCTCACCGCAGGAGACCGAAAATGACCCGGCCTTTGCGGCCGAACTGGCGTCGCTGGCCGATCTGTATGTCAACGACGCCTTCGGCTCGGCGCACCGGGCACATGCCTCCACGGAGGGCGTGGCACACAAGATTCCCGGCGTCGCCGGCTTCCTGATGGAGGCCGAGCTGACCTACTTGAGCAAGGCGCTGCAGAACCCCGAACACCCCTTCGTGGCGATACTCGGCGGGGCCAAGATCTCCGACAAGATCGGCGTCGTCGAAAGGCTGTTGCGAACGGCGGATGTCGTTCTGACCGGTGGGGGGATGGCGAACACATTCCTGGCGGCGAAGGGCCTTGATATGGGGGACTCCCTCGTCGAGAGCGAGTCGATCGGAGTCGCGAAAGAGGTCCTCAAGTCGGGCGGCGACAAGATCGTATTGCCCGTCGACGCCGTCGTCGCTCGGGTCGTCGAGGCCGATGCTGCGAACAAAGTCATTCCGGTGGAGAACGTCGAGCCGGGTTGGAGGATCCTCGACATCGGGCCGAACACCGTGGCGCGTTTCAGCGATGCCCTCAAGGGTTCGAAGCTGGTCGTGTGGAACGGGCCGATGGGGGTCTTCGAACTCGCACCATTCGACGCCGGGACGAACGCCATCGCCCGCGCAGTGGCCGAAAGTGGGGCCACGACGATCATCGGCGGCGGGGACTCGATTGCCGCGGTCAAGAAGGCCGGAGTGGAAGACAAGATCAGCCACATTTCAACCGGCGGTGGCGCGTCGCTCGAGTTCCTGGAGGGTAAGACCCTACCCGGGGTTGCCGCGCTTCAAGACAAGGCAGGCTAGCTCAGTTTAGCGGTACGCTTGCCTCGTGGGGGCGAAGAGGGGACCACGATTTCCCCATTCGCCCTCACCAAGACTGCATGATGGCAGGTCGCGATACACCCTCTTTACACCCCGCTGTTGTCGGCGATTCATCGCTCAGCTATAATGGCTCCGGTTGAGGATCAAGAAGCGCATGCAATTCGTTGACGGCGAGAACGTCGGGCCTTATCGCATCATCACTCAGCTCGGCCAGGGCGGGATGGCGACCGTGTTCAAGGCGTACCACCCCGCGCTGGATCGCTACGTGGCGATCAAGGTTCTTCACCCGGCTTTCATGGAGGACCCCGGCTTCCTGGCGAGATTCCAGCGAGAAGCGAAAGTCGTCGCCAGTCTGGATCACCCCAACATCGTCCCGATCTACGATTTTGCCGAGCATCGGGGCAGTCCCTATCTGGTGATGAAATTCATTGAGGGCGAGACCCTCAAGGCCAGGATGACGCGCGGTCCCCTCACGATGGACGAGGGCCTCAGGATCATCGAGCGGGTCGGCGCAGGATTGGCCTACGCGCACAACAAGGGGATCTTGCATCGCGACATCAAGCCGTCGAATGTGTTGCTGGCGCCGGATGGCGCTGTCTATCTGGCCGACTTCGGATTGGCCCGCATCGCTGAGGCGGGTGAGTCGACTCTGTCGAGCGACACGATGCTCGGCACGCCGCAGTACATCTCCCC
>CAZGRL010000214.1:0-5199 GCA_964528155.1 uncultured Anaerolineaceae bacterium
CCCCTGCATTCAATTGGACTACTCATCGGAAAGATGCCAAGCTCAGGCTGGGGCAGGGACAGCTCGATGGCGCAAGTAGAGCGCGATGGCGCTGGCGATCGCCACAATCGCCATGAATCCCTGATTGAAGTTGATCCCGAAGGCCGGCACGTAATCGATCCGGATGAACTCGAGGAAGAACCGGCCAACCGGATACGTGATCAGATAGATGATGAACAGATCTCCCCCCCGAAGCCGATCGCCCCAGCGGCGCCAAATCCAGAACAAGAAACCGGCGTTGGCAAGGTCCCAGATGGATTCATACAGGAAGAGCGGTTGAAAGCGAGCGAAGTCTTCGTAGCCGCTCAGGCGATTCTCCGGCCGGATGTAGATCCCCCAGGGAAGGCTCGTCGGAGGTCCGTACAATTCCTGGTTGACGAAATTCCCCCAACGTCCGATAGCCTGGGCAAGCGCCAATCCGGGCGCTGCCGCATCGAGTAGCAGGCTCAACTTGATCTTCCGTCTTCGGGCGAAGATCCACAGCCCGATCACGCCGCCGATCACGGCCCCGGGGATTCCCAGCCCTCCCTGGCTGAAATCGATGATGCTCAGCGGGTGCGTCAGATAGTAGGCCGTGGTCACGCCGCTGCTCACCGACGGTGTCAGCACGTGATACAGCCGCGCACCTGCGACGCCGAAGATCAACGCCCACACCAGGGCGTCCCACGCCAGCTCCCGATCGTCGCCTTTGCGATTCAGGATCCACTGAGCCACGTAGGCCGCGGCCAGCGCCCCCGTCATGAGGATGACGCCGTAAAACCGAAGGTAAAGCGGTCCGAAGTGGATGCCGTAGGCGTCGATACTCATCTAGCGCTCTTCAATCTTTCGGCGCGCCTGTCGCCGGACAATGTAGATCCGCTGAAACGCGGTGAAATTGGCGAAGATCGCCACGGCAAGCACACCGACGCTCGGATAGCCGAACACCAGACTCGGCGCCAGGACCAGATAGCGTTCCATTCGGGTGAGCAAGCCTCCTCGGACGGTGAAGCCGAGCGCCTCGCCGCGCGCCTTGACATACGAAACCAACACCGAGCCGCCCCAGGCAACGAAGACGGCTGCCGCCATCAGACTGTCGGCTCGCTGCAAGTAGTAGGCGATCAGTCCGGCGTAGATCAAGAGCTCCGAGTAGCGGTCGGTGACGGAGTCCACGAATGCCCCGAAATCGGATCGTTCGCCGCGCAATCGGGCCATGGTCCCGTCGAGCGCGTCGATCGGCCCCATCGCCAAGACCATAATCCCGCCGATCGTCAACTCGCCGCGCGCCAGAAAGAGCGATCCGACAAGATTGCCGGCCAGGCCGATAAGGGTCACTGTGTTTGGCGCAAGGCCGAGACGATTGAGGAATCGAGCGGTCGGCTCAAGCAACTTTCCGAACATGGCCCGCATCAAATCGCTGAATGTCGGACGAGTATCTTCGACCGTGCCTTTTGCGTGCATCTACCTCTCCTGATCCGTGGCCACGGGAATGCTAACGCCGGCGCATGAGTGCGTCAAGACGCGTTTACGCTTGATATGCTTGACATCAGCTTGGCGGGCCCGGCCAGATCGAAGGTCGCAGCACGGCCAGACCCCGAACGTCATTCGTCGTCGGGCTCTAATGGATCGTCGTCTTCACTGATGAGGATCTCGCGCGTCCGTCCTCCGGCCTGCCGGCGTCCGACCACGCCCAGTTCCTCCAATTCATCCATCAATCGGGCGGCACGCGGGTATCCGATCCGGAGCCGGCGCTGAAGCAGTGAGGCGCTCGCCTGGCCGGTCTCCTTGACCAGCGCGATCGCTTCCTCCAAAACGTCATCCTGCTCATCCAGCACCGCCTGCCGCGCCAGCAGCTCTTCCCACGGCGGTTCCTCAGTCTCCTCCACATCTTCAGCCGGCGCCTCGTCTTGCCAGTAGCCGACCATGCGCTCGATCTCAAGATCGCTCACATACACTCCCTGCAGACGTGTCGGCACGCCCGCTTCGGGCGCCAGGTACAACATGTCCCCCCGCCCCAGCAGAGTTTCCGCTCCAGGCGTGTCGAGAATCACACGCGAGTCCACGGACGAGGCGACGGCGAACGAGATGCGCGCCGGGAAATTGGCCTTGATCAAACCGGTGACAATGTCTGTGCTCGGTCGTTGTGTGGCCAGGACCAGGTGCAGGCCGGTGGCGCGGGCCATCTGGGCCAGACGCACGACGGTCCGCTCGGTCTGATCCGGGGCCATCATCATCAGATCGGCCAACTCGTCGATCATGACCACCACTCGCGGCAGCAACTCACTATTCTTTCGGCGCCGCATCCGCCGATTGTAGGCCTCGATGTCGCGGGCTTTGGCTTGTTCGAGCAGCTTGTAGCGACGATCCATCTCCTGAGTGCACCAGCGCAGCACTCCGACGATCCGCTCCAGTTGTGTTTCCACCTTTCCCAGCAGATGAGGCAGCCCGTTGAACCGAACGAGCTCGACCATCTTGGGATCGATCATCACCAGCCGAAGGTCTTCAGGCGAGTTGTTCATCACAAGGCAGGCGGTCAGTGATGTGATACACACCGACTTCCCCGAGCCGGTCGTGCCGGCGATCAGCAAGTGCGGCATGGCCGCCAGATCGGCAACCACCGGTGCTCCGGCGACGTCCCTCCCCAGCGCGATCGCCAGCGGTGATCCGGTCGAGTGGAAGATCTCAGACTCGAGGATGGACCGCAACCTCACGTGGGCCGCCTTGCGGTTGGGGACTTCGATTCCGACATACGCGTGTCCGGGAACCGGTGCCTCGATGCGAAGGGTCGGGGCCGAGAGCGCCAGAGCCAGATCATTGGCCAAGGCCGATATCTGGGACACTCGCACCTTCTGGCGCTTGACCGACTCATCCGGGCCAGCGTGTTCGATGAAACCGGGCTCGACGGCGAACTGAGTCACCGCCGGACCCGAGCGAAAGCTCACAACGGTCGCCGGAAGCCCAAAATCCGCCAACGTCTTTTCGATCAGCCCAGCCGCTTGATTGATCTCGCGTGACGTCACCTGAACCATTTCCCCGCGCTCGAGAATCTCCAACGGGGGAAGGCGGTCGCTGCGGATCGCGGCCGAGGCTTTCTTCTCGGCCTTTTGCGGTTCGACGCGGAAATTCTTGCGGAAGGGGCGCGGAACATGGCGAGTGATTTGCGGTTGCTCGGCCGCCCCGGCAGCCGGCCGGGCGACGACGGCGACGGCAGCTTCTTCCGGCACCGATTCAGGGATGTATGACTCGTCAGTGATCGTCGTTCGACGATCGTCGGGGATCATCCGGGCGAGCGTCGGGCCAAGCCCGAACGCCCCGGCGGCGACCGTCACGATCGCCAGCGCGATCACGCCCCCCAGCCCTCCGAATAGATCGGTCAGCAGCGTCGCCAGCCCCCATCCGATGAGACCTCCTCCGGCTCCCGTCTCGGCCCGCGCCAGCGACATCCCGTCCAGACTGGTGAGCACACCCAGGAACGCGAACAGCGCCAGTTCCACGGCGATCACCCGGAGCCATCGGACTTGCGTCGGCCTCCCGAAACTGCGGCGCAGCAGGACGACGAAGGACGCAGCCATGACTACGGGAACTGCCAGGCTGCCCCAACCCAACCAGCGCATGATTAAGGCGACCCACGCATCGACCAGCGTTCCGTGTGTCAGACCGGCCATGCCCAGCACGGTGACCACGACGGCAGCGCCCAACGCCAGCACTCCGAAGTCTTCAACATAGTCCCAGGCGCGGTCTACGAACGACCACCACCACTCCGAGATCCGCTCGGGCAGCTGCTCGAAGGTTGTGCTGTGGCTTTGCGAGTAACCCGTTTGCTTACGCGTCATGATCACTCACGTCCCAAAACGAAGGCCGGGCGCGGCTCGCGCCCGCCCGGCTTGCAGGCTGCAGAACTCAATCTCAATACGAGGAGATCGTCGCCCTCGCTTCGTCGGATTCACTCGATTCGCTCGTCTCCTCCGGGGCGGACGTCCCTCTCAGGCTCAGCGCCAGCCGGCGACCTTCGGGGTCGATGTGGACGATTCGGGCCTTTACCCGATCTCCTTCCTGCAGAACGTCGCGCGGATTCAGGAAGTCTCCGTCACCGAGCTCCGAGACGTGTACCAGGCCTTCCAGCCCATCTTCGATCCCGATGAACGCGCCGAACTTGACGACATTCGTCACCACACCGTCGATCAGCTGACCGACTTCGAATCTGTCGGCAACGCTCACCCACGGGTCAGGCTGAAGTCCCTTCAGGCTTAGCGCGACCCGGCACTGCTCGCGATCGACAGATAATACAAGCGCTTCGGTTTCCTGTCCACAGGCAAGCACATCTTCCGGATGGCGCACTCTGCCCCAGGACAACTCGGAGACGTGGATCAGGCCCTCAATGCCTCCCAGATCGACGAACGCGCCGAACCCGGTGAGGTTGGTGACGACCCCTCGTACGCGGCGCCCCTCCTCCAGGCAGGCCAGCACCGCTTCCCGTTGACCGGGCCCGGCCAGAGCGGCGCGCTCCGAGAACACCAGACGCCCGCGCTCAGGGTCGTATTCAATAACTTTCAAGCACAGGTCTCGCCCGACAAAACCGGCCAGCTGACGATTGCGTTCATCCTGCTCCTCAGCGGCTTGCAGGTTGACCAGGTGAGACACCGGCACGAAACCGCGCAGTCCGCGCGCCTCGACCAGTAATCCGCCTCGGTTGTAGCCGACGACCTTCAGGGTGACGGTATCATCGGCGTCGTACAGCGTCCTCGCCCACTGCCAATCTTCTGCGGTGCCCGGACCGGTGTTACGCCCCAGCGAAGCACTCGTGCGTCGGTGTCGAATGGGAGAATCTCGACCCTCATCCTCCTTGAGTATGGAGGCCCACCAACCTTCCTCCATGGGTGGAGGCGACCCTTTCCCCCCGGAAAACCGATCTGCCTCGAACGACATTTCAAGACCTCCAACGTTAGCAAAGCGACTCCCTCAAACCGAATTCCCCCGATAAGCACCGCGATTTTAGAATACCCCAATCCAGCGCAGATGCAAGCATTACACTGCACGTGTCGATGAAGGCGCGGGTGATGATCAAAAGCGAGGAGCGGAGGGAGGCTCGAAGAGCCTAACCCCTCGACGAGATCGGGATGAACTCCGTCGAAGGGCGCTGTGGGAAGACTCGCCTACCCCGCCCTTTCGCTCCCTGGCCTGTCC
>CAZGRL010000215.1:0-5199 GCA_964528155.1 uncultured Anaerolineaceae bacterium
GCCTGATTCGGAGCCATCTAGAATACGTAACCGAAATTGCGAGTCAGAGTACTAGGCTCAGCCTGAGAGGATGAACGGAGCTGCGCGCGTCGCAGCCAGGTGTTGGAGTTCCTCCAGCGTCTGAATGGCCCGCTCCCGGTCCTGCAGGGGGATCTCGAGCCGCTCGAACTCTTCCTGATCGAGGACGATCCATCGTCCGAGGCGATCAACGATCAGATCGAGCGCCAGGTCTTCAGCGAAGAGATGTCCGGGCTCGAAGCGGGCCGGGCGGGCGATGTTGCAGTACCAGCTCTTAAGTGGTCCATCACGCCCGTCGTGGACGGCGAAGATGTTGTACCAGCGGTCGGCGTAATAGGTTTCGATGAATCGGTCGCCGCGGCGAAGGGTCATCCCCCCGATCGTCTGGCTGTCCCGATCGAAGAATGCCTCCAGGACCAAACTCGACGGTGTCTGCTCGATCAGCCGCCCCGGATATCGCCAGACCTCCTGCCCTCGGTGATCGAGCTTGTGCACCGTGATCGCATCACCGATCTGCATGGGCTTCCTCTTTTCCCTCCCCAGAGACATCTTGTGCGATTTTGAATGGAGTGGGGAAGCTTTGCTTCCCCACTCCATTCAAAATCGCAAGACCCCCACATCATGCGCCGGGGATCCACTGCAGGTCGGCCACCCCCAGACGAATGGCGACGGCGTACACAGCCACGCAGAACACCGCTGCCGCAAGTACGAACAATCCGTCACCGACGCTGAGCCTCATCTGGCGGAAGTAAGTTCGCTGAGCGCCGGCACCGAAGGCTTTGGCGTCCATGGCCAGAGCCGTGCGTTCGGAATGCCGGATCGCCGACGCCAAAAGCGGAAGAGCCATGCGCCTCATCTCCCGCCAGCGTCCAACGATGCCCGTGGTCCGACCAACGCCGCGCACCTTATGGGCGAGACGGATCGTTTCAAGCTCCGTCTGGAGTAGTGGGAGGAATCGATACGAGATCAAGACGCCGTAGCCGAATTTATACGGCACCTTGAGATTCTGGATCAGACTGATAGCGAAATCCGTCGGGTCTGTTGTCGAGATGAACAGCAACGAGGTGCCCATGAAGCATGACACCCGCAGACCCAGGCCGATGCCGATAAGGATCCCTTCCGAAGACAATCTCCACGGCCCCCACGCCCACAAGATCGTCGGTGAAGTGAACCGGCTGAGATCGGCATAGAGTGCAGTGAATATCGCCAGTGGAAGTGGGAGGAGCAGGATCGGGAGGCTCCAGCGCAGCATTCTGGATAACGGCGCTCTTCCGATGACGAACGTCGTCAGCCACAGCCCCAACAAGAGTGCGGCCGGCACGAATGGGTCGAACGCCAGAGTGGCACCGGCGGCAACCAAGGCCAGGCCGAGAAGCTTGGCTGAAGGATTCAACCGATGAAGAGGAGACGCAGAGGCAAGGTAGGTGAACATCCGTCGCGCTTTCCCTTCACGCCAACCGGGCTGCGTGCATCAGATCATCATTCTGAAACAGGACATGTGGATGCCCGACGAAGGCGATCCGCCCGTCCAACAAGACCGCCGCCAGGTGCGCGTACGATCCCACCAGCCGCATGTCGTGCGTGATGATCAAGATGGTCACTCCCAGTCGGTTGAGCGCTGAGAGAGACTCCATAAGTGTCTGCGTCGTCCGCCGATCCTGGCCAAGTGTGGGCTCGTCCAGGATCAACATTCGCTGGCCGACCGCCAGCATGGTCGCCACGCTCAGACGTCGTTTCTGGCCCTGGCTCAGCGTAAACGGGTTCTGTCTCTCCTGCTCTGCCAACTCAAAGCGCGCCAAGAGATCGGCCACCCTGTTCTCGACTTCGGCTTCAGGCCAATGACGCGCTGTCAGACTGAATGCGAGTTCGTCACCCACGGCGTTGGTCACAAACTGGTGCTCCGGATTCTGAAAGACGAACCCCACGCGCTCGGTCAGGTCAGCCAGGGTCAAGGAATCGAGAAGATCTCCGAAGATGCGGATCTGTCCCTGGTCCGGAGCAGGAAGCAGCCCCATCATCAGCCTGGCGAGAGTGGTCTTGCCTGAGCCGTTCGGCCCGACCAGGGCGAAGAACGATCCTCGCGGGATATCCAGTCTGGCATCCTGTAGAACGGCCGGACGGCCAGGGTAGGCGAACGTCACATCTTCGACGCGAACTGCGGGGAGCTCGGCCATCGTCGCCGGTGAGATAGGCGGCACCTCGCCGGGGTCCGGCAGCTCGGGATTCAGGAGGTCGCCCGGTAGCCAGCTCCCCGTCTCGACGATCACATCCCTGTATTCCTCGAACACACGCCTCGGCTCCGCCACGACGATCAGTCGGCCGTGGCCGTCGAGCAATATGACGCGATCCGCCAGGTGAAGGCATGCATCGAGCTTGTGTTCGATCAGCAAGATGGTGTGCGATGACTGGAGTGCGGTGAGATGGTTGAAGAACTCTCGTGTCGAAGCCGGGTCGAGATTGGCGGTGGGCTCATCCAGAACCAACACCGGAGGCGCCATTGCCAACAGACATGCCAGCGCGATCCTCTGCGCCTCGCCGCCGCTGAGGCTGTCGAGGCGGCGCTTCTCGAACTGGGGTAGACCCACCTGCAACAGGCTTTGCCGGATTCTGCTCGGCATCTCCTCCGGAGGTATTCGCAGGTTTTCGAGACCGAAGGCGACCTCGTCCTCCACGGTGAGCGTGGCGAACCCGGACTCCGGATCCTGAAACAGTAACCCGACCTGCCCTGCCACCTTTCCGGGAGAAGCCGTCAGGGGATCGATCTCCCCCACGCGCAGCTTGCCTTGCACATGAGCGAAGATGTCCTGGGGGACCAGGCCGCTGAGGACGCGCGCCAATGTGGATTTCCCACCGCCGGACGGCGCCAGCAACAGGACTGTCTCACCCTGTTCTATCGTCAGGCTGACATCTTCCAGCGCGGGAACTTCCGATTTCGGATAGCGTACGCTCAGGTGCTCGAGTTCGATCAAACCGTGGTCGAGCCTCGCCGTGCGTCAATCCTGGTAGGAAATGCGGAACGATCCCAATGCTCCGGCGCGCTCCAGGCCGTCGCCGATCATCTTACCCAACCAGCCAGCCAAGACTGCGCCGGAGATGAGTCGGGCCACGAGCATGATCGCCAGCACGCCGATCGTCAGGCTGGAGTACCAGAAGAGATAGTCGACGACCATGCTTCCGACTCCCGCCGCCGCTCCGGCCAGAGCCAGCACCGCAAGGTCAAAGCGTTTGTAGCCAACCGCGGCGAAGACCAACTCGGCCATCGCGCCCTGGACCAGACCCGAAATCAGAATCGTCAGTCCCCACTCGCCGCCGGCGAGGAATTCGGCCAACGCGGCCAACGTCTCGGCGGCCAGCGCTGCGCCCGGCTTGCGAATGATGTAGGCGGCCACGATCGAGGCGATGAACCAGAAGCCGTAGAACAGATCGCGCGACCCGGGCAGGACGGCGTTCAAGGGTTTGACGAACTCCCAGACGAACGCCCAGCCGAGAAAGAGCAACCCGAAGACCAACGCCAGGTTTGCGGTGAGGATCACCTCGAGCGTCTTCCAGCCTTCGAGGGCTTTCCTCGATCCCCAGGCCGCGCCGCCGGCGAGGCCGAAGGCCGTCAAGACGACGGCGTGGATAGGATTCCACTGGATGAATTCGATGTCGGGTCCGCGCACGACCGCGGCAAGGATGTATAGACCCAGTGTGACCACGCCTGCGGCAAGGCCGAATATCAGGATGCGTGAGGTTTCCTTCATTTCACTCCTCCGACAATACTCTCGTGCGACACACAGATTAGAAGTTGCCCCTGGCGGACGTCAAGGGTGGCCGGGGTCTCGACCAGAACATTGCTCACACCAAGCGTAGTTCCCAGCACCAATTTCCCATCTTTCAGGGGATACTCCAGACCGCTGGTTGTCACGCCTTCGGCGTCACCGCCGATGGGGATCAACGACACGACATCCCCGGGGGTTCCTTCGATGCGCGTCGAGCCTCGCGCCACGAAGACGCGCTGGCCGCCGTCGACGAAGACGGTCGAGATGTCAACCAATTCCGGGTGAAGGCTGAGCAGCAGATTGGCCAACGTGTGATCCCAACGCGCGCCGAAGGCCCCGAATACAACGACCTCATCAGCACCGAGGTTCAAGGCGTGTAGCATCGCCAGTTCGAGGTCGGTTTGGTCCTTGCGCCTCGGGTGACGCAGGACTTCGACACCAGTTGCCTCCAAGGGCTCGAGATCGATGGAGGCGAGGGAGTCCAGGTCGCCAACGATCCATCCGGGGGTCAATCCGAGATCACGAAGATGTCGCATCCCGCCGTCGGCCGCGATGAGGCGGTCATCCGGCTCGAGTTCCGCCAGGGCGGCTTGCGGGTCTCTCAGTTCCCCGTTGGCAAAGATAACGGCGCGCAATGCAAAAGCCCTCCACCTTGTTCGGCGGAGGGCCCCTTGCCACGTTCCTTGCGATCCCTCCGCCGGCATTACCCGGATCAGGTCTGCGGGTCGAGGGCTGTTTCGCCCTCCTCTCAGCCCGGTCACACCGGACTCCCCGTGCTGTGGATTGATCTATCGCGGAGTATACCCACGCATCTTCGTCGCGTCAAGCAAGGCGCAGGGAAAGGCTGTATCCCCATGGCGCGAGGTAGCCCTCTTGCGACCGCTCACTCTCAGAGGGCAACTTCACGGCGATTCCATTGCAGAGTCCCTTGAATGCAACCCTTCCAGTGCCTGAAGTCGGCTCCAAGCATGGATGGCCGAGGTCGTGCGCCACCGGAGCGCTCCAGCAACGGCCATATGCGGAAGGGGGCTGGGGGGTGCGGGGGGCGAAGGGGGGGGGAAAAACACATTCCCCCCCTCGCCCCCCCCGCAGGAGAATCCCGGAGGTGGTCACAGCCCGGCACGATGCGGGACGAAACGTCTGCGCCCCGGTTGGACCGCAGAGAATCCCGCGGGATTTGGTCTTCTCTCAGGATGATGGAGCCGAAGACACCACTATGAGGAACGACACCGCGCCCGCGGATCTCAAGTTGCGACTGCCCGCCGACGCTTCGGCCCCGCGCCGGGCTCGCTCGGCGCTGGCCGCCATCGAGCCCTTCGTTCCCGAAACACTGGTCGAGGACCTCCGTCTCCTGGTTACCGAGGTGGTGACCAACAGCGTGCGCCACGCTGGAATGGGCGCGGAAGACGAGATTGCACTC
>CAZGRL010000216.1:0-5113 GCA_964528155.1 uncultured Anaerolineaceae bacterium
AGTTGCTCCACCCAGTTGACAGGCGTCGTCGGGGGTGTTGTCCATTGGGCAGAGCAGCAGCGAGGAGTCCGCGTCGCGGATGGCTGCCAACAGATTGGCCGAGGCGCTACTCCTGTCGGAATCGATCACATCCAAACGGCGAACTTGCGCGCCGGAAGTGAACGCCCCGCCGGAAACCAGCGCGATGATCACCGTCATCACCGCCGGTATTACGAGCAGACTGGGCAAGTTGGAGCGGTTGGACAGGAAAGTCCGGATATCTTGCATGATGATCGCCAGAATCTTTCGCACGTTCCGCCTCACAACTCAAAGCGTCGGTTGAACAAGACCAGTCCCAGAGCGAACATCGCCAGCCCGGATGCTGCGAGAACTATGATGTTCAGCGTCACATCGCCCCTTCCGGCGGCCAAAACGTCGAATGCGTCGCGTCCCCAATAGATGATCGACACGGCGGACACACTGCGTGGGAGTTCGAACCCGAACGCGCCTCCCAGGACACCCAGGGCGATGTTGAGCACCGAGGCGATCAAGTTGGCCTGCTCGATCCCCTTCACGACACCGGCGAGCATCATCCCCAGCCCGGAAACCGCAATTGAAACAGAGATGACGACCAGGGCCAGTCGCACGACATCCGTCCCCCAGATGAAGAGCAGATGGCCCTCGATGAGACTCCCGACGGCTGTAAGGGCGATCACCAACACAATGAGTTGCACCAGGACGCTGAGGAAGACGCCGACGAGCTTGCCGCCCAGGATGGCCCAGCGAGGCGTCGGTGAGACAAGCATCCGCTGCAGGGTTCCATCCTGGCGTTCCTGGTACAGGCTGAGCACACCGAATTGCCCGGTGAACAAGGCGAAGAACATCGCCTGAGCCGATCCCACGGCAACCAGGATGCTGGCCAGGGCGTTCGGCTCGGAGGCTGCTTGAATGGGCAGGCTTTCCAGGCGAACCAGGTCGTTTCCCGGTAGGAATGCGCATGCGAACAGTGAGGCGAAGTCGAGTTGGCCAGCGCCGGCGAGCGACTGGGGGTTGATCGCCGCAACTTGATCGAACGTCGCCCGGATGGCGATGTTCCCGGTGACGAACTGACTGGTAATCCCGTCGACGACGCTGCCCACGATCCCGACGGCAAGCTCACGGCCTCGATTGCCGTACACGACGAGGTCGGCCGGAGTGCTCGTTCCGGCGCCGGCCGTGACGCCGGTCAGTTCGGTCGAGAAAGCTTCAGGGATGATCACGACCGCGGTCAGAATCCCGCGATCGACTGCGGCTCGAGCCACGTCTTCGACGTAAGTGGGGGAATCAGGAGAAGCGGATACGGGCTCGACGGCTCCATCTCCGATCAACCGTTGAGCCGCTTCGAGATCGAAGATGCTGCCGTGGATCAAGTCGGTCAGGCTCATCCCGCCCCCGGCGTTCTCCTGGGCGACTGCAGGCTGGGGGCAATCCGCGGCGGAGGCAGTGGCCGAGGTCGTAAGGCTCCCTTCGACCAGGAACCCGGTCAGAACATCGCCGAAATTCACGCCGTACTCGCTCCCGCGATCGTGGTTGATCACGGCCAGGGGGATTCCTTCGATCGGGCTCTCGCCTCGGCCGATGCCCCCGAAAGCCAGGCCCACCAGGGTCGAGATCGCCAACGGCGCGGCGAACATGATGATCATCAGGTTGCGATCGCCGAAGCGAGCGTAGACCTCTCTCCAGGCGATCGTCAGCAGTTTGCGCATGTCAGTCTCGGAGTGCCCTGCCGGTGAGATTGAGGAAGACCGCTTCGAGATCCGGTTCGCGCACCTCGACCGACTGGATCTCGACGTCCATCTCCTCGGCCAGGTGCAGGATGAACGGCAGCGCTTTCCTGCCGCGCTTGGCATGCACGATCAGCAAGCCGCTCGTGTTGGCCTTCTCCTCGCCCGCCTCACCGGGAGGATCGAAGACCGCCTGCGTGACTCCTTCAACCGAGTTGCGGATTCGTGTCAAGAACGCCTGGTCGAGAACGACGTCGCCGACCTTGAACAGCAGTCGATCCTCCTCGCCGACTTGCTGAATGAGGTCACCCTGTGTGCCCAGGGCGATAATCTCGCCGTGATCGATGATCGCCACGCGGTCGCTGAGTTCCTGTGCCTCTTCCATCAGGTGTGTAGTGTAGAGCACGGTGATCCCGCTCTGATCGCGCAGCTGTTTGACGGTGTCGAGGATCCTGCGCCGGCTCTGCGGGTCGATGCCGACCGTCGGCTCGTCCATGTATACGACCTGCGGATGGTGGAGCAGTCCGGCGGCGATATTTACCCGGCGCTTCATACCACCGGAGTAGGTGTCGATTCGATCACGCTGACGGTCGGCCAGGTCAATAAACTCGAGCACCTCGTCCACGCGACGCGCCAGTTCCTTGCCGGCAAGCCCATACATCTTGCCGAAGAACTCGAGATTCTGACGAGCGCTGAGCCGTGGGTAGAGCGCGACTTCCTGAGGAACCACACCCAGGAGAGCCTTGGCCTGGAGAGGCTGTCGGGTGATGGAGTAGCCGCCGATACGGGCATCGCCGCGCGTCGGCTCGAGCAGGCCGCTGATCATCGAGATCGTGGTAGTCTTGCCGGCCCCGTTCGGCCCCAGCAGGCTAAAGATCTCTCCCTGCTTGATCTGAAGATCGATGCCTTTCACGGCCTCAATGGCCGAGCCGTTCCTTTCGGGGTACGTCTTGGCAAGGTCCAGGGTTTCAACCATGAACTCCATCGGGCTCACCTCGATCGATTGCGTGTGCGTTCGGGTCCTATCGGAGAGGAATGTGAATCCCGTGTGGGATGGCCGGGTCGGGAGGATCCAGATTCTATCACCTGTTGTCCAGACAATACAGAGACGCCGGTTGGATGAGATAGATGTGGAGACAGCGTCGTCCCTGACATTCGCGACCAATATCCGCGTCGCCGGCGGCTCCATTACTCATCATTCTCTCACCGGATCGCTCAAATGTTGACCTTGTAGATCGGCTTACGCTGGAGTACACTATTCGTGCACGGCCTCACGAACCGATCTTCCGGTTCGGTGCCTTCCCAATGACAGGCACCTGTCTTTGACAATTCGCGATTGTGACGACGCGCGTCTGCCCGGCGCCACCAACTTCTCTTGGCTGAGCGGCGTGGCTGCGTGTCTGAGCGGACAACGCATTTCCGTCGGCGTGGCACGCCCGTTACAATCCGGCCCCTCATCCGGCCAGCGGCCGATGACCCCGATCGCCGCCCCACGGCGTTCCATGGCCACCGACACTTGACCTCTTCCAGGGGCGTACAGCCAAAGATGAACGGCAACAATCCGAGGCGGCTTGTATCGGATTTCAGGGGAAAAGCCTGACGAGTCGATGCGGATGAAGATTCGGCAGTGGTGAGGATCTAGCGGCAATGGCACGCCGAAGACAACTGAGGCTCTTGATGGCGCGGGTTCTTCGTTATCGGAATGTGATTCTGGGAGTTGTGGCGTTAGCGGCCGTTCTTGCCGCCGGCTACTTCCTCTACACAGCGACATCGCGCGCCCAGGCCAAAGACGTCCAGCCGATCTCCTTCAGCCATCGGGTGATGGTTCAGAAGGGCATCCCGTGCCTGTATTGCCACGCTGACGCCCGGCGTTCGCCGGCAGCGGGGATGCCCAGCGTGCAGAAGTGCATGGGCTGCCATCTCGTGATCGCGCGTTCTAACCCTGAGGTGAAGAAGCTTGCCGAGTACTGGCAGAAGGGGGAACCGGTCCCGTGGGTGCGGATAAACCAACTGCCTCGCTTCGTCTACTTCAGCCACCAGGCCCACCTGTCGGCCGGGCTGAACTGCGAGCGCTGTCACGGCGACGTGGCTCACATGGAAGTCCTGCAGCCGGTTGTCAAGATGGACATGGGATGGTGCATCAATTGTCACAAGCAGCAGCCACAGGCGAAGAGGCTCACGGACTGTATCACTTGCCATCAGTAGGAGCGCGGCATGCCTGACAAGATCAATCGGCGAGGATTCTTGAAGCTCGGCGCGGCCGGGGCGGCCGCGGCGGCCCTCACCGGGTGTCAACGGCCGCGCCGCTGGGTGGTCCTCGAACCGTTCGTCCGTCCCCCCGAAGAACAGGTTTCAGGTGTAGCGACATGGTACGCCAGCACCTGTCGTCAATGTCCCGCCGGCTGCGGGATCATGGTGCGCGTGATGAATGGCCGCGCGGTGAAGCTGGAGGGGAACCCTGAGCATCCGCTGAATCGCGGCAAGCTGTGCGCGCGGGGCCAGGCCGGCCTGCAGGTCCTCTACAACCCGGACCGCCTGGAGGGGCCGGTGAAACAGGCCCGTCGGGGCTCGCGACAGTTTGACCCGATTCAATGGGAAGAGGCATTGAACGCGCTACTTGCCGGGGTGCAGGCCGCAGGGAGCGGCCTGGCCACATGGGCGGGCAGCACGACCTCAGGTCACGTGGTCGATCTGTTCCATCGCTGGGCGGGGGCCCTCGGTGCACCTGAGCCGATCGTTTACGATCTATACACGGCCATTAACGGATATCCGCTGCTGTCCGCAGCCGGATCCGGCCTCGGAGCGCCGGCAGGTCTGCCGAGCTTCGACGTGAGCCAGGCCGATCTCATCCTGTCGTTCGGCGCGGACTTCCTGTCCACCTGGCTTTCGGCCACGGCCCTGGGGAAGGGGTACGGCGCCTTCCGCGAGGCTGGGTTCGGCAAACCTCGCGGCGTGCTCGTGCAATTCGAGCCTCGGATGTCAATGACGGCCGCCAACGCCGATCGCTGGCTGCCGCTCCGACCAGGTAGCGAACCCATCGTCGCTCAGGCATTGATCAAGCTGGTGTCAGATCTCGGCGAGGGGCCGGCGGAACGCGTGCGGCTTGCCCAGGCCTGGGCGCCGGACGTCGATCTGGCGCAGGCGGCAGCCGACAGCGATCTCGATCTGGCGGATCTGACCGAGATCGCAAGCATGTTCGCCAACGCTCAGCATCCGGTCGCCCTTCCCGGGAGCCCCCTCGTCGCCAGGGAGGGGGGCATCGAAGCCGTCCAGGCGGTCCAAGCTCTCAACTTGATTGCAGGGACTGGCCTGAGCGTCGGCGGTGCTCAGGATGTCTGGCCAAATGACGTTTCACCTCTGTCGGATGTGCT
>CAZGRL010000217.1:0-5099 GCA_964528155.1 uncultured Anaerolineaceae bacterium
GCAGGGCGGCCGGCACGGGCAAACCCATCACCCTGACCCACCCGTTGGTGTACATGGTCAGCTCACAATCTGAACACCCCGACCTGGCACTGCTGCTGATCTCCAAGGCGACGGTCAAGGAGCTTAACACGGACTACGCCATTGCCAGTGGCCACCTGGGCATCCTGAAATCCCAGGCGGAGTATGGCCCCTACATGAGCGCCAAATTCCTGACGCAGGTTCTCCCGCTGCTGGACGTCACCACCTTCCTGCCCAACAGCCCCTACTGGAGCGCCTGGTCAGAAGCCTACTACCTTGGCATCCAGGCCGTGGAGTCGGCCGGCGCTCTGACTCCAGAGGAGGCGCTGGAGGTTGTGATTGACCAACTCCAGAATGAGCTCGGCGACAATGTGGTGATCCGCTGACGTCCGTAAAAAGCAGGCTGGAGAGGGGGGATTTCCCCCTCCCCCCTGCTTGCCGGCGGGGAGACGTTCCGCAGGCATACCCGGACAGAGTAACCGTTCAGTGGTGTAAACGCAAAGACCCTCTCGCAGGTTTCATGCTAGAAGCCTGCGGGAGGGTGGTCTGACAAGCAACCTGTTTAGTCCTCGTAAAGAAAGGAGGTATGCCAATGGCTGAGGCTGCTATGGCAGTAAAGGGCAGGGAGCCGCCCTCGCGCTGGGTGCAGATCAAGGCCACGCTGGGCGCCTGGGGCTTCATGGGCCCGGCTGGCGTGCTGGTGATGGTGTTCTTCTTCATCCCCGTGATCATCCTCTTCGTCATCAGCCTGACCGACCTGTCCAGTTCTAACTTTAGCGATCCTTTGACCTTCATCGGCCTGGAGAACTTCGTGCGGCTCTTCCGCGACAAGTTCTTCCCCAAAATCCTGGGCAACACGTTCAAGTACGTCATCCTCACCCTGGGCTTCTTCAACGTGGGCCTGGCGCTGGTGCTGGCGTTGCTGACCACCCACATCAGCCGCCGAGCGGGCTTTTTCTTCCGCGTGATGTGGCTGCTGCCGCGCATCACCCCCTCGGTGATTTACATCTTGATGTGGAGACGGATTGCCCATCAGCCCCCTTTTGGGATTATCAACCAATTTCTGGAGCCGCTCGGCGTCGAGCCACAATACTGGCTCTACAAGCAACCGTGGCTTTTTGTCATCCTGGTGAATGGTTTCATCGGCGCGTCGTTTGGCATGATCATCTTCACCTCGGCCATCGAAGCCATCCCCAAGGATTACCTCACCGCCGCCAAAGTGGACGGCGCCTCGACGTGGCAGACCATTCGCGACATCATCCTGCCGATGATCAAATGGCCGTTGCTGTTCGTGACCACCTACCAGACCCTCTCGCTGCTCACTTCCTTTGAACAGATCTTGCTGCTGACCGAGGGCGGGCCGGGCCTGTTCACCACCGAAGTGTGGGCCCTCACGGCGTACAAGCGCGCCCTGAAAACCTATTTTGGCCACAACCAATGGGGCTACGGCGCGGCCTGGGGGTTCATCTTGGTGATCATTGGCATCACGATGTCGGTCATCTATCTGCGCGTCTTCCGCTTTAACGAGTTGGTGGAAGAGCCCAAGATTGACGTGCTGTAGGAGGGAGGCAACATGGCTACGACAACCTTTCGACAAGCTCAAGACACCGCCTTTGAAACCGATCCGCAATATGGTATCAGGCGCCGCTTTGGAAAGGCCATCCCTTACATTCTGCTCACCATCAGCATCCTGCCCATTGTGATCGGCTATGCCTGGCTGATCATCGCTACCTTTTCGTATCGCACCAGGGGCCTGTTCCCCATAGATGCCGAGGGCAACATCGGTGGGTGGACGTTGCGCAACTGGGAGTTCTTGAAAGATCCCAGCATCTGGAGCGTGACCCTGAACTCGTTCCTCGTTGCGATAGGCATGGTCATCGGCGTCGGGTCCGTCTCGTCGCTGGCCGCTTACGCGCTGTCGCGCATGAACTTCGCCGGGCGCAAAGGTTTCCTGTCATTGACGCTCATCCTGCACGCCTTCCCCAGCGTCACGCTGCTCATCGCCATCTTCTTCGTCCTGAACTTCCTCTCAGGTATCCCGGTACTCGGCAAATTCGTCGGTTACAACACCGTCGGCGGGGTAGCGCTGGTGATGGTCGCTCTGGATCTGCCGCTCGGCGTGTGGTTGATGAAGGGCTTTTTCGACAATCTTTCCTGGGACATGGAGCGCGCCGCGCTGATTGACGGCGCTTCGCGCTTCCGCGTTTGGTGGGAGATCATCATTCCCTTGATCAAGCCCGGCCTGGCCGCGCTGGCCATCTTTAACTTTCTGTCCGGCTGGTCCGCCTTTTTGATCCCCTTTACGTTCACCGTGGGTAGCAAGGTAGCCAACCTGCCGGTCTACATGAGACAGATGATCAGCGACACCGCGCCGACCAATTGGAACATGATCGCCGCCGTGGGAATGTTCCAACTCATCCCGGTGATGATCTTCTTCATCTTCACCCAGGAGCTGCTGCTCAGCGTTTACAGCGGTGGGGCCAAGGGCGGAGCATAAAGCATAAAAATTAAAACTGAAACGTGAGGGCTTGATTTATCACGCATCCCGTTTCACGTATTCTCTATTGGAGGAGAAAATCATGAAAGTAGAACTCGAAAATCTCAGCAAACGGTGGGGCAGCGTAGTGGGGGCCGATGCTATCAATCTGACGATAAACGACGGCGAGTTTGTCGCCTTCCTGGGGCCCTCCGGTTGTGGGAAAACCACCACCCTGCTGATGGTAGCTGGAATCTACAAGCCCACCGAGGGCTTCATCCGTTTCGACGGACGCGTCGTCAACCAAGTGGCGCCCAAAGATCGCAACGTCGGTATGGTCTTCCAGAGCTACGCCCTCTACCCCCACATGACCGTCTTCCGGAACATCAGCTACCCTCTCAAGCTGAAGAAAGTTCCGAAGGATGAGATGCAGCAGCGGGCGCAGCGAGTCGCTGACATGATGGGTATCGGCCACCTGATGGATCGCAAGCCGGCCCAACTCTCCGGCGGCCAGCAGCAGCGGGTGGCTCTGGGCCGGGCACTGGTCAAAGAGCCCCAGTTGCTGTTGTTCGACGAGCCGCTGTCGAACCTTGATGCCCGCTTGCGCCTCTCCATGCGCGGCGAGATCAAGCGCCTGCAAATGGAACTGGGCATCACCTCCATCTACGTGACGCACGACCAGGTGGAGGCCATGACCATGGCCAACCGCGTGGCGGTGATGAAAGAGGGCCAGTTCCAGGCCTACAGCCCGCCGGATGAACTGTACGACCAGCCGCGCACCCTGTTTGTGGCTGGCTTTGTGGGCAATCCACCGATGAACTTCGTAGATGTGGAAGTGGTCCGCGAGAACGGCGACTATCACGCCCGCCGCGAGGGCTTCGATGTGGTCATCCCCTCTGATCGAGGCGAGAAGGTGGTCGGCAAGGCCAGGGTCACCCTGGGCATCCGCCCCGAGGACATAACGATAGCCGACCAGGGCATCGCCGGTGAAATCTACATCGTCGAGCCGCTGGGCCGCGATGACTTGCTCGATGTGCGCATCGGCGAGGCTGGCGTCCACGTGCTGGCCGACCCCACGCTGAGCTTGAAAATGGGCCAAACCGTGACGCTTGACTTCAACACCCACAAGGTGCAGTTCTTCGACCCCCAGACAGAGAAATCGCTGCTCTGGGCGGACTAACACGAGGTCATGAACAGTAAAGAACGAGTGCTGGCGGCCATCAACCACGTTGAGCCTGACCGTGTGCCGGTGGACCTGTGGGCCATGTCTCCCGTCACCGACAACCTGCGCGCTCACTTTGGCGTGCACGATGACGAAGGCGTCTGGCAGGCCCTGGGCGTTGACTTGCGCTCCGTCTGGCCGGCCTACGTCGGGCCAACTTTGCCCACTTTCGACGATGGCAGTTGGATGGACTGGTGGGGGCTCCGCAAGCGCATGATTGGCCCCTTTGAAGAGGTCGTCGAGCCGCCGCTGGCCGAGGCCCAAACCGTCGCCGACGTCGAGGCCCACCCCTGGCCCAATCCCGACTGGTTCGACTACGATGGCCTCCGCCCCACCTGCGAAGCCCTGAGTGAGTACGCCCTCGTCATCCGTGATCCTGGCCCTAACGCCACCTGTGTCCTACGGGTGGCCATGTTTTTGCGTAGCATGGAGAAGTTCATGATGGATCTGGCGCTGAATCCCGACCTGGCCCAGGCCATCATCGAATGGGTGGAGAGGTTCTATCTGGAGTTCGACCGCCGCATCCTGGAGGCGGTGGGCGATCTCACCGACGTCTATTTTATCGCCGACGACGTTGGCGTGCAGGACGGGCTGATGATCAGCCCCAAAATGTTCCGCCAGTTCATCAAGCCCAGCCTGACGCGCTTTATCGCCCAGGCCAAAGAGTACGGGCAGCGGGTCATGTACCACACCTGCGGGGCCGTGCGCCAACTCATACCCGATTTCATCGAGATGGGGGTGGACGTTCTTGATCCTATCCAGGTATCGGCCAAAGGCATGAAGCCCGGCGAACTGAAGCGTGATTTCGGCCACGCCCTCTGCTTCCACGGCGCGCTGGACATTCAAACCGTCCTATCGCAAGGCACGCCCGACCAGGTGCGGGCCGAGGTCAAACGGCTGTGCCGGGTGCTGGGACAGGGAGGCGGGTTCATCCTGGCCCCGACCAACAATGTCATGCCCGAAACGCCGCTCGAAAACATCCTGGCGCTGTATGAAACGGTGCAATAGGATTACGTTTCACGCAGGCTTGCGTCTACTGCCGGCAAGCCTTTTTGTTGTAGGTCTTTCTCCTGGAGGTCAAAACAGAATGTGCGATGTTGACATCATGATGATCGGCCACTTCGCCAAAGACAAACTGGTGGTGGATGGCACAAGCGAGATCGCCTCCGGCGGAGCCGTCTACTACGGTAGCGTGGCCCTCCGGCGCATTGGGGTGAGTGTGGCCGTCGTCACCCGGTTGCACCCCGACGACTTCCCGCGCCTGGACGAACTGAAACAAGAGGGAGCGCAGGTCTTTGCCACGCCAGCTCCAGAAACCTCGGGCATCGAGAACATCTACAACTCGGCCGACATGGAACGCCGCGTATGCAAACTGATGGGCTT